>JBARIA010000116.1:0-11147 GCA_049799515.1 Candidatus Dormiibacterota bacterium | reverse complement strand
GGTGAGCAGCCCGTGGGCCCAGTCGCGCTCCAGCTGGGCGCGCTCGGCAAGGACCGTCAGAGATCTTCTCAACCGTCGATCTGGGACCACGGCGGCCATCCCCGCATACCACGGAGCAGCGGCATTGCGGCGGGCGAAGATCTGCTCCAGCAGGATCCAGGCCGGTTCGGGCAGCTCCAACTGTGGGGCGGTTGTGGCGCCCCCGAGCTCTACCGCCCGGGCCAGATCGGGAGAGCTCACCCTGGATGGATGGCTCAGACCCGCGGCCTTGACCAAAGCTGCGACTCCGGCCGCCAGGTCGCCGACCACCCCGGGTGGCTTGGTGAAACCGTAGGTTGCACGCGGCCGCAGCCGGCGAGAGCCCTGGCCCGGTTCCAAGGTTCCGATCCAGCCGGCCATCTGGGCAACCTCGAAGGTGTCGTCGATCACCCGGACCGCCAAGGACGTGTGGGGAAGCTGACCAGGCGGCAACGGGAAGCCGGCGTCGACCAGAATCTCGCCGCCGACTTGGGGAGCTGCCCGAACCGGCCAGATCAGAGGGGCTGAGCCTGGCCGGCGCACGGTGGCCAGCGCCACCTGCGTGCCCGCCTCCAGCATGGCCCGGCCCTTGGCATCGACCAGCCCGCTGCGGCGGCCGGGCCGGGGTGAACGCGCCGGCGGGGAGCTCAGGGATTTGGGCCGGGACCAGCTGGCGACCTTGAGCGCATCCCAGCCGCCAGGACCGATTGTGGAGATCTCTACGATCCTCACCGCGATCAAGAAGCGATGCCAGTAGGAGCGGTAGAGCCGACTCCAAAAGGGATCGGTGGCGGAGGTGGCGAAGAAGCGGCGAGCTCCGCCGGCCCCGCCCATCAGGCGGAAGAGCTGGGCCAGGTTGAGGGTGCCGTCGCCCCCCAGCACCCGAGCCTCACCGCGGATCAGTACGGCCGGCTCCTCAGGGTGTACCCGCATCAGAGCCACCCGGGGATTGGCCTGGATGTTGCGCACCTTGGCCGCGTAGCCAACGGTGGTGGAGGTCCAGATGGTGGCCTCATCGGGGATCAGGCGAGCTCCCACCGGCGAGATCGAAGGAGCTCCCCAAGGGGTCACCGTGACCAGGTCCCACTGCAGGAACCGATCCAAGCTCGAATAGAGATCTGAGACCGAGGGGTCCGCGTCCGGCATCAGTTCAACCCTACGGGATATCCTCGAAGTACAGATGTGCCAGATCGCCAATGCCTGAGGCCGGAGGTCGGATCACCGTCCCGGTCTCCCAAGAGGAGGCTTGGGACTTCGCGGCGGATGTGCGCAATGCGCCCCGCTGGGTCTTCGGAGTGCGGGAGGTCGCCGGGGACCTGCGCCACCCTCTGCTGCCCGGCGACCACCTGAGGGTGCGGCTGCTGGCGGGCGGACGGGTGGCCGACAGCGAGTGGACGGTGGGCAGCTGCGAGCGGCCCCAATTGCTGACCAGCAGGGGCCATGCTCTCGGGGCGAGGGCGACTCTTACGATCGAGTGCGCCGCCCTGGGACCCAACTCTGCCGAGGTTCGATACCAGCTGGCGTACCAGCTTCCCGGGGGTCTCTTGGGAGCGATGGCCGCACGGTTCGGGGTGCAGGGGATCCTCGACGCCCAGGCCAAGCACTCGCTGAGCACTCTTCACCGCCTCCTGGCCGCTGGCACCGAGGCGCAGCGCCCTCCGGCCAAGGTCGCGCCGGGAGATTCCCGGTCCCGGTGAGCCACCTCCCCGGGACAGCTGACCCCTGGCCGGTCCAGGTGGTTGGGGTCACCGATGAGGACGATCCCCGGCTCGCGGCTGACCCCAGGGGCGGGCTCACCGCAAAGGCGGGTGAGGTCACCTTGCAGCTGTTACGCACTTCCAAGGGGGTCACCCTGGGCAGCGCCCTCGCCCGCAATCCCGCCCTGGTCTCCCAGATCCGCCAGATCCAAGGTATCGGCCGGGTGCGAACCAGCACCATCGGTGGGACAGTGGGTCCCGGCGGTGAGCACTGGCTCAGCTTGCTGGCGGTGGCCAGGCTGCCCGACCCCTGCCCCCGACCGCTGGACCGCCTGACCACAGCCCTGAGGGGCTTCCTGGACGATCGGCTGCGCTCCTTCGGCGTCCACCTGGAGCTGGGGCGGGTGGAAGGCGCCTGGTGCCCGGGTTTCAGCGACCTGGCAGTGGACGGACGCAAGCTGGTCGGGCTGGGACTGCGCCTGACCGCCGGCTGGGGCCTGGTTCGGGGGGTGGTGGCGGTCAGCCCCCCAGACCAGGGAGAGCTCGAGCGACTGGACGCCTGCCACCGGGTATTCGGACCCGGCCTCGATTACTCGAGGCTGACATCGCTGGCTGAGCTCCCTGGTCTTTCCGGAACCGACCGGGAGGCAGCAATCCGACTGCTAGGCGAGTCAGCCGAGCTGCCTGCGAAGATGTCCCGGTGACCTCCAAAAGGGCCCCCATGCGCCTCGTGCTCGACCCGGCCGCGGTGCTGCACCACCGGGGCGCTCCGGTCAGGACATTCGATTCCGCGCTGCGCCACCTGGTCGACGAGATGTACCAACGCTGCGAGGAGTGGAACGGCGTCGGGCTGGCGGCGCCCCAGGTAGGCGCCAATGTCCAGGTGGCCGTGATCGTCTACGAAGGTCGCCGACTGGCGATCTGCAACCCGGAGATCATCTCCGCCAACGGCGAGGTCGACGCGCCCGAGGGTTGCCTATCCATGCCGGAGCACAGCGGCCTGGTGCGCCGCTCCGACACGATCACCGTCCGCTACCGCAACGTCCAGGGTAAGGGGATGCAGCGGGAGTTCGACGGCTGGCTGAGCCGGATCGTCCAGCACGAGTCGGACCACCTGGCCGGAACTCTCTGCTCCGAGCGGCTGGCCCCCGGCGCCACCTTCGGCCCGGTCACGGCTGAGGAGGAGCCGGCTGCCGATGAAGCCGAGTCCGACGCGAAGCCGAGGCGGCGGTCCGGCCGACGAGCTGGAGGCGGGGAGGCCGCCCAGCCCGCCGGCCAGGAACTCTGAGAAGGCTCAGGCAGACACCGCCGCGGCGGTTACCTTCACCGTCTCCTCGACCACTTCGTCGGCCTCGGCGTCAATCCGCAGCTTGATCTCGTCGCCCACCATGAAGCCGCCGGTCTCCAGCGCCACGTTCCAGGTGAGTCCGAAGTCCTCGCGACTCAGCTTCCCGCTTGCCTCGAACCCGGCCACCTTGAAGCCGTACGGGCTGGTCTCCATCCCCAGGAACTCCACTTCCAGCTTGATCGGCCGGGTCACTCCCTTGATGGTCAGCTCGCCGTCGACCCGGAACTTGTTGCCGCCGCGGCTCTCGATCTTGCCGCTCTGGTAGGTGATCAAGGGGAACTTCTCGACGTCAAAGAAGTCGGCGGAGCGCAGATGCTCGTCCCGCCGGTCCTCGCGAGTGTCGACACTGCTGGCCTCGATCTCGGCCTTGACCCAGCTGCGGGTGAGGTCCTGGGGATCAATCTCCACCTGCCCGCTGAACTGGTTGAAATGGCCTTTGACGGTGCTTACCATCATGTGCCGTGCTGAGAACTCCAACGACGTGTGGGCGTTGTCTACCTTCCAGCTCATCTAGCTTCCTCCTGACCGCTTGTCATCCAAATGCGCGATAATTGCTTGTACAATCTTATTACAAAGGTGCTTGATCGTGCAACCATCTCCCGGTGAGGCGCCCTCGGCCCCATCTCTGACCTCGGCACAACTGGGAGCCTGGAAGGCCTTCCTCAAGGCCCACACCGTGATCACCAGGGCCCTGGAACGGGAGTTGGTGGCCTCCCACCAACTGCCCCTAGCTGAATACGACGTCCTTGTGCAACTGCAGGAGGCGGACGGCGGAGCTCTACGGATGGCCCAGTTGGCGGACCAGGTCCTGCTCAGCCGGAGTGGCCTGACCAGACTGGTGGAGAGGCTGGAACGCAGCGGCCTGGTCCTCCGGCAGGCCTGCCCCAGCGACGCCCGGGGCTACTTCGCAGTCATCACTGACCTGGGTCGAGCCCGGCTGGACGCGGCGGCGCCGGACCACCTGGGCTCGGTCAGCGCCCACTTCGCCAAGCCGCTTCAGGAAGGGCAGATCGACGCCCTGCGAGAGGCTCTGGAGCAGCTGGTCTCGGCGGTGCCAGTCGAGTGCGCCGCGGCCTTGCCCGATCCTGACCTTGAAGAAACCCACCTCCCTAGCGGAAACTTGGTCCAATGAGTAGCGACGATCAGCCCGGCTGCCCCTTCCCCCTCCCGGAGGCGACTCCTGAGGCCCCGGCCGAGGGAGCTGCCCCCAGCTGCCCGATTCCGGCGGCTTCGCTGCCGGCCGACGTGAAGTGGGACCTGGAGGCGCATGTGGCGGCCATGCGCAAGGCGCGCTCGGCCGCGGACACCAGCCATGTGACTCCGGACAAGGCTCAGGAGATGGCCCAGAACGTGGTCGAGCACCGGGCGGCCCGACGAGGAGTGGAGGAGATCGACTCCAAGTTCGTCGACGGCCTGGGCAAGAAGCTCGGCTACGGTCATCCGCTCAGTGACCGAACCGGGATGCCTACCTTCACCTGGACCGAGGAGGCCGAGAGCCGGCTGATGGAGGTTCCGGCCTTCTGCCGGGAGCTGACCCGCTGGCGGGTCGAGTACACCGCCCTGAAGAAGGGACTCGGCACCAGCATCACCCCCGCGATCATGGAGGTGAAGTTCGAGATGTGGGGCGAGGTATCCCACGCAATCGAGAAGCGATATCAAGATGGCCTCACCTGGACCGACTCCGCCAGGGAGCGGTTCGAGCGGGTGCCCGAATTCGTTCGCGGTCAGGTGCTAGAGGCGGTCGAGGGTAACGCCCGGACCATGGGCGCGACGGTGGTCGACGACCAGGTGGTCGACCAGGTGATCCAGCGCTGGTCCACCAGCGGGGACTTCCACGAGGGCCTCTACGGCTTCCGCTGAGGCCAGTTGAACTGCCCCGGCCCGGGTCAAGAGTTGAGCCGCGCCTGAGCCTGGTCCAGGTCGACCTCTCCTCGGGCCAGAGCCTGCAGCACCCCCAACCGGGACTCCGGCTGCGGTTCGCGGGCGTCAACTCCCAAGCGCACCAGCACCGAGTCCACCCGGGCCCGCACCGTCGGATAGCTGACCCCCAGCTGGCGCTCCATCGCCTTGAGGTTGCCCCGGGATCCCAAGAAGAGCTTGAGCAGCTCGCGGTCGGCTGACGAGAGGGCGCAGAACTCACAGCTCTCGAAGTCGCCGGAGAGCTCGGTGCCGCACCCCTGGCAGGAGAGCCTGGTCAGGTGCAGCTGCTCCCCGCAAACCGGGCAGCTGCGAGGGGCGTGGTTGGCCGTCAATCCTCCACCTCCTCCACCCAGACCGCCCCGGTGGTGGTCTCCACTTCCAACTGGCCCGCGCCGGAGCCGATGGTGGCCTGCCGCTGCTCCCCACCCATGGTCCAGCCATCCGAAATTCCGGCGGCATCCCCAGGAAGGGAGATGCGCCCCAGGGTGCTGCGCGCCTGCACTCTGACGCTGGAACCCGCCTCGAGCCCGATCTTCACGGTCCCCGCCTCGCAGCGCACCTTCGACTGGCCCTCCTTGAGCACTCCGGTGGCGGAGACGGTGCCCCAGGTGACCTTGAGGTCGAAGGGGCTGGCGAAGCCCTCAAGCTTGGCACTGCCCGCCTGGATGTCGGCTTTGATGGGACCTTTGACCCCATGAACCGAGAGCAACCCCGCCGACATCTCCACCTCCAGGGCCAGGCCCGGGTTCATCCGGACCTGGATCGGCCGCAACGAGCGCTCGGGGTGGCCCGAGCCGAAGTTAGGAATCCCGGCTCGCCCTGGCCAGCGGAAGCTGAACCCGGACTCGTCGTCACCGGTGTTGTTGGTCCGGATCACCAGGGTGTCGCCCTCCCGGTGGGCCTCGTGCATGCCGGTCACCACCGCGTCGCGGACCTCGGCGTCGCCGGTGATCCTCAGTGGATGGAGCGCACCCACCACCCGCACCGTGCGAACTTGGGCCTCGGTCACCGCCACCCGGCCCTGTTGGATGGTCTCGATTTGGGCGGTGCCCTCTTCAGGAGTGAGCTCGCCGGCGGCTACCTTACGGAGGATGTCTTGCAGAGATTGGTCATCATTCATAGGAGATTTATAAGCTCTGGTTATCATTATGTCAACGTCGAACGCAATTCTCGTTGGCTGCAGCTGGAATGGTCGCTCCCAGGAAGGTGGCGTTACGATGCCCCGGTGACTGAGCAGCCGAGTCGGGACCCGGTGGCGGAGCGGGCTCCAGAGCCTCCGATGCCCCCCTACATGACCCGGATCGAACAGGCGACCTGGGTCGTCTACGGGCTGGTCGCGATCCTGCTCTTGGTGCTCCCGTTGGCGACCCATTCCTTCGGCCTTCCGGACATCGCTGCCTGGGTGCTGCTGCTCGCGACCGTGACCATGACCGCCTATTGGCTGCGGAACGGAGGGCTGCGGGGCCCGGAGTGGCTGAAGCCCGAGGACTACGAGATGTTCCTCAAGCAGATTCAGCGGGTCCCGGGAGAGGATCAGGACGAGCTCGCTCCACCCACACCGACTGGGCGGCTCGCAGACCGAGAGCGGTCTGGCGTCCCGCCACCACCACCGTGAGCGCCTCCGCCCCGGCCTCGCGTCGCACCTCTACCTGAACCCCTGGCTTCAGACCCTCCAGCTCCAGGAGCCGGAGCAGCTGGGGAGCCTCATGCTCCGCCACCTCTGAGATACGGGAGATCACTGCGGGAACCCCGGGCTCCAGCTCGAAGAGGCTGACCAGCTCTCGCCCGCGCATCCCGGCTCCCGGGATCTCGTTGCCGTGAGGGCAGGTGGTCGGTCTCCCCAGCCCCTCGAAGATGCGCTCCAAGACCAGGTCCGAGAAGAAGTGCGACATGTGGCCCGCCTCCAGGTCTGCGGTAGCCCAGTCCAGCCCCAAGGCGTCGGTCAGCCAGCGCTCGACCACCCGGTGACGGCGGACCACCTCCGAGGCCTGCTGCTCCCCGACCTGGGTCAGGCGCAGGCTGCGGTCGGAGTTGAACTCCACCAACCCCTGCTCGTGCAGCCGTTGCATCACCCCGGTGACGGTAGGTGCGCTCACCCCCAGCCACTCGGCGATCCGGGAAGGGCGCACGGTCTCCCCTTCATGGGCGATGTAGTAGGTCGCCTCCAGGTAGCGAGCGGAGGTCGATGACAGGCCAGGGGGGCGCTCGCCCCCGGGCGAGGAGCGGTCCTGGCTCATTTCGGCCACCGCCTCGCCTTCGTTCCGCGGGACCGGGGTGCCTCGAGGATCGCTGCCAGCTGGCTGATCACCACTGCGGCCATGGGTCCCATCCTAATTGGGGCAGTTGCGTCCTTTGGGATCGGCCCAGATGGCCGAGCGGGGGTGGCCGTACGATGGGCAACGTTCAGCCCCAACCGGAGAAGCCCATGAGCTCGGTGAACAGCAACCACGAGGACATCGTTCTCGACTTTCTGGGTCTGCCCCCGGAGATCGAGGCGGGCAACATCTTCCCGATCGAGTGGCATGAGGAGACCCCGCAGCTCGCCGACATCTACGAGAAGTCCAAGCGCGACGCCTGGAACCCCTCCAACCTTCCCTGGAACGAACTAGACCCGGGCGAGTGGAATGAGGAGGAGCGGCTCGGGATGATGTACTGGTTCGGGGTCCTGGCCAACTTCGACGCCTCCGGCCCGGCCGTCTTCGCCAAGGCCATGGTGCGCAGCTACGAACTGCACGAGGAGGACCCCGTCCGGCGCTGCCTCTTCTCGGTGGTGCGCGACGAGCAGAACCACGAGGAGGTCTGCGGCCGGATGATCCAGACCCTGCGGGAGGATGGCCCCATCAGCTTCCAGCCCAAAACCGAGCTGGAGTACTTGGCGGTGCGCAACCTCAAATGGCTCTACTACAACGGGGCCCGCTACTGGAACGGCTACAGCAAAGCTCTCTACAAGTACCCGCTGGCGATCCTCTTCTCCTCATTCCTGATGGGCGAGGTTGCCTCTTCCACCCTCTTCCACCACATGTTCAAGCACTCCTCCCACCCAGTTTTCCAGCAGGCATTTCGCAACATCGGCAAGGACGAGGCGCGCCACCAGGCCATCTGCATGCGGATGCTGGAGAACCATTTCAAGACCATCAGCGCAGAAGAAAAGCGGCTGGTCACCCGCCAGTTGCGCGCGGGTTTCGTGTTCTTGTCGATGATCCTGTTCGAGCCGCCGGATCAGTTCTGGATCATTCCCCCGGACTTTGCCGATGTGCACCACAAGATGGAGGACATCGCCAGGGGCGCGGGACTCGGTGTGGCTACCTTGGAGCAGAAAACCGAGAACTGGCGGCAGGCGATGCTGAAGATGAAGACCATCGTCGAGAAGCACGGAATCGCCTTCCCGGCGATGCCCGAGGTGGGTATCACCGGCGAAGAAGTCGCCAACTTCTCAGAAGAGGATTTGATTCCGGTCTTCTGACCGAATTCACTCCCCGGGCAACCCTCGGTGCAGCCGAGCCTGCACGTGCGGCGTGACCTCCTCATCGCCGACCGCAATGCCCACGGCGGTGCGCAGGAGGTCGCGGTCGAGCTCCAGGGTTCGCTTCACTAACCGCAACGGGCGCGCCGTCGGCGAGGCGCTGAGTGTGTACAGCTGCAGCGCCAACACTCCGTTACGCAGCCGACCGGTGTGCAGCTCAACGTACCCCGACGGAGCCGCCAGGACGAGCTCTACCGCCTGGTCCGGGAGTAGCCGCAGGAATGCTGTTTCGGAGTGACTCAACTCGCCGGACTCCAGCACCGAGGTGCGCTGGACGAGGCGCAGCAGGGACCGATTCGGCACCGACTCGATGGTCAGGCTCTCGCGGTAGCGAAACGGCGGATCGGCTTCCCACAGCCCGCGACCCTCCCCCTCCCAGCGACCCAGCCACGAAGAGAAGGGGGCAAGGAGCTCGGCCACCGGCGGCAGAGCAGACATCGCCTGACCTTAGGCGCTGGCTCAAAACGCCGTCAACCGTCGAACGGAGGGCAGGGCGGGGTGCCGCGGGCCGGGTAGGCTAGGGAAGTGAACTCGGTCCCTGCGTCGCGAGCTGCCCTGTTGCGGGTGCTGGCTGCCGGTCTGCCTCCACCCGGGAGCTTCCCGCTCCGAGACCAGCAGCCGGAGGCTGGCCTGTTTGGGCCCCGCAGCGCCACCTGGGAGGTGATGCGGGAGCCACTGCTGATCCTGGGAGCGGCCAGGGCCCTGCTGATGCAGTCGGCCCATCCCCTGGTCGCCCAGGGAGCGCTCGATCACAGCGACTTCGCCAAGGACCCGATCGGGCGCTTCCAGCGCACGGCGGGTTGGGTCAGCACGGTCGTGTTTGGAACCACCGAGGAGGCACAGGCTGCCATCAGAGGGGTGAACCGGGTCCACCGCAAGGTTCAGGGTGATCTGCCTGAAGACCACGCCACCTCGGCGTGGGCGCCCGGCACCGCCTACCACGCGCAGGACCAGCTGCTGCTGCTGTGGGTCCATGCCTCGCTGATCGACGCCATGCTGACCACTTACCGGGCCGTGGTTGGCGCCATAAGTACCGGGCAGGGCGACCGCTTCGTCAGAGAGTGGGACGCTGTCGCCAAGCTGATGGGCCTCACCCCAGGCACCACCTGGACATCGGAATCCCAGATGCGGGGCTGGATCGAGCGCCAGCTGCGCAGCGGGGTCGCCCTCCCAGGCCCGGGGTCTCGCCTGGTGGCCAGCGTGATCCTGGCCCCCGGGGTGCGGGGCCCGGTCCTGGCCAAACTCACCTCCTTGATCACAGCCGGAATGCTGCCGCCGCGGGTACGCGACCGGTTCGAGATCCGTTGGAGTCCAGTCCACGAGGCGGCCTACCGCGTTCTGACTGGGGGCCTGCGCTCGGCCCGGCCGGCCCTGCCGCGGGCGCTCCGGGTGGCCCCGACCTACGAGTTCGCCATGGCCAGAGTCACCGGCGAGCTGCTGCGGGGCTCGGCCCGGACCGAACGGCTGCTGTCCCGTCTGCGAGCCGCCTGAGCGACTAGGTCAGGTCCCAGGCATCGATGGCCGGGATCCCATTCTCCTGGCTGAGGATCGAGATCGAGGCGACCCTCAACACCAGATGCCGACAGAGGTCGAGGGACAGGCCCAGGTAGGCGACGGCCACTGCCCGAAGCACGTGACCATGGGCGAAGAGGGCGAAGTTCTTGTTCTCTTGAGGGCCGAGCTCCTGGAGCAAGCGGCGGCTGCGGTCCAGCACCTGCTGGGGGGACTCCCCGCCCGGGCAGCCGTCCCGCCAGATATCCCAGTCGGGCCGGCTTTGCTGGATTTCCGCGCTGGTGATTCCCTCGTACGCCCCGTAGTTGAACTCCATAAGCAGAGGTGAGATCTCGGCCATCGGCCGGACTCCGGCCAACTCCGCCGTCACGCGAGCTCGCTGCATCGGGCTGGCCAACACCCTGGCGAACTCGATGCCCGTGAGCCTGGCGCTCAACTCCCTCGCCTGCTCCTCGCCTCTCGCGGTGAGCGGGATGTCCGAGGTCCCGGTGTGACGGTGATCGAGGGCCCAAACGGTCTCGCCGTGGCGGATCAGGTAGATGGCCATCGGGACGCCAGTCTACGATCACGAGCGGCCTGGGCCCACTTCAGCGCTGGGTATACTGTGCGCCCTCGGGAAGTAGCTCAGTCCGGTTAGAGTGCACGGTTCGGGACCGTGAGGTCGGCGGTTCAAATCCGCCCTTCCCGACCACATCCTCCAGCTGCCCAAAACTTGAGTTCACGGGGTTGCCATTGAGTGCTTCCCACCCCGTTTTGACACCCTAATGTGACACCCTATCGCTGGAGGGATGCATGGGTAGGCCTTCACGGTGACGAGTAGCTCGATCCGCGTACCGGCCACGCATCGATCTCCTAATGATCGCTTGGAGTGTATACCGGTGGCTAGACGACCCACTCACTGCTCAAGCACGGTGAGACGACCGTCAAGCCTCTACAACTAGGTGCACATCGTCCTAGCGTGCCTAGTTGGCTCAGGACGAGGGGGGCGGTTAAGAAAAGTGGCGTCAGCTCGACTGCGCCTTCCATGTCTCTACTACGAAATCGCTCCACGTCATGGCAGCCCCCACGACAAGCCGAGCGTGTCTCGGTGTGATTCCACTGTTCGCGGAGGCTCTGCCATGCCCGCTCC
>JBARIA010000115.1:0-7609 GCA_049799515.1 Candidatus Dormiibacterota bacterium | reverse complement strand
GCCGGGAATGGCGCAGGGGGTGGCAGCGGGGTCCCTCGCGATACCGGAAGCCCGGCGATCGCGGCCACGTCGGGAGCCCAGGTATCGGGCGCCGGGGCGGCTGCTGGGATGTCGCCCCAGGGCATCTTGAGCTCGGTGGCTGGCTCCCAGCCAGGGACCACCATGGTGCTGGGGCGGCGATCCTTCACCGATCCTTCGTCCGGGGTGGGAGACGGCTCAGCGGGGGGAGTATCGATCAAGGTAGCCGCGGCACTGGAAACGTCGGCATCTTCCGCCCTGAGGCTCGGCGTCGACTCTTCGTCAGCTGTGTCAGGGCCGTCCCCGCTGCTCTCGACCGAAGCTTCTTCGGGAGTGTCGGCGAGCCACAACTCCTCCGGAACTGCCGCCAGAGCGTCGGGGGTGGAACGATCGGCCTCTTCGGCTTCGAATGTGCTGCCGTGTTCGAGCTCCGGTTCCGATTCCTCCGATTCCTCGGCGGCCGGATCTTCGGGCGCTTCCTCGACCTGCTCAAAGGGAGCGGGACTGGCGGTTGGCTCCGGGGCCGCAGGGAGGTCGAGGATGGCGGCACCAATCCCCAGGGCTCCAAAGGGATCTGGAGCGGCCAGCACCGGCTCGGAGACCGTTTCCTCGGGCGAGTCGCCTGGAACGAGCACGCCTGGGCTGTTGACCGAGACCAACACCCGGGAGCGCTCGAGGAGGGCGGTGGCCTTGTCCGGGGAGAGCCGGACCGGCGCCAGCAGCGAAATCCGTTCGGTCTCCTCGCGCAGGTAGCGCATCCCTGTCTTGCAGCGTTCGCAGGTGATGAGGTGAGCGTCCAACTCTAACTGGCGCTCTCGCGAAAGCTCCCCATCTAGCGCACAGCTAAGCGTGAGGAGACTGCATTTCATATAGAAATATCGCGATAAATACTGCCAAATTCACGCCGGGCCGAGGCCACCAGTCGGGACGCAGCCTCTGGCGAACACTCCATCGCCACCCCAATTTCTCGGTACGAAAGCTTGACCAGGTCGCGTAGCAGGAGCGCCCCTCGCCGACTGAATTCGGTTGCCAAGAGTGCTCGCTTAGCGGTGTTGATGCGCGCCGCGTCAGCGGCTGCCGGACCGAGGCTGATTAGGGTCGGCCGCTTGGCAAAGAGGCGCGCCACCCCTCGGCGCTGCGGCGGATAGTGCTGGTTTTGGCGGGCGGCGCGGGTCACCGCCCGGTAGAGGATCGCTCGTCCGTCACGCTGCAGCGCCGCGGCTGGGAAATGCCGAGCGTGAAACAAGCCGGCCGTCACATACTCGACCGCATCCTCGGAGGTACCGGTGAGGTGCAGGGCGTAGGTGACTAAGGCATCGAGGTGCTGGCGGCCAAGGTCTTCCAGCGTGCTCGCGGCGATCTGGGGTCTTTCTAGGACGGTATTCATGACGTTGCGTGTATTGACACGCGAGCTGGCGCAAGCATAACCGGCGGACCGTCAGCGCGCAAGGTGTGCGCCCGCCAGGCTCGGTCGACGATGCCCGGGATCTCCCTCATCAGACCCTGGTCTGGATTCCCGACCGCGCTGCGCACGGTGGTTAGACGTAAGGCTCGCTCGTTGGCTCGAATGGCTTCAGGCTACCACCAGTGAAATTCGGCGGCGCCAGTCCAACCTCCCGATACGCCTGCTCCGGGACGCCGATGTCAGCCAGCCAGAGCCGACCGACTAGGGGAGAGGAGTCCAAGCTGAGGCAGCCAGATTTGGGCGCCCCCAACATCAATGTCACATCCGCGCGTACGCAGTCACCCTTGGTTTCACCAGCAGTTGCATCCAGGCCGCTGGGGACATCGATCGCCAGTACCTCCGATGTGGAGGCGTTGATACGCCGGACCGCGTCCGCGACAGTTCCGCGAACCGGGCCGTAACCACCCGTTCCCAGCACTCCGTCGATGATCAATCCGGCACCTTCTAGCGCCCAATCAATGACCGACTCAGCGCGGTCACCAGCCGGTCGCAGATCCACTCCCGCGGCCTGAGCAGCCCGTGCCTGAAGAGAGTAGCTAGTGGTCGTATCGGCAAGGTCGCCCAGGGCGACCGTCCTGACGACCCAGCCCCAGCTGGACAGGTGGCGCGCGCATCCGAGGCCGTCGCCACCGTTGTTGCCCCGGCCCGCCAGCACTGCCACGTGGGATTTCGCTGGGAGGTCGTGGAGCCGACGGTGCGCCAGACGGGCGCACTGAAAGCTGGCGAGCGCCATGAGAGCGTCCATCGAGACCCCGAGTCGCCCGGCGGCTTCGTCCAGGGCGCGAGCTTGTTTCGCCGAAGCGGCCAGCGCGCCGATCAAGACGCGAAGGACCGCGTGCCGGTCCTGACCGTCGGTTCGGACTCGGCGGCCGCCCAGGCGACCCTCACCCGGTCACCGGGATGGAGGTTCAGGAGCGCCGCCGCACTCATTCCCTTGCCGGCTATCTCCAGGTGGTCGGCGCTGTTCCAGAGCATCGCGAAGTCACTCTCGATCTCACCGTAGGTCCGCACCAGCGCGGAGATCACCCGACCGTTGCTGAGGCACACGCTGGCCGGCAGGGGCGCGTACCACGGGGTCCTCGAGACCGTGAGGATGACGTTACCGAAGCGGTCGACCACCAGGACCCTGGCGGTGCTGCCAGCACTGTCCCCCTGGGGAAGGAATTCGCTGACCAGTTGGGGACTCGCGATCCGCGCTCCCAGGTCCTCGAAACGGACGCTGCCAGCCGCCAGGCGGGCCGCTAGCGGTCCGATCACGTCACGGCCGTGGAAAGTGGAGCTGATCCGTCGAGGATCGAGACTGCTGGTATCGACCCGTACCGCCATCCGGTCCTGCCCGCGGCTCCAGAGGAAGTGCAACAGGCCGTTGTCAGGGGCGACCACCAGCTGGCGATCGACCCGGGCGGCCACCAGTGGGCGATCGGTCCCCACCCCAGGATCGACCACTACGCAGTGGACCGTTCCATGGGGGAAGGCGGGCGCCGAGGCGCCCAGCCAGTAGGCTCCGGCACCTATGTCGTGGGGCGGAACCCCGTGGGTGATGGTCACCACCCGGAGTTGGGGAGCAACCCGCGCGATCGCTCCCTTGAGGGCCCCGACGTACCCGTCGGCCGAGCCAAAGTCGGTAAGCAAGGTGAGGATCGCAGCCATGGTGCTGGGCCATTGTCACCCATGACCGAGGGGAGAACGGGCTCAGCCCCTGCCCATCTCCAGGCACTGAGAAGGAGGGGACGAACTTCGTCCGGAGCTGGGGTATCAGCCGTTGATCGTGATCGAGATGGAGGCCCGGGCGCTCGACGGCGGCACGCTCACGGTCACGGTGTAGGTCCCTGCAGCGAGTTTCCCCGTCCCGCTCGAACCGGAACCCACGGAGCCTCCGCTTGCCGGGCCGATGGCGATGCTGCGGCCGCTCCAGATTACTTCGAAGTCAGCCTTGGCCACCCCGCCGGCAGCGCTCGAGGGAGACGGGACCGGCCTGATCGAGATGCTGGCCTTGGAGGGCCCGGTGACCGACGCTCCCAAAGGGCACGACGATCCGGTCACCGAGACCGCGAACGTGGCGCTCTGACCGGGGGCCAGGGTCGCCTGCCCGGGCGCCACGGTTAGGTGGACGGTTCCGCTGTGGCAAGTCAGCGGGGCGGCATCAGCGGCATGGGCGCCGCTCACTCCGGGCGGAATCGTCACCTGGAATTGGCGGACAGTTGAGGGCTGGGAGTGGTTGAGCGCCGCCAGAGGAACCAGTACCGCCGCCGCGATCACTGCGACCGCGACGCCTGCCGCAGCGCCCCGGTGACGGGTCAGGGCCGGCCAGGCACTCCACCAGCGCTGCCACCGGCTCTCAGGAGTGGCCAGCAGCCGTCCCTTCAGCTCCTCGCGAAACTCTGGGTGCAGTCGCATCTCCGCCAACGAGCGGCGCAGCTCCTCGGCCAGCTCCTC
Organism: Candidatus Dormiibacterota bacterium; assembly: GCA_049799515.1. Lineage (GTDB taxonomy): Bacteria > Chloroflexota > Dormibacteria > Aeolococcales > Bog-877 > Bog-877. Next base: position 3,690 of record JBARIA010000115.1, on the reverse strand, counting down.
GGTCAGTCGGTCGTCGGGATCCATAGCAGGCGTAGTGCCTCCAAGGCGCGGCTGAGGCGGGACTTGACAGTACCCTCGGCCACCTTGAGCGAGCGCGCTGTCTCCTCCACCGAGAGATCGAGGTAGACGCGCAGGACGATCACCTCCCGCTGGTCTGTCGGGAGCTGGTCGAGGGCCCGGCGCAGATCGGACGACAGGGCCAGCTCGCTGAAGGGGTCTCGGAGAGACGGGTCGGCCGCCACGGTGTCGGTGGGAATCGGGATCCGGCGGCGAAGGTGGGAGCGGGCGGTGTTCGCGATGATCGTCATCAGCCAGGCGCGCTCGGCCCCAGGATCGCGGAGACTGGCGCGAGCCTTCCAGGCACTCACGAAGGCGTCCTGGACACAGTCCTCGGCCAGGCCGCGGTCTCGGAGGAATAGGTAGGCGGTTCGCAAGGCAAGGTCTCCATAGAGGCCGACCCAGCGCTCGGCCAGAGCTTCTGCTTCAGGATCAGGACGCCTCGACGACATCCACTGGTTCCTCCAGGGCTCCGATACCCATGCTCCTGAGTGGTCGGGTAGCGGAGTTGATTGGAGCCGAGGCTACACGGTTACGGCGCCAACTCAGCCGGAATCCGCTGCCCGGGGCATGAGCAGGGCAATCAACTGAGAGCGAAGCTTCTCCCGCCCCCAACGGTGACGTCCTCGGAGATGCACGTAGGGCCAGCAGGCGGCGTTGAAGAGGAGGTCGGCTGCCAGATCGGCGTCGCCCTCCAAAGGGGACAAGCTGCCGTCTTCAAGGCCGTCTCGAAAGATTCGCGAGAACGGCTCATTGAAATTCAGGCCGCTGATGCTGGGGCGGTGGAAGACCTGATCGGAGGCCATCAGCAAGGGAAGGTGATCCTCCACCACGTCGAACAGCGCCAGGAGGGCCAGCTCGATCCGATCCCGTGCAGATCCTGAAGTGGTCAGAGCCAGCCACATCGCCCGACGGTAGTCCTCTTCCAGATTCAGCAGCAGAGAGCTGATCAGGGCATCTCGACTCGCTCCCAGTCGCCAGGCAGTCACCCGGGAGAGACCTGCCTCATCTGCTACCGCCTCCATGGTTAGCCCATCCCATCCGGTCTTCGCCAACACCGTCACCGCGGCCCGGAGCAGCCGGGGGTCCCGAACGTGTTCCGATTTGGCCGGGTCTGGCTGTTGAGCGCTTCCGATCCGGGTGGGTCTGGTCATTGGGTCATCATAGCCCGCCGCAACACACCGTACCCAGCTATGTGAATCACATGCTACACTTACGCAGCGAGAGAGTTACACGGTTTCGATAAGGGACCACAGATGAACCGCTACCACCAGCGACTCTGCCGCTCCCAGGGCTGGGCCGACTTCGTGGCGGACGAGATGCTCCCCGAGGTTATGGCCGGAGCGCCGCTTGGGTCCAAGGTCTTGGAGTTGGGACCGGGCTACGGCGCCAGCACCCGGGCGCTGCTGAAGATGGCACCGGAACTGGTTGCCCTGGAAAGCGACCCTGGGCTGGTCGACCATCTCCGACTCGAGTTCGGGGAGTCGCTGAACGTGATCCTGGGGGACGCAACCAAGATTCCTTGCGGGGGCGGCTCATTCTCAGCAGTGGTTTGCTTCACCATGCTGCACCACCTGCGCTCCGCTCAGGCCCAGGATCAGCTCTTCTCTGAAGTGGCGCGGGTGCTAAGGCCGGGGGGATTGTTCGTGGCCAGAGACAGCTCGGGCGGCTGGCGTTTTCGGCTCATCCACCTGGACGACGTTTGCACTCCTGTCAGCCGTCGGGGTCTCCAGCAGCGGCTCCAGAAAGCCGGCCTCTCCCAGGTGGAGATCGCAGCGAACCCCGGGTCAATTCAATTCCGCGCCTACCGCCCGCCGGTTCCGGAACCGTCCGGTCTCCCGGCGTCCAACTCTGAATTCGATGCGCTGGTGTAGGGGAGGCAAGACGTGACGAAAGTCGAATTGCGAGAGTCGGTCACCGCGATGGTGCGGCTGGTGGCTGCCGCCGAAGAGGGGGCCTTGCTGGGCCAGGACGCCTCCGACCGGAAATCACCAGTGAGCGCCTTGGCTTGGGCGCTTTCGCCTCTGGTGGCCCACAACACCGAGTTCAAGGCTCAGCAGGTGGTCCGGCTCAGGGCGGCCCGGGATGGCAACACGCCCCCGACCTTCGTGGAGGTTGACCACGCCTCCGCCGAGGAATACCAGAGATTTTCGGACTCCACATCGGAGCAGGTTCTGATGGACAGCCGGTCGACCTCGACCGAGCTGATCGACCTCCTCTGGGAGGTTCCGGAAGCTGACCTAACGGACCCTGGCAGGCTGCCCTGGCTCAAGGGACGTCCACTTTGGCTGCAGACAGTGGTTCGTGGATTCTGGCACCCAGGAGGCCATCTCGGCGAGTACTGGCTCAGCCAGGGGCTGGAAGAGCGCGCGCTGCGACTTCACGGATCCGGGGTGGCCCTGGCCGAGGCTCTGGAGCTGCCCGGCCCGGCCCGGGGCATGGCCCACTATGCCCTCGCCTGTGCCCGGGCGCGAACCGGCAACCTGCCCGGAGCCCTGTCCGAGGTGGTAGAGGCGACCGCTCTCAACCCCGCCCTCGCTCAGAGCGCCGGACGGGACCCCGATCTGGAGCCGGTAAGGGCGCTACCCGGCTGGCAGCTACAAACCGGGTAGCGTCAGCTCCGATGGCCGCAGAGTTGATCCTGGCCGCCCTGGCTTTGGGCTTCGCCGCTAGTATCGGCGCCCACTACACCGGCGCCTGCATGGGCATGCCTCACGCCCTGGGTCTGGTGAGCGCCAGGCGGGCGCTGCTGCTGATGGCACCCCTGGCTTTCCTGGGGGCGGCCTTGGCCAGCCACGCGGTGGAGGCCCGGGTAGGCACGGGCCTGGTCCAGCACCGACTGACCCTATCGGACGAGATCCTGGTGCTGGCTCTGGCGTTTGGCCTGACCACCGCCTACAATCGGCTCCGAGTCCCAACCTCCACCATCCAGCTTCTGGTTTTCTCGTTGGTGGGGGTTGCCCTGGGCTCCGGCGCAGGAGTTCGCTGGCAGGCAATTGCCACCCTGGTTCTGCTCTGGATTCTGGCACCGCTGGTCGCGGTGGCCCTGGGATTCGGGCTGACGCGGCTCCTGGACTGGTTACGGGAGACCCTGGCCGGCCGGCCGCCCGGCAGGATGGCGCCCATTTGGCGACTTGGCGGTTCGGCTCTGCTGGTGGTCGGGCTCTGCGCCTCTTTTGCCATGGGGGCCAACGACGTCGCGAATGCCACCGGTGCCCTGGTGGGTGCCCGAGTGCTCTCGGCGACCCCGGCCGGGGTGCTCGGGGGACTGGGTCTCGCCGCCGGTGTTCTGATCTGGGGGAAGCCATTGCTGAACCGGGTCGCCTTCGACATCGTCCGGGTCGATCGGGTGATGGCGGCCGCGGCCCAGCTGGTCCAGGCGGCGGTGGTGTTGGTGGCGGTCGGACTGGGCTACTTCACTTCGCTCAACCAGGCGCTGGTGGGGGGGATGGCGGGTGCCGGGTTGGCTCGGGGCCGGGAGACAGTTCAGGTGAAGGTATTGGCGGGGATCCTGCGGGGCTGGATTCTTGGGCCCGGCTCCGGCCTGGCGTTGGGGCTCGGGCTGAGCTCGCTTTTGGTCGCCTCGTTTGGGACACGACTCCTCGGTCCCTAGCACAAAAGGAAGGGGCGGGG
>JBARIA010000114.1:0-4224 GCA_049799515.1 Candidatus Dormiibacterota bacterium | reverse complement strand
AGGCCTGAGCTTGTTTACGTATCGATACGTGAACACCAGCACGCCTTCCGTGGGCGGCTCTCCCGGGTAGTACCCAGGTCGCGGCGAGCAACGGAAGGCGTGGAGCGGGCTCCGCGCCTTTTTTGGTCTAGTCCCGGTCCCGCTCCCCAAATGTCAAGAGGAGACCGAGGAGTGGAGATGGACAAAATCAGACTCGGGCCACAAGGGCCATCGGCCGGCGTGGTCGGGAGCAGCGCCTGTCGCGGCGTGCGCGGGGCGACCAGCCTCGACGACCCGGCTGACGCCGCCTCGCTGGCCGAGGCGGTGGGGGAGATGCTGGATCAGATCCTGCAGGACAACCGCGCCACCACCGGGGACATCGCGGCCGCGATCTTCACCGTGCCCAACGACCTGCAGGGGATCAATCCGGCGGCCGCAGCGAGGAGTCATGGCTTCGAGAGCGTGCCGCTGCTGGTGGTCCGCGAGCATGGCGGCGATGGGCGAGTCGCTCGCTGCCTGCGGGTGTTAGTGCTGCTCAACTCAACCCTGGGCCAGGGCGAGGTGCGCCACGCATACCTGCGCGGCGCCGGGGTGCTTCGGCCCGATCTGCTGCCAACCGCGGCGGACAACTCATGATTGTGATGTCGGCCCACGCCACCCCGGACCAGGTGCGGGCGGTGGTGGCCAGGATCCAGTCGCTGGGGCTCACCGCCCAGGTCAACCAAGGTACCGAGCGCACGGTGGTCGGGCTGGCCGGCCATGAGACCGACTCCGACCTCGATGTCCTGGGACTCCTGGACGGGGTGGAGAGGGTGGTCCGGGTCCTCCATGACTATCCACTCGCCAGCCGCGACTTTCACCCGGACGACCGGGTCATCGAGCTGCCCGGAGGAGCCCAGCTGGGCGGGGCCGGGGTACTGGTGATGGCCGGCCCCTGCGCAGTTGAGAGTCGCAGCCAGTTGCAGGCGGCGGCGGAGGCGGTGGCTGCCCAGGGGGTAAAGGTGCTAAGGGGCGGAGCCTTCAAGCCGAGGACTTCGCCGTACGCCTTCCAGGGGCTGGGCGGTGATGGTCTGAAGATGCTGCGCGAGGTGGCGGACGACCTCGGTCTGGCGGTGGTGACCGAGGTGCTGGCCCCGGAGGACGTGGAGCTGGTCGCCCGGCACGCCGACATGCTCCAGATCGGCGCCCGCAACATGCAGAACTACCGGCTGCTCCAGGCCTGCTCCCAGGTGGACCGGCCGGTGCTGCTGAAGCGGGGGATGTCCGCCACCCTGGAGGAGTGGCTCCAGGCCGCCGAGTACGTCCTCGCCGGGGGCAACCTCCAGGTCGCTCTCTGCGAGCGGGGGATCCGGAGCTTCGAGCCGCTGGTGAGGTTCAGCCTGGACATCACCTCGGTGCCGGTGCTGAAGCGAATGACCTCGCTGCCGGTGGTGGTTGACCCCAGCCATGCGGCGGGGCGCTACGAGTACGTCAGGGCTATCGGACTGGCTGCGGTCGCCGCCGGGGCCGACGGGCTACTGGTCGAGGTCCATCCCAATCCCAGCGAGGCTCTCTCCGACGGTGCCCAGTCCCTCAACCCCAAGGCCTTCGGGGAGCTGATGGTGGCAGCCCGCAAGGTGGCCGAGTCCGTGGGCCGGCAGATAGCGTGAGCACCATCGGCGACGTCGCCATCGTCGGCGCTGGCCAGGTGGGCACCATGGTCGGGGCGGCCCTGCTTGAGGCCGGCCAGAAAGCGGGGGTCGGGTCGGTCGCGCTGTACGACGCGGACCCGGAGGTGGCGCTGGCCTCGATCGCGCTGGGCGGCGGCGACCGGGTCCTGAACGACCCGTCCAGCGTCCTCACCGCCAACACGGTGGTGCTGGCGATTCCCCTGACCGATATCCTCGCCTGGCTGGAGGAGTTCGGGCCTCGGGTCCGCCAGGGAGCGCTGCTTCTGGACACCGGCAGCGCCAAAACCGCGGTGGTGGCGGCGATGGCGCGGCTGGTGCCCGCTGGCGTCCATGCCGTCGGCGGTCATCCGATGGCCGGCAGCGAAGCCTCCGGGCCCCAGGCAGCCGTACCCGGTGCCCTGCGCGAGGCGATCTTCGCGCTCAGCCCTTGCCGCACTGACCAAGAGGCGGTGGTGCTGGCGACCAGGCTGGTGAGTGCCTGCGGTGCCCAGGCTCTGGTCGTCGGGGCGGAGGATCACGACCGGCTGGTGGCCCGGAGCAGTCATCTGCCCCACCTGGTGGCGAGCGCCCTGGCGGTGGTCGCGGCCGACGGTGGGGGCGACCTCCCGCTGGCCCGAAAGCTGGTCGGCACCGGCTACCGGAGCTCGACCAGGCTGGCCGCCAGCGATTCCAAGATGGTGGCAGCCTTCGCCAGCGCCAACCGGGGCCAGCTGGAAGCGGCCTTGAGAGAGTTCCGGCAGGAGATGGAGCGCTTGGAGGTCGCCCTGGCCGGCGGTCCGGGAGCACTGGAGGCGGCGCTGGGCCGTGGTCGAGCGGACCGCGCTCTCCTGTTGGGACCGGCATGAGCACCGCGATCACCGGCCGAGCGCAGCGTCCGCTCTCCGGTCGGTGCCAGGTCCCGAGCGACAAGGCGATCGCCCATCGGGCCGCCCTCCTGGCGGCCTGCAGCGCCGGCACCTCCAGGATCGAGAACTTCTCCCCGGCCGGAGATTGCCAGGCCAGCATCGGATTGGCGCGGTCCTTGGGCTGCCAGGTGCTGGAGCAGGGAGGCACCCTTGAGGTGACTGGCCTGGGAGCAGCCTGCCCTCCCCGGGTCTTCGCCGAAGCGCTCGACTGCGGCCGTTCTGGCACCACCATGCGTCTCGGCGCGGGGCTGATTGCCGGCCTGCCCTTCACCGTCCAGCTGACCGGGCATGCCCAGCTGCTGGGCCGACCGATGGAGCGGGTGGCTGAGCCGCTCCGCCGCATGGGAGCCGTGATCTCGACCGCCGCCGGAGGCCGTCCCCCGCTCCAGCTGCGGGGAGGCGAGCTTTCCGGCATCTCATTCAGCCCTGCCCAGTCCAGCGCCCAGGTCAAGTCGGCAGTGCTGTTGGCGGGGCTGCGGGCCAGCAGCCCGACGACGGTCTTTGAGCCGCTGCCCACCCGGGACCACACCGAGCGGCTGCTGGCGGCCATGGGGGCTCAGATCGTGGTTGAGGATTCGGCGGCTGGCAGGACAGTCCGACTGGAGCCGGGGCAGCTCAGTCCACTCCATCTGGTGATCCCAGGGGATACCTCCTCGGCGGCGGTTCTGGCCACCGCCGCGGCGCTGGTCCCGGGCTCGGATCTGTTGCTGGAGAGGGTCTCGGTCAATCCCTCCCGGCTCGGTTTCTTCGAAGTCCTGCGCCGGATGGGAGGGAGGGTCGAGTTCGAGCCAGAGGCAGAGGGCTCCGGCCCCGAACCGGTCTCAGACATCAGGGTGCGCTACGCCAAGCTGGCGACATTCCGGATCGACGCCCGGGAAGTGCCCTTACTGATCGACGAGCTGCCCCTCCTGGGGCTGCTGGCGACCACTGCGGAGGGGGTCAGCGAGGTACACGGAGCCGCCGAACTTCGGGTCAAGGAGAGTGACCGGATCAAGGGGCTGATCGCCGGCCTGCGCGCTCTGGGAGTCGACGCCGAGGAGCTGGAGGACGGATTCCTGGTCAGGGGTCCGATTGCCCTCCAGGGTGGCATCTGCGACGCTCAGACCGATCATCGCCTGGCGATGACCTTCACCCTGGCAGGACTGGTGAGCCGGGGCGAGGTGGCGGTGGCCGGAGGCGAGTTCATCGCCGACTCCTTCCCCGGCTTCCTGCCCCTCCTGGCGCGGCTCTCCTGATGGTTGAGGTGGCGCTGGTGGGCGACCCGGTGGTTCACAGCCTCTCGCCCGCAATACAGGCCGCGGCCTTCGCGGCGGTCGATCTCGACTGGGAGTACCGGCTGGTAAGGGTCTCCCAGGGGGGGCTGGCGGGTGCCTGGCCAGAGCTGTCCCAGCGCTTTCGGGGAGTGAACGTGACCAGTCCCCTCAAGCAGGAGGCGGCGCGGCTGGCCGATCAGCTCAGCCCCACCGCTCAGATCTGCGCCTCGGTCAACACCCTCACCTTCAATGACTCCGGATCCTTCGGGGACTCGACCGATGGCGCCGGATTCCTGGCCGCGCTCCGCCGTCGCGTCGGGTGCCTGCCGCACACCGCGGTCGTGGTCGGTACGGGCGGTGCTGCGCGGGCGGTCGCCGCTACGCTTCTTGCCGAGGGCGGCGAGGTTCGGGTGCTGG
>JBARIA010000113.1:0-18676 GCA_049799515.1 Candidatus Dormiibacterota bacterium | reverse complement strand
CCCTGGTGGAGGCGCCGGGAATCGAACCCGGGTCCGAGAGCGCGTCTCACGAGACCTCTACGTGTGTAGCCCGGGAACTGATCTCACCCACCCCGCGCCCCCGGACGGGCTCGAGGCGGGCCAGCCTCAGAGAAAGTCCCCAGGAGCGCTGAGACGCCACACCTGAGCTAGCCCGCTGTATTTACGTCGAGTCCGGACGCCACAGGCACTCGCCCGGTCGACGTCGGGCCTAAGCCCGAGCTTTTGGCGCTACTGCTTGATTAGATCAGGCAGCGTAGGCCAGAGCCGGTTGGCTCTGATTGTTGGCAGTTAATGCCTTTTCCCGGTTTTACGAGCCCGGGGCTCGACACGCCATCTCGCAACCCACGTCCCCGTCGAAGCCACACGCCCCCACGAGCAGGTTACAAATGGACTATACCCCGCCCTTCCAGTCCCGACGCACCCCTCGCTCTATCTGCCGGCGGGCCTCCCGCTCGGCCAGGGCGTAGCGCTTGTCGTACTCGCGCTTGCCCCGCCCCAAAGCCAGTTCCACCTTGACTCGGTTGCGGTAGAGGTGAAGATCCAGCGGCACCAGGGTTACCCCTGGCTGCTTGACGGCACCGGCCAGGTGGTCGATCTGACGGCGATGCAGGAGCAGTCGGCGCGAGCGTCCGGGCTCGTGGTTCTGGCGGTTGCCGAACTCATAGGGCTGGATGTGGGCGCCATGGAGCCAGGCCTCGCCCCGGTCAATCCGGACGTAGGCCTCGGTGATCTGGGCCCCGCCCTGCCGGAGGGAGCGAACCTCTGTCCCCCACAGTTCTATCCCTGCCTCGATCTGCTCCAGGATGTGGTACTCGTGCCGAGCGCGCCGGTTTCGAGCCAGCAGCCGCGGTTCTTTGGGCTCAGCCACGGCGCCGGCTCCCGGAGGCACTGTTTCGGCCCCTCAGAAAGGCGGCCGGGGTCATCGGTGGCCGGCCAGCGGGCTGGATCAGCTCGACCCGAAAGGCATCCTCCGCGGTCCGGACCAGGACCCAGTCCCCGCCCCGCTCCAAGATCTGACCCGGCGGGGCGTCCGGCAAGTCCTCAGCAATGTGGTCGGGAGCTCCCCGGAGCAGCTTGACCCGCGCTCCCGCCAGGGGCACCGTGACCCCCGGCCAGGGCATCAGGGCCCGCATAGTCCGATCGATCTCTGCCGCGGTCATGGACCACTCGAGACTGCCGTCCTGGCGGGCCAGTCGGTGAGAGTAGGTGGCCCCGGAGTCCAGCTGAGGGATGTCGCTGGCGTCACCTCCCGCCAGACGGTCCAGGGCCTGCACCGCCATTTGGGCTCCCAGCCGGGCCAGCCGAGCGGTCAGCGACGGCGTTGTCGCGGAGCCCGGGACCGGGATCGCCTCCTGGGCCAGGATGGGGCCGGCGTCCATGCGCTGGTCCATACGAAATACGGTAACCCCGGTCCGGCTGTCGCCTGCCAGGATCGCCGCCGCCACCGGCGAAGCCCCCCGATGACGGGGCAATAGCGAGGGATGAACCCCTACTCCTCCCTGCACCAACGATTCCAGCACGGAGGGCGGTACCAACTGCCCGTAGGCCGCCACCACCAGGACCTCAGGCTGGAGCGGTAGGGCGATCTCCTGCCAGAACTCTCGGGTTAGTCGGAGGGGCTGCTCCAGCGGAAGCCCGAGGGCGACGGCCTCCTCCTTGACCGGCCGCGGCGCGGCCGAGCCCCGGCTGCCGGTCGCATCAGGCGCGGTCAGGATCTCGACCACCTCATGACCTGAGGCCGCCAGCGCTCTCAGGACGGGGATCGAGAACTCGGCCGATCCGGCGAAGACCACGCGCACCGAGTTACCTCCAGGAGTTGCCGCGGCCACGCTCCGCCGCCAACGGGCGGCAGGCGAAGGTGCTCAGTCTCCCAGCCCCGGCCCAGCCGTGCTGAGCCGGATTGTCCGCTAGCCAGGGTCACGCAGGATCGACGTCAATGGCCCAGCCCCTTCCCTCTGGAAGGTGGGACCGGACTGCCTCCAGCCGGGTCGCTCTAATGGTCAGCTGCCAGCGGTAGAGGGATCTAAGCCGGGGAATGAAGGCGGGGCTCGGTCCCAGCACCTCCACCTCGCTTCCCTCCAACAGCGCACGGAGCCGGACCGCCTCGAGCTGAGCCTGCTCCCGGGCGGCCCGGTCGCTCGGGTCGCTTCGGGTGAGTACCAGGAGCCTGGTGAAGGGGGGAAAGCGCAGTTGGCGCCGCGCCTCAAGCTCCATCTCTGCGAACCCCTCGTAGTCGTGAGCGCTGGCCAGCTGGACCACCGGGTGATCGGGGCTGTAGGTCTGGAGGATGACCTGGGCCGGCTCGTCGCCGCGCCCTGCCCGGCCGGCCACCTGAGTCAGCAGCGAGAAGGTCTTCTCGGCGGCCCGGAAGTCGGGAAAGTGGAGCGCGATGTCGGCGTTGACTATGCCCACCAGCCGGACCCCGGGCAGGTCCCAACCCTTGGCCACCATCTGGGTGCCGATCAGGAGGTCGGCTTCGCGACGGACGAAGGCCTCGTAGATCTCCCGGTGGGCATCGCGGTGCCCGACCGTGTCCCGGTCCATCCGCAGGATCCGGGCCTGGGGCCAGCGCTCTCTGGCCTCCGCCTCTATCCGCTCGGTCCCGGCCCCGAGCGCCCGAAGCAACGGGCTGCCGCAGCTGGGGCACTCCTCCGGCAGCACCAGCTGGTGGTCGCAGTAGTGGCAGGTGCAGAGCCGCCCCTGGAAGTGCAAAGTCAGCGACACCGAGCAGTTGGGACAGCCCAGCGACTCTCCGCAGCTGCGGCAGAGCACCACGCTGGAGGTGCCCCGGCGGTTGAGGAAGAGGATTCCCTGGCCCTCCTCTCGCAGGGTCTCGGTCACCAGCTCAGCCAGCCGCCGGGAGAACGGGGAGCGGTTCCCCCAGGCTAGCTCCTCGCGCAGGTCGACGACCTCGACCGGTGGTAGCGGCCTGCCCCCAAAGCGGTCAGGCATCCGCAGCAGATGGAGCCCGCTGGCTCCCAGGGCCTGTCGGTAGGCCTCCAACCGAGGGGTGGCGCTCCCGAGCACCACCGGCACCGAGAGGATCCGGCCCAGATGGCGGGCCACGTCGGCCGCCTGGTATCGGGGCATGGCGTCGTACTGCTTGTAGGAAGACGAGTCCTCCTCGTCCACGATCACCACCCCGGGATTCGCCATCGGCGCGAAGACCGCGCTGCGGGAGCCCACCACCACCTGAGCCTGGCCGGCCCGGACCCGCCGCCACTCCCGGCCCCGCTCAGCGACGGTCAGGCCGGAATGGAGCACGGCCACGATCCCGGGGAAGTGGACGGCGAACCGTTTCTCGGTCTGCGGGGTGAGGGAGATCTCCGGGACCAGCACGATCGCTCCCTTGCCCTGCCCCAGCGCCGCCTTGATCGCGGCCAGGTAGACCTCGGTCTTGCCTGATCCAGTGACCCCGAAGAGGAGGAACTCCTCCGCCCGAGACCAGGTGATGGCGTCCCGAATGGGACCGAAGACCTCCTCCTGAGCTGGGGTGAGGACCAGCGGGGCATCGCCTCCGGTCGTAGACGACGGATCCACAACTGCCCGCTTGGGGGTGGCGCGGCGACGGGCAGTTGCCTTGCCGGTCCGCAGGGCCGGCGGGATCATGGCCCGGAGAACCTCCGGCAGTGGGCAGAGATAGTGAGAGGCGATCCACTGGGCCAGGCTGATCTGGTGCGGCAACAGCAGCGGTTCCTGGTCGCGAATCCGCTCCAACGGGCGAAGCTCCTCGATCGGCGAATCCTCCAGGAGTTCGACCACGAAGGCGAAGACCCGGCGCCTCCCGAAGGGCACGACCACTCGCTGGCCCAGCTGGACCTGGTCTTGGAGCTCAGTGGGGATGAGGTAGTCGTAGAGCCCGGCTGGCGGACCCGCCCGGAGGTCGGGGGATACCCTGGCTACTCGGTGCTCAGAGTTGCTCAACCGGCGGTCTGGGCGCTCGGAGCTTCCTCGTCCAGCCGAAGGGCCTCGTCAAGAATGGCGTTGGCGATCGCGGACTTGGGCTGCCACTCCAGCAGGACCGCCCGGCCACCCCGGACCAGCAGGGTGGCTTCCGCCATATCCCCGCCCATGGCTGAGTGCTCGCCGGTGACGGGATTGGCGACGATCATGTCGCAGCCCTTCTCCTTCAGCTTGGCGCGCCCCCGCTGGGCCACGTTCTCGGTCTCGGCGGCAAACCCGACGATCAGGCAGCCCTCCTTCCGCTCCTGGGTGAGCCGAGCGAGGATGTCGAGATTGGGGACCAGCCGCAGCTCCAGCTCTGGGTGCTCGCGACGATGGAGCTTGCTGGACGACGGGTGCTCGACCCGGTAGTCGGCGACCGCGGCCGCCATCAGCACCAGGCGCACCGAGGGAAGCAGATCGAGAGCGGCGCGGAGCATCTCCTCCGCCGTCCCCACCCTCACCGACTCCACACCTCTGAGCTCGGGAGCCCGTTCGACGGCCGTGACCAGGTGAACCGTGGCGCCTCGCGCGGCCGCCGCCAGCGCCAGCTGCTCCCCCATCTGGCCGCTGCTGCGGTTGCCCAGGTAGCGAACCGGATCGATCGGCTCCCGCGTGCCGCCAGCTGTGATCAGGACCTCCCAGCCTTGCATCGGACCTTCCGGCTGCAACACCCGCAAGGTCGCGGCCAGGATCTCGTCGGGCTCCGCCAGCCGGCCCTCGCCGATCCGCCCCGAGGCCAGCCGACCGCGGATCGGCCCCACCACCTGGGCCCCCCTCGCCACCAGGGTGGCGAGATTCTCTTGGGTGGCCGGGTTGCGCCACATCCCCGTCTCCATGGCCGGGACCACCACGATCGGGGCTGTCGTGGCCAGAAGGGTGGAGCTGACCACGTCGTCGGCAAGCCCCGCCGCCAGGCGGGCCAGGGTGGAGGCGGTGGCCGGCACAACCAGATGGCAGTCGGCCCAACTGGAGAGATCGATGTGGGCCATCCCGTGGCCGGCCCCTTTCTCGTCGTCGTGCCGAGCGCCTCGCCGGGCGGGAAGAAGGCGCCAGGCCACCGGGTTCCCGGACAGAGCGCGCAGGGTGATCGGCGAGATGAACGAGACTGCGGAAGGGGTCATCGCCACTCTGACCTCGGCACCCTGCCGTCGGAGTGCTGTGATCAGTTCGGGCACCTTGACCACCGCCACCCCGCCACAAACGTGGACCGCGACATGCCGTCCGTCCAGCCCCGGCCGCATCTCCTCAGCCATCTCGAGCCATTGTGGCAGGCACCGAGAGCCGCCTAGCCCAAAGCGGCGTCCGGATTAGCCAGGAGCGATGCCACCTCGCCAGCGGCCCGGGCCACCTCATCGTTGACCACCACGTGGTGGTACCAGCCAGCTTCAGCCATCTCCCGGTCGGCATCTCGAGTGCGGACTGCCAACTCCTCTTCGCTTTCCGTCTCCCGATCTTGGAGCCGCTGCGACAAGACCTCTCGGGAGGGCGGCATCAGGAACACGAAGATGGCGTCAGCCCCGGCATCCCGAAGCTGGGCGGCACCCTGCACGTCAGGCTTGAGCAGCACGTCAGAGCCGGCGTCGAGGAGCGCCTCCACCCGCGCCCTTGAGGTTCCGTAGCGATTGCCGTGGACCGATGCGGTCTCCAGGAACCGATTGCCAGCTTCCATGGCCTTGAATGTCTCCAGGTCGACGAATGAATAATCGCGTCCGTCGATCTCCCCTGGACGGGGTGCCCTAGTGGTATAGCCGGCAGGGCGTCGCAGCGAGGGCCGCAGCGGCAGCAGCTGCTCGATCACCGTGTCCTTGCCGACTCCGCTCGGGCCGGAGAGCACTATCAGCCGTCCTCGGTGCGAACCCTCGGTCATACCACGCTCGAGGGTAGGGGTTCCCAGGGCCACAATGCCCGGCTCCCGGGCGGGGCACCGATCTCAATCCGGAGCGCCTCCAGGTCGTCGGGGAGGGGGCTGACAAAGGCCATCTCGCGATCGTCGGCCGGGTGGCGAAAGTGAAGCATGGCGGCGTGGAGGGCGGGTCGCGCCGAGCCCTTGGCCGAGGTGGTCCCATAGAGCCCGTCAGCGGCCAGTGGCTTCCCGATGTAGGCCAGGTGGACCCGGATCTGGTGAGTGCGCCCGGTCAGCAACCGCAGCTGCAACGCCGTGTAGCTCGGCCATCGTTCCAACACCTTGAACTCGGTCGTGGCTGCGCGACCGCTAGCGCCGACCGCCATCCGCCGGGGCCGCTTGGGGTCCCGGCCGATCGCCGCCTCGATTCGGCCCCGGTCCTCCCGAAACTCCCCTTCGGCCAGGGCCCAGTATTCCCTGCCCATGCTCCGGGCCCGGAGCTGACGGGCCAGCGCCCGGTGGGCCCCCTCGGTCCTGGCGAGGACCAAAAGTCCGCTGGTGCCTCGATCGAGCCGGTGCACGATCCCGGCGCGGTCCTCACCGCCAGCCGTCGACCAGGGTCCGCCCCAGCTCTGGACCAGCTGGGCTAGGGTGCCATGGCGGTGCCCGGGGCCCGGGTGGATCACCATTCCGGCCGGTTTGTCGACGACCACCAGCAGCTCGTCTTCGTAGACCAGCCGCACCTCCTGAGGCGGCTGCTCCAGCGCTGCCGGGGGAGCTTCCTCAGCCACCGTGACCAGGTCGCCGAGGTGGATCAGCTGAGAGGGCCGCAGGACCAGGCGCCCCCCGACGAAAACTAGCCCCTCCCGGACCAGACGCTGGAGGTGGGCGCGGGTCCTACCCAGGCGCCCGGCCAGAAAGACGTCTAGACGCAGGCCATCCTCAGTCTGAAGGGCAGCGGGGAGGTCACTGCGGGACCGGAGGGAGTCGTCAGGCATTGGCTCGTCCGGCCATGGTGATCCGGATCACCAGGATGACCACCCCGACGGTGATCCCAGAGTCGGCGACATTGAAGATCGGCCAGTGGGGAAATTCGATGAAGTCCACCACGTATCCCTGGGTGATCCGGTCCACCGCGTTGGAGAGCGCCCCTCCCAGGAGCAAACCCACTCCGGCCTGAACCCATGCCGGTTGAAGCGCGAGTAGGCGCCACTTCCAGCCAATGGCCACCACCACCCCCACTGCCACCGCCAGGAAGAGCCAGTCGGCATCGGGCAGGATGCTGAAGGCGGCCCCGCTGTTGATGGTGTAGTAGATGTGGACGGGCCAGTTGGGCCAAAGCTGCTGGCCCAAGGTCAGCGTGTGGCTGATCCAGTACTTGGTGACCCGATCGAGGACGAAGACCGCGATCGCCGCCACTCCCGTCCGGAAAGGCCACGGCCGAGATCGGATCAAGACACCCAGAGACCCCGCGGGCCCCTCCTCGGCGTCAGTCGCGCTTGGCCTCTTTGCAGGGAACGCACCTGGTCGCATAGGGCAAGGCGCGCAACCGCTCGATGGCGATCTCCTTGCCGCAGCTGCGGCAGAGCCCGTACTCGCCCCGCTCCAACCGCCCCAGGGCGTCGTCACACTGCTCGTACATCTGCTGCAGATTTTCGCGGATCGCCTGCAGCCGCTCGTGCTCTTCCATCTCCCCAGCGTGCTCCGTGGGGTGCTCGTGGAAGGGGGCCTCGCGACCGGTGCCGCTGTTGGTCGCCACTCCGCTCAGCTGGGCCAGCTCCTGGTCCAGGCGCGCCTTCTCCGACTCGACCTGACGGCGGATCTCAGCCAGGTCGCTCTCGCGGGTCGTGGTGGCGATCTCGGTCATGCTTGAAAGTCCTCGATAATGTGCCCAGGGCCGGTATACCAACACGGTGAGGGGTTGCCGCCGCTGCCTGGGGGCGGGAGCATTATGGGCCGTCCTGGGGCGGCTGGGGAAGCCCCTAGCCGGCTCACCGGGTGGCTGGGGGGGTACGCCGTAGCGCTGCCCAGATCGGGTGGGGCTGAACCTTGAGCTCGGACCACCCGGAATAGCCGGTCGGCAGCTCCGAGTCAGGCTCGGCGCGCTCCAGGGAGATGGCGAAACATTGGGCTTGAATCTGGTTGCTCCCCTCAAGGATCGCCGCCGCCAGCTCGTCATCAGTCGCGTAGCGCACCTCGACCGGCTGGCCAGCTTGGAGCCCGCCCTTGCGCCGAAGGTCCTGAAGTTGCCTGGTGAAGGAGCGGACCAGCCCCTCCTGACGTAGGGCAGGGGTCAGCTCGAAGTCCAGCTCCACCGTCGCCAGACCGACATCGGGGTCAAGGCCGGAGCGCACTTCTACCACGTTGAGTTCCTCGGCTAGGACCAGGGACATCTCCCCGGTCAGCTCCGCCCCCCTTACCTGGGCGCTGGCCAGCGGCTGACGGATGGGAACCCCCTTCTGCTCCCGCAGTGAGCGGGCGTCCTCGGCTAGCCGGCGCACCAGCGCCATCTGCTGGAGCAGCTCCCGGTCGGGCTGCTCTCCGAGCGGCTCGGGATAGCTCTCCAGGTGGACCGAGAGCTGGGCACTGTCCTGCCCGGGGCTGAGGGCCCGAAAGATGGCATCGGCCACAAACGGGGTGAACGGAGCCATCAGCCGCGCCGTCTGCTGGAGCACCAGATGCAGGGTCGCGCAGCTGGAGGCGATCTCCTCCGGGCTGCCCCGGAAGCGGGGCCGGGACCGGCGCAGATACCAGGTGCTGGTGTCGTCCACCAGCTCGGCGATCGCTCGGCAGGCAGTGTTGGCGTCGTACTGCTCCAGGGCCGGCACGGCCGCCGCCACCGTCTCCTGGAGCCGGGCCAGAATCCAGCGATCCAGGGGGTGGCGCTGCGCCGTAGGCGGGGCCGCTGCGGAGGGCTGCCAGTCAGCTAGGTTGGCGTAGGTGATGAGGAAACTCTGGGTGTTCCAGAGAACGTTCAGGAAGCGCAGTGCGGTGTCCGCGACCCGCTGCACCGAAATCCGGTACTCCAGCCCCACCGAGACGGTGGTGTAGAACCACCAGCGGACAGCGTCGGCCCCGGTTTTGGCGATCAGTTCGAAGGGGTCGACCACGTTTCCCCTGGTTTTGGACATCTTGCGTCCCTGGTCGTCAACCACCAGACTGGGAACCACCACATGGCGGTAGGCCGGCTGGTCGAACAGCATCACCGACTCGGCGAGCAGGGTGTAGAACCATCCCCGAGTCTGGTCCAGCGCTTCGCTGACAAAATCGGCGGGGTGGTTCTGCGCGAATATCTCAGCGTTTTCGAACGGATAATGCCACTGGGCAAAAGGCATCGCCCCGCTGTCGTACCAGGCGTCGATCACCTCCGGCACTCTCCGCATCTCCCCACCGCAGTCGCAGCGAAGAGTGACCTCATCGATGAACGGTTTGTGCACGTCGGTGCCAGGTTTTAGACCCAGCTCAGCTAGGCTGCCCGCGCACCGCTGCGCCTCACAGCTGTTGCAGATCCAGATCGGCAAAGGGGTTCCCCAGTAGCGGGCGCGAGAGAGATTCCAGTCCTGGACCGACTCCAGCCAGTTGCCCATGCGACCGTCCCTGATGTGTGCCGGCACCCACTGAACTGAGTGGTTGTGACGCAGCAGCTGCTCCTTCACTGCGGTGGTCCGGATGAACCAGGAATCGAGCGCGTAGTAGAGCAGCGGCGTCTCGCAACGCCAGCAGAAGGGATAGGTGTGGAGGATTCGCTCCTCTTTGTAGAGCAGCCCCCGCGTCCGCAGATCCTCGGTGATCAGCGGCTCGGCATCCTTGACGAAGATCCCCTGGAAGTGGGTTACGAAGGGTAGGAAACGCCCGTCCAGCCCGACGGTGTGGCGCACCTCGATGCCCGCCTCCTGGCAGAGTCGGAGGTCGTCCTCGCCGTAGGCTCCCGCGGTATGCACGACCCCGGTGCCCTCGCCGGTAGCGACGAAGTCGGCTGCCATCACGGTCCAGCCCTGGGGCTGGTCGGGCAGGTACGGAAATAGCGGTTGGTAGCGGAGCCCGACCAGCTCCTCTCCCTTGACCTCGCGCTCGACCTGATAGGGGCCATCAAGGACACTGAGGCGATCCTTGGCGAGAATCAGCCGCTCGCCTGCCTGGCTGACCTCGACATAGGCGATCTCAGGCCCCACCGCCAGACCGAGGTTCCCGGGCAGGGTCCAGGGGGTAGTGGTCCAGGCCAGCAGGCTGGTCTGGGGAGCGTCGCGCAGCCGAAAGCGCACGGTGACCCCAGGGTCGGGAGTGTCGTCCCGATAGGCCCCCGGCTGGGCCAGTTCGTGGCTGCTGAGGGAGGTCTGGCAGCGTGGGCAGTAGGGGGCCACCCGGTAACCCCGGAAGAGCCAGCCCCGCTCATGGATCTGCTTGAGGCTCCACCAGACCGACTCGATGTACTCGGTGTCGTAGGTGCGGTAGGCGTTTTTCAGATCCAACCAGAAACCGATCCGGTTGGTGAGCCGCTCCCACACGTCGATGTACTCCACGACACTGGCCCGGCAGAGCCGGTTGAACTCCTCCACCCCCATCCGCTCGATCTCCTGCTTGGAGCCGATCTGGAGACTGCGCTCGATCTCGAGCTCGACGGGCAGCCCGTGGGTGTCCCAGCCGCCCCGTCGCTCCACCCGCCGACCCCGCATCTGCTGGAAGCGCAGGAAGCAGTCTTTGAAGGACCGGGCCAGCACGTGGTGGACTCCCGGCAGACCGTTGGCGGTCGGTGGTCCCTCGTAGAACACGAACCGCTCCGCGCCCAGGCGCTGCTCCAGGCCGCGTTCAAAGATGTGCTCCCGCTGCCAGAACTCGAGGACGCGTTCTTCCAGTTCGGGGAAGCTGACCGGGTTGGCGACCGGCTCGAATACCGACATCAGGGCGCGGTGCGATCTCCAGTGAGAGCTCGGTTTCCCGCTTCGAAGCGAGGTGCGGGCAGCGTAGCATGACCGGGCTGGATCTCCCGAGCAGCACCAGGAGACGACCCTGCCAACCCACCAACCACCCCCTGAGATGGCCGCCTGGGGCCCTGAGATCGACCTCTTCTGGGAGGACTTCCAGATCGGCCAGGTCCACCAGTTGGGGACCCACGTGATCACCACCGAGGAGATCGTGGAGTTCGGGCGACGCTTCGATCCCCAGCCCTTCCACGTCGACCCCAGGCGAGCAGAAGGGTCAGCCTTTCACGGACTGATTGCCAGCGGTTGGCACTCCGCGTCGATCTGGATGCGGCTGTACTGGGACAGCATCCTGTCGCGCGCAGCCAGCCTCGGCTCGCCCGGGGTAGAGGACCTGGACTGGCTGGCTCCGGTCCGCCCCGGAGACGAGCTTCGGGGATCGCTCGAGATCATCTCGGCCCGGACCTCGAAGAGCCGGCCGGATCGCGGCCTGGTCCAGATCAAGGCGGAATTGACCGATCAACAGGAGGTGGTCAAGCTGCGGATGACCGCCTGGGGACTGTTTGGGCGGCGCCCGACTTCGGAAAGCCGCTGATCTCAGCTCAGCCCGTGTTTCAGCCACTCTTTCGCCCAGTCCCTGCCGAGGCCCCCGACGTGCAAGAGGAGCTGGTAGACAGCCTCCGCCAGGTGAACCGCGCGGAGTGGGACCGCATCAGCGCTAGTTGCAGTCTCTACCTCTCCTACCCGTTCCTCCTGTCGATCGAGGAGTCGGCCGCCACGCCTTGCTCTTACCTCCTGCTCCGAGACCAGAGTGGACTCCTGGTGGCCGGGCTACCGATGTACCGCTGGGATGGTTCCCGCGACCCGGGCCTGGATCATTACGAGCCGTTCGCAGCTGGCGCCCAGTGGGTGATGGGACGGAGGGCCAAGCCCGAGCCCTGGCTACCGACCCTGATCGCCGGCTCCAGGTCCGGCTACGCCACCGAGTTCGCGGTCGATCCTGGCTGGGAGCAGGACCGTCCTCACCTCATCGGCCGCCTACTCGGGGGCGCGGCCCGGCTGGCCGAGACATCGGGTGCGGCCAGCCTGGGGGTGATGTGGCTCACCTCAGCCGCGGCCCGGGAGGCGGTTGGCTGGCTCAACCGGCCGGAATACCTGCTCCTGGCCGGCCCCAACTGCGCGATCGAGGTGACCTGGGACTCCTTCGAGGGGTACCTGGCCCAACTGAGCTGGTCGCGACGCCGATCAGCCCGCCGGGAAATGGAGCGGTTTCAGCAGAGCGGGCTACAGGCGGAGTTCTGTCACCTCAGCTCCTGCCTCGAGGAGATCTCTCCCCTGGCGGCGCGGCTGCAGAAGAAGTACGGTCACTCCCTAACTCCCCGGGAGATCACGGAGCAGCTCGCGGCCCAGGCCCGGTACCTCAATCCGGAGAGCAGAGTCGTCCTCTGCCGACAGCGGGGCCGGCTGGTCGGCTTCTCGCTTCTCTACAGCTGGCAGGGCGCGCTCTACGGCCGACTGGCGGGCTTCGACTACCGGGCCACCGCCCAGAGCGACGCCTACTTCAACCTCGCCTTCTACCTTCCCCTCCAGCTAGCTCTGGAAGAGAGGCTTGGACGGCTCAATCTGGGCATGGCCACCTGGACGGCCAAGGTGCTCCGCGGGGCCAGCCTGGATCCAGCCTGGACGATCGCCTGCCCCCCCTTACGAGTTAGGGGCGCCTGGGCTAGGGTGGCCAAAGCCCAGGGAGACGGCCCGAGCCGGTGGTGGGCTGAGCAGTTCCCGCGCCAGGTGGATTGGGCGGGAGACTGGCGCTGGACCAGGGCGGGCTTGGCCGGTAACGTCCCGGCCACAATTCCCCCGCAATCGGGGGCGGCGCCCCACTGAGGTGGATCCGACCGGTACAAATGAATCCGATGCGTTACGACGCCCGGCGGCTGGTTGTGATCGTCAGCGGGGCGGTCCTGCTCAGCTACGTGATCCTGGTGGCGGCCCAGATCGACCAGCAGACCCTGCCCGACTTCGCCGCCTTCTACGCGGTCGCCAAGGCACTGGGCACCGGCGGACTGACCGCCGCCCACCAGCTCTACTCCTTACAGTTCCAGGTCCACGCCGAGTCGTTTCTGGGCCACGGGCCGGGCCGGGCCTACGTGGAACCGTTCGTGGCCCTGCCGCCAGCGGCCTGGGTGGTGATCCCGTTTACGGTCGTGTCGTTGTGGCCCGCCTTCTTTCTCTGGGACGGAATCTGCCTGCTCCTCTGCCTGGTGGGAACCATCTGGCTGGTCCGCCAGGAAAAGCTCGGCCCGAGCGCGATCCCACTAGCGTTGGCGATCGTCGCCTCGTACCCCACCTACACCGCGTTTGGGGAGGGTCAGTACGACCTCCTCTGGCCCCTCTGCCTGGCGCTCTTCTCGGCCGCCTGGTGGTGCAGCTCCGGCTGGCAACGATGGACGCGGACCGCGGCGGCAGCCGTCCTCTTTACCTTCAAACCCGACCTGCTCCTGCTGATGGTGGTGCCGGCGGTGGCAGCCTGGAGGCGGCGGGTGGTGCGAGAGGCGGTCGTGTGCCTAGTGGTGCTGGCGGCGATCACCGTGGCCGTGGTGGGCATTACCGGACTGCTGCGGCTGCCCCACATCGAGTCCTACACCCTCTTCTACCGCTTCCCGCCCAACCTCGACGAGACGGTGCTGGGATTTCTGTGGCGGCTGACCGGTCACGGACACCTGACCCAGGATCTCGCCTTCGCCTCGATCGGAGTGGCCCTGGTAGCCCTCTCCTGGGCCTGGTGGCGCAATCCGCCAACCAGCGACCGCGACTGGAAGCTGGCGCTCACCTCGACCGTCTGCCTCTCCCTGCTGGTGGCGCCGCACGCTCTCAATCACGACCTCATCCTGCTGGCGGGACCGGCCGTGTGGAGTGCGGGAGCGCTGCGCAGCGCCGGACGGGACCTGCACTGGCTGGCCTTCTGGATCGTCTTGTTTAACGCGGTCATCGTGATCGACGCCTCACCCCGGATCACCCTTCCCATCCCCCTCGTCCCGATCTTGCTACTGGCGGCGTCGGTGGTCGCCTGGCGTGCACGGCGCACCCTGGCGACCGCACCGGCGGTCACCTTCGAGCCATCGGCGCTGGTGCCTCCGGCCGCCTCGTTGCGAGAGCCCCAGGGCTGAAGCCGGCCCGAGAGCCTCAGCCGGCCGGTGAACCGATGGTGTATGGCCCAGAGGAGGCGTCGGGAGACCCGCCTTCGGTTGCGTCGCAGCCCGGTCGGATCTGGCAAGGTGGTCAGGTGGTCGTCGACGTGCTCTTTGCCGGCATCGCGGTGGCCGACTTCGGCGCCGCCTTGGTCTGGTACGCGCGGCTCTTCGGACGTCCCGCAGACCTCTTGGCCAAGAACGACGAGGTGATGTGGCGAATCGCCGAGGCCGGCTGGCTGTACCTGGTCGCCGACTCCACCCGCGCGGGGCACGCGTTAGTGACTCTAGCCGTATCTAACCTGAAGCAGACGGTTGCCGAGCTTACAGAACGTGGATTCCGTCGCCCACCCATTGAGACCGTCGCAGACTCAGGCCGCAAGGCCTCTCTCACTGATCCGGAAGGCAACGTGCTCACATTCGTTGAAGTGGCACGCTCCGAGTAGTCGCGAACGATCAGCGGATCCGGGCGAACTCCTCAGCAGCCGCGCCGGACATCTAGGGAAGCGAGCAATACCTGGAGATTTCCAGCAACCTTGGTGACGGTGGTCGCCTGACTCAGGGCTTGGCGGGGAGGGCAGTTACCAGCCAGGAGTGCGGCCAAGCCGCGGCCAGCCGCGAGTCGGTTGTCAGTAGCGGGGCAGTCAATCGGTGACTTAGCTCGACGCACAACGCGTCACTGAGCCGAAGGTCGCTCCTTTGCACTGCGGTCACGAGGAGTTCGCGCGCTAGGTGGGTGCTGAAAGGCGCCTCCACGGTGCGCCGAATCATCCGCTCCACATCGAGTTGCGACAGCATGCCGCTGGTGCCCATTGCTTGCAGCGCGCTGGCCACCTCCACCTCTTCGTGGTCAGTGATGTGGACCTCGCGCCCATAGAGGGAATCCTGCACCGCCATACCCTCCGCGGTTCCGAGCAACAGGTCCAGCAACGCGGATTTGTCCAAGACCACGACCTCACCCATGGTGTTGCCCCTTCTCGACTCCCTCCAGCACCTCGCGGACCGCCGCGTGGCTGCCGAGAAACTCGGCCCGTCTCTCCCCCTGCCCCAGCCAGACATCGAGGCGCCCCGAGGCGAGTCGCTCTCGCAGGGTCGCCTGGAGCACCTGAGACAGGTTGAGCCCGAGCGGTCTCACGGCAGCTGCAAGTTCGTCGCTCAGGTAGACGTTGACTCGCGGCATACACACACTATACACACTCGCATTGACACGCGGAGTCTTCCCAAAGCCAACTGCCGATTCCCGGCCATCATCGCCTGAGCTCGTGCACTCACTTCGAGAGGCTCGGGGGAACTGTTCCCGAGCCTCAACGCCCGGCGGCGGCCGCCCTCAGTTCAGCGAGGCTCCCGCAGGAAGGCTGGGATGTCGACGTCCTCGTAAACGTCGGGGTTGTCGAGCTGGGGCTGCCGGGCCCGCTCTGGGAGCGGCTCCTGGAGGTCCTGGGGCCTGGTCGCCCGGTACTTCTCGGCCAGTGAGGGGTTGAGCTGGGCGTCAGTGCTAAAGCCGGTGGCGATGACGGTGATCTTCACGTCGCCGCCCATCCGGTCGTCGACCACCGCCCCGAAGATGATGTTGACGTTGGGATCAGCGCTCTGCCGGATCAGGTCGCAGGCCTCGTTGACCTCGTATAGCGTCAGATCGGGGCTAGCGGTGACGTTGAGCAGGATCCCGTGGGCGCCGGCGATTGAGGTTTCCAGCAGCTGGCTGGAGACCGCGTCCCGGGCGGCGTCCTGGGCCCGGTTGTCGCCGCTGCCGTAACCGATCCCCATCAGGGCCGGACCCTGTCCCATCATGATCGCCTTCACGTCGGCGAAGTCGAGGTTGATCAACCCGGGGAAGACGATCAGGTCGCTGATCCCCTGCACCCCCTGGCGGAGCACGTCGTCGGCCTTTTTGAAGGCTTCGATCATGGTGGTCTTCTTGTCGGTCACCGCGATCAAGCGGTCGTTGGGGATGGTGATCAGTGTGTCCACCCTGCCGGAAAGCTGGTCCACTCCCCGCTCGGCCGCCTCCATCCGCTTGCGGCCCTCGAAGGTGAAGGGCTTGGTGACCACCCCGATGGTCAAGGCGCCACTGGAGCGGGCGATCTCGGCGATGATCGGCGCAGCTCCGGTACCGGTGCCGCCGCCCATCCCCGAGGTGACGAAGACCATGTCCGCATCGTGGAGAACGCTGGAGAGCTCCTCCCGCGACTCCTCGGCGGCCATCTCCCCCATCTCGGGATCGCCGCCGCAGCCCAGCCCCCGGGTGACCTTGCGACCGATGTGGATCTTGGACGGCGCCTCGGAGGTCTGCAGCGCCTGTTGGTCGGTGTTGACCGCGATGAAGTCGACTCCACGGAGCTTGGCCCGGATCATCCGATTGACGGCATTGCTGCCGCCCCCGCCAACACCGATGACCTTGATCCGAGCGTTGCCCTGGCTGGTGCGGTCTAGATCGTCTTGAGGCATCGCGTCTCCTTCAGGGTCAGAACAGCTCGTGGAGCCAGCGATTCAGCCGGCCCGCACTGCGGGTGGTTCTCAGATTGCCGCCGTCCCTCCGGGCGCCCGAACGCTGGCCCCAACGGAGAAGTCCGGCCGCCGCCGCGTGCTCGGGCATGCCGAGCTGGTCGGCCAGCCCGCTCAGTCCCTCGGGGACGGCGAGCCGGACCGGCATTTCCAGGATCTGGTGAACCGCTGCGGCGAAGCCTCTCAGCCGGAAGCCGCCGCCGGTGACTACCAGCTTCGAGAAGCCCTGATTCTCCTCGTCCAGGGCCTGCCCGATCAGACGGGCCATCTCTCGAGCCCGTGGCTCGATGATCTCGGCCAGCCATCGTCGGGGCACCTCCTCCGCCCCCACATGCGAACTGCCCACCAGGGTGACCATCTCCTCAGGGAGGACCTGGGCAGGGTCGCAGTGGCCGTGGCGGCACTTCAGGGTCTCGGCCTCGTCCTGGTCACAGCGCAAGCCGGTGGCCAGGTCGTTGGTCACGTTCTGGCCACCTACCGGCAGCACCAGGACCCGGCGGATGGTGCCGCCCTGGAAGACGGCGATGTTGGTGGTCCCGGCCCCGACGTCGACCACTGCCACCCCGGTCTCCAACTCCTGGTCGCGCAGGACCCCTTCGGCCGAGGCCAGCGGCTGAACCACCACGTCGTCGATGCGCAGTCCGGCGGCGTGGACGCAGTTCACCAGCGCCGCCAGGTGGGCGCTGGAGGCCAGCACCAGCTCGGCGTCCACCGAGAGGCGGGCACCCTGAGTACCCCTCGGGTCCCGAAGGCCGGACTTGGTGTCCACCTGGTACTGACGAGGGATGAGGTGGATCACCTCCTGGCCCTCGATCCCCGGAACCGACCGGGCCCCCTCGAGGACTCGATTGAGATCGCTGGAGCCGACCACGCCGCCCCGGGAAGTGACCGTGACCACCGCTTCGCTGGACCGGCTCTCAATGTGCCGGCCACTCAGGGTCATCAGCGCCGAGTCGATCTCCACGCCGCTGGAGCGCTCGGCCGCGTCGAGGGCCTTGGAGATCGCCTGGCTGGCAGCGTCCGGGTCGGTGATCACGCCCTTGCGCACCCCTGCCGAGCGGGCCTCCCCCACTCCGATCACCCGGAGTTTGGCACCCTCGTCCTCAGCCACTGCGCAGCAAACCTTGGAGCTGCCCAAGTCCAGAGCGACCAACCGGCGGCTCAACTGGGCGCCATGGCGGGCCGGCGGAGAGGCGGCGCCCGATGGGCGCCAGCACGCTCGGTCATCAGGAGAATCCCCATGTGTGGAACTGAGATTTTTTGCAACGTGTGGTTGTGGTCAAAATCGGGATGTGGGGCACTGGCGGCCCCGTCTCGAGACGCTGCCGAGGCCGTCTCGCAGTGTAGCCGCAAACTCAGAGCAGCACAAGCCCCAAAGTGGCCCAAAACCACATCATGTTGTGCCTGCGGCCACCCCGATACCCTCAATTTTGCGTCTAGGCCTCCCCGGGACCGAAGCCCCGGTTCAGTAGCTGACCGCCACCTGCGCGGGGTCCTCCAGGTAGATCGCCGTGATTCCTGCGGTCTTGAGGTTGACCTGTCCCCCAAGCGCCCGGAGCGCCTCCAGCTTCTGCCCGATCGACGAGATCTGCCCATTGGTCAGGGCCAATCCCAGGTCGGCGGTCCAGCCAGCTGAGCTGACGATCTCTAGGGCGCCCGATGCGGTCAGCACGTAGTGCCTCACCGTCACCCCGTCATAGCTTGCCGGGAAGACTTTATTGAGGGCGACCAGGGCCTGGGTAAGTCGGGCCGGCAGCACAACCGAGCCCGCCTTGGCCTCTGCCAGGGCACGCTGGTCCACCAGCAGTGGCAGCTTGGCCGAGGGAAGCCCCGGCACCGGGCCCAGAGACGCCCCGGTGGCGGCCAGCCATTGCTGCTCCGAGCCTTGCTGGTAGACCATCACAGGCGGTAGTGGCGTTATCGCCAAGACCAGGGTGCCCGGCCAGCGGATGTGCACCGTGGCGTTTCCGACCCAGGGCTCGGCCAGCAGGTTGCGGGACATCGCCGGCGCGTTTAGCAGAATCGTGCTCTCACCAAAGCGAGCGCCCGCGTCCGCCAGCACCTGCTGCTGTGACACCACCGACGTTCCCTCCACCTCGACTCGCTGCACCTTGAGCCAGGGGAGGGCGAACAGAACCACCACCGCCAGGGTCGCTGCCACCGCTACCAGCGCCAGCACCTTGGGCAGCCGGCCAACTTCCCGGAGGGCGTGGAGAGCCTCGGGCTTGCGCGGGGCGGACACCCGGTGGCGGCCC
>JBARIA010000112.1:0-35430 GCA_049799515.1 Candidatus Dormiibacterota bacterium | reverse complement strand
GGGGCTGGCCCTGGTGATCCCGCGCCAGGCAGCATCCAGCCCGGCGCCGACGACGCCCCCCAGAACCGAGGCCGCCAGCAGCAGGGCCCCTGCCGCTGCGGGACTCCGACCGCGCACTCCCCTCAAGATCAGGTCCTTGTAGAGGACCAGCACCATCAGACCGTCCAGGAGGAGTAAGAGGGGCGCCCAGCTGGCCATCTGGAGGAGGGAGGCCCGCTGGGCGGCCGCGGCCCGCTGGGCGGCCGCCACCTTGGCCTCGGCCCGCCGGTAGGCGAGGAGCTTGGTCTCGATCTTTGGTATCTGGGGCGCGTAGGCAACCATGCCCTGGGCTAGGCCGCTCGCCACCACGGCCCGAAAGCTGGACTTGGCCAGCAACAGCGAGTCCTGCTGATTGCTCATGAATCCGACTTCAATGGTCACCGCCGGCATGGGAGCGCGGACCCAGAGCTGGGGGAGCATCTGGGTCCCGCGATCGCCCATCCCAGCCGGCGCGATGGCGGCCGCCAAACCGGTGCTCAACTTCTTGGCCAGCGGCATGTCCTTGGAGTGAGGCATGAACACGGTCGCACCCTCCAGGGAGTCGGTGGTCCAGTCGTTGACCCACAAGCTCAGGAGTACCTGGGCGTGACTGTTCTTGGCGATCTGCTCCGCCCGGGGGATGGTGACGTCAACGTCGGTGGTCCTGGTCATGACCACCTTGACCCCCTCCGCCTCAAGATCCTTGCGAAGATCCAGTCCCATGGAGAGGGTGACGTTCTTCTCCTTCAGGCCATTGAAAGGAGAGATGGCGCCCGGGTCGTATCCCCCGTGCCCGGGCATGATCGCGACCACGTACTGCTTGGGAGCCACCAGATGCCGGGCAGCCGGCACCGGGGCGTGCACTGACGCCAGGACAGTCCCGGTAACGAGACCACCACCCAGCGCGGCGATCCCGAGGGCCAGGGCTGGGACGTAGAGAGAACGGGTTGGCCCCTTTCGCATCGCGACCGGGCCAGTATAAGTGCCGAGCCGGATCTCGTCCAATCGACCAGTTGAGGTGGTAGGGAAGGCAGTCCGGGATCCTGGCCCCGCCTTCCCCAGGCGCCGGGCGTTGACAGCCGGCCGGGACCGCCGCCAACCTGAGCCGAGAATCGGGAGCCTTGTGCCCGATCAGAGGAGCTTGATGTCAGACAGCCTGGTCCCCCCGGAGACGCCGCTTGCTCCCCTGGAGCAGTTGTTTCAGTCGGCGGACCTGCCTGAGTACCAGCTGCCGGGTGAACTGGCCACCCTCTACGGCGGCCCCTTTGGGCTTCCCTCCTCACTGCTCTACTCAAACTTCGTGACCTCGCTGGACGGGGTGGCGGTGGTCGGCCCCTCGTCCGGGTCGAAACTGAGCGGCAACAGCCAGGCCGACCGCTTCGTGATGGGCTTGCTCCGCGCCTGCTCGGAGGCGATCCTGATCGGGTCGGGAACGCTGAGCGGCAGCCCGGGGCACGTCTGGACCGCCGAGCACATCTTCCCGCCCCAGGCGGGCGCCTACCGGGAGCTGCGCCGCCGCCTGGGGCTCTCCGAGCGCCCCACGCTGGTGATCGCCAGCAGCTCAGGCAAGGTCGACCTGGGGCACCCCGGACTGGCCCACCCGGCGTTGCTGCTGACCTCTGAACTGGGCCGGGAGCGGTTGGTTGAGGCAGGCCGGCACCAGGTGGTGGTGGTTGGCCCGGGTCCGGAGCTGGACCCCACCCGGATGGTCGAGGCGGTTCGCCGGGCCGGGCACCGGTTGATTCTCACCGAGGGCGGGCCCCGGTTGATGGGCCAGCTGCTGGGGGCGGGTCAGGTGGACCAACTGTTCCTGACCGTGTCTCCGCTTCTGGCGGGCCGTCCGGAGCGCGAACGGCGTGCGGGATTCGTCGACGGGGTGGACCTCCTGGAGGGGGAGCGGTCCGCCTGGCTGAGCCTGCTCAGCGCCCGCCGCCACGGTTCGCACCTGTTCCTGCGCTATCTGGTCGAGGGCGGTCAGGCTGGGGGTCGGGGGTGATGCCAAATGGCCCGATCTCGGGCGCGCTCTATCATCGGAAGGGGCCAAGATTGCTGGAGGAATGCCGATGACTGAGACCGTCGAAGAGCAAGAGACCGTCAGTGACGCCGAGTGGCGCACCCGGCTTACTCCCGAGGAGTACCACGTGCTGCGGGAGAAGGGAACCGATCCTCCATTCAGGGGCGAGTTCACCCACCCGGGAGCCAAGGGCCTGTACCGCTGTGCCGGTTGCGGGTTTGAGCTTTTCATCTCCGATACTCAGTTCGACTCCGGTTCAGGGTGGCCGAGCTTCACCGCACCGGTCGACGCGAGCCATGTCGAGACGGAGGAGGACCGGAGCATGGGACGGAGCCGCACCGAGGTGATGTGCAGCCGTTGCGGCGGTCACCTGGGCCACGTCTTCGACGACGGACCCAACCCGACCGGTCAGCGCTGGTGCATCAACTCGACCAGCATCAAGCTCGATCCGAATAACCCCGCTTGAACCAGCTGGCCGCGCTCGGGGCGGATCGGACCCCCGGAAGTCACGCCGGCAACTAGGCGGGCTGACTCCTTCATCCGCTCCAGACTGTGACCCGTTCCGTCGGAGGTAGACGCAGGCGGGCTGGTGGAGCGAAGATCGCCCCGGATGAGTGAGGCCGCCGACGCCATCGTGGTGGGCAGCGGGCCCAACGGACTGGCGGCGGCGGTCACCCTGGCGGCGGCTGGACTGAAGGTCCTGGTCATTGAGGGCGCCGCGACCCCCGGAGGAGGCTGCCGCACCGAGGAGCTGACCCTCCCGGGGTATCGCCACGATCTCTGCTCGACGGCTCATCCGCTGGCGGTGGCCTCATCGTTCTTTCGGCGCTTCGACCTGGCCTCCCGGGGGGTGCGCATCGTCCAACCCGAGGTGGTCTTCGCCCATCCCCTGGACGGCGGCCGAGCGGCCATCGCCTACAGGTCGGTGGCCGAGACCGCCGCCGGATTGGGCAGGGACCGGCGGGCCTACCGCCGACTGATGCGTCCATTGGTCCGTCATGCCGACCAGATCACCGATTGGGTCTTCTCGGCCGAGCGCCGCCCGCCTGCCAACCCGTTTGCCCTGGCCGGCTACGGCTTGCTGGGGATGCGTCCCGCCAGCGTGGTGGCTCGGCGGTTCCGGTCCCAGGAGGCGAGGGGCCTTTTCGCCGGGGTCTCGGCGCACGCGATGCGGCCCCTCAACACCGCCCCCACCGCTGGGGTGGGACTGCTCCTGACGCTCCTGGGTCACGCCGTCGGATGGCCGTTCGTGGAGGGGGGCAGCGGCCGGCTCACCGACGCCCTTGTGGAGGCTCTCGAGGCGGGTGGTGGGAAGTTGGAGACGGGCTGGTGGATCCGCTCCCTGGAAGAGTTGCCCAAGGCCAAGGCGGTGCTGCTCGACGTCACCCCCCGCCAGCTGCTGGAGATCGCCGGAGACCGAATCTCGGGACGCTACCGGCGCTCGCTGGAGCGTTTTCGCTATGGCGCCGGAGTGTGCAAGGTTGACTTCGCCCTCTCCGGCCCGGTTCCTTGGACCAATCCGAGCTGTCGCCAGGCGGGAACGGTCCACCTGGGTGGGACGTTCGAGGAGGTGGCCCGCTCGGAGGCCGAGGTTGCGTCTGGCATCCATCCCGTTTTTCCCTACGTCCTGGTGGTCCAGGCGAGCGTCGCCGACCCGAGCAGAGCCCCGGCCGGCGGACAGACCCTCTGGGCTTACTGCCACGTACCGCCCGGCTCCGACGTCGACATGACCCACCAGATCGAGGCTCAGATCGAACGATTCGCGCCCGGGTTCCGTGATCTGATCCTGGCCAAGGTACATCGCACGGCCGAGGATCAGGAGGCCCACGACCCCAACTGCGTAGGAGGGGACATCGCCTCCGGGGTCCAGAATCTCAAGCAGACCTTCTTCAGGCCGGCCATGCGCTGGGACCCATACCGGACGCCCCTTGCCGGCACCTACCTCTGTTCGTCGTCGACCACTCCGGGCCCCGGGGTCCACGGACGATGTGGGGAGCTGGCGGCCCTGTCGGCGCTGCGCCACAGCTTCGGAATCTCGGACCGGCCCGACCTCCGTCGGCTGACTCCCGCCCCGGTTCCGGTGGCGGCTTCTAGCTAGTCGGGCCCTCTGGCAGTCGGGGTGCTCAGCCAGACCGTCTGACCCTCCGAAGTGCCCGGCAGCCAGGTAATTGCCCCGCCGATCCGCTCCCCTGGCTCCTGAAACGCCGAGCTGCCTGCCTCACTTTGAGTTCGGCAAGAGGGGATTTTTTCACTACGTCGTCATGGGCCGGTGATGGTTTTCAGCCTAGGCTCGGATCGTGGGTGCCAAGTGAGGGCTTCTATCGAACTGCCGGTGCCGCGCCGGGTGCCGAGCCCGACGCCCCGGTTGGATGAGCTGCGCCGCCTGGTGGCGAACGACTTCGCCATGCCCTCGTTGGACTTCTCCGAGCACGAGGTTCTGCGGGCAGTGGTCGCGGAGTTGCCGGTCGCCCTGACCGCGGTGGACGTGGAGGCCAACGTGGTCCTCTGGAACCCCGCCGCCCATCGGATGCTCGGTTGGACTGAGGAGGAGGTGCTCGGCCACCGACTGCCCACCGTCTCAAAGTCGCGCGAGCAGGAGTTCCGGCGCATCCTGCAGCTCTCCCTCGATACCGGCGAAGGGGTGCATGAGGTGGAGACCCTTCGACAGCACCGCGACGGCCGGGCGATCCCGGTGCTGGTGTCCACGGCCGCTCTCTGGGACAACGCTGGTCAGGTGACCGGAGTGCTGGCCAGCTACCAGGACGTCCGTGACCGCAAGCGGATCGAGTCGAAGCTGCGCCGGCAGGCCCATCACGACGAACTCACCGGCCTCTACAACCGGCGGGGCTTCCTGGAGCGTCTCCAGAAGCTGCTCAGCAAGAGCAAGGGTGACACCGCGATCTTCTCCCTGGATCTGGATGACTTCAAGGCCATCAACGACACCTTGGGTCATCCGGTAGGCGACCAGCTGCTGAAGGCATTTGCCAAACGGCTCCGCAGCGCGGTGCGCCCGGGCGACCTGGTGGCGCGGGTGGGTGGCGACGAGTTCGTAGTGGTCATGGGAGGAATCTCGCGGGCGGGGCTCGAGGCGACCGCCAAGCGTCTCTTCGACCAGCTAGGCCACCGCTATTTGATCGGCGAGCGGGAGGTGGTTACCGCGGTTACTGGTGGGGTCGCCCTCTGTCGCGGCCCCTCCGAGTCGGATCACGCAGTCAGCCGGGCCGACATCGCCCTCTATCACGCTAAGCACATCTCGCCCGGCCGCTATCAGGTCATCGACGCCAAGATGCACAACACCTTCGTGGACCGCTCCGAGTTCGCCGGCCAGTTGGCCGAAGCGGCCGAGCGGGGCGAACTGCGCCTCCACTTCCAGCCCCTGGTCGCGGCTGGCACCGGCTGGATGACCGGAGTCGAGGCTCTGGTGCGGTGGGCTCGGCCCCGCCGACGCCTCATCTATCCCGATCAGTTCATCGTGCTCGCCGAGCAGACTGGGAGCATCACCGGGATCGGTCGCTGGGTACTCCAGCAGGCCTGCGCAACACTTCGTGGCTGGGAGGAGAACGTCCCGGCCGTCAAGGCACTGGTGATGTCGGTCAACCTCTCGGTGGTCCAGCTGCGCGACCCCCAGCTGCCGGACGAAGTGCAAGAGATCCTGAACCAGTACGAGTTGGAGCCGGGGCGACTGTGTTTGGAGGTCACCGAGAGTGCCCTCAGCGCCGACCCAGACGCCGAGGCGTCGGTGCTCAACCGACTCCGGAACCTGGGAGTTCACCTGGCCATGGACGACTTCGGCACCGGCAACTCCTCCCTGACCGCGCTCCGGCGCTTCCCCTTCGACATCCTCAAGATCGACAAGTCCTTCGTGAGCGGGATCGGGGCAGGTGAGGAGGACAGCGCGATCGTGGCCGCGACCATCTCGCTGGGCCAGGCGCTCGGGCTCAAGACCGTCGCTGAGGGCGTCGAGACCGAGGCCCAGGCTGCCTTCCTGGTGCGCAACGGCTGCGACGAATTGCAGGGATATCTCTTCGGCCGTCCGGTCTCCTTCGCCGAGCTCACCGGCCCGACCCCGCCACTCCGCTTGCGCCTCTCCGCCTGAGCTCGGTCAGAGGTAGCCCCAGCCGGCTAGCCGACGGCTGCCACCGCGGAGGATTGGGCGGGTACCCGCCCGAGAGCTGCAGAGAGTCCTCGCCGGGGAGCCAGGACCTCATCTATCAGCCCGTATTCCAAGGCTTCCTTGGCGGTGAGGTAGTAGTCCCGATCGATGTCCCTTTCCACCTGCTCCAGGGGCCGTCCGGAGTGGTGGGCCAGGATCTCCGCCATGCGCTGAGTGTTGGCCAGGACCTCGCGGAGCTGGATCTCCATATCGCGGGGTGCGCCTCTGGTGCCAGCCGAACCCTGGTGGATCATGATCTTGGAACTGGGCAGGGCCATCCGCTTGCCGGGAGCTCCACCGCAGAGGATCATCGCTGCGGCCGACATCGCCATCCCAATGCAGAGAGTCGATACCTCGCACTTGACGTGCTGCATCACGTCATAGATGGCCATCCCGGAGTAGGCCAGTCCGCCGGGAGAGTTGATGTAGAGGTGGATGTCGCGGTCAGGATCCTGGCCCTCCAGGTAGAGGATCTCGGCCACCAAGAGATTGGCGATCTGGTCATCGACCTCCTGGCCCAGGAACACGATCCGCTCCTTGAGCAAGAGGGAGTAAATGTCATACGCCCGCTCCCCGCGCATCGACTGGTCCAGCACGGTGGGAATAACCGAGCCCATGAGTGGGACGGAGCCGCCCTGATCCCGGTACATTTGCCCTTACCTCCTCGCGTATGCATCTCACTGGCGATATCTTCAATATAAGATATCAGGTAAGAGATGGCGGGTCGGAGCAAGTCTCAGAATTGGGAGGCCGAATGGGCAGCCGTACCCACGATCCGGTGTTCCCTGGGTTCTCGGAGATGGCCGCCCGGCGCCGCAGCCTGGCGTCCGATCTGACCGCTCGTCGCGTAGATCTGGGACTCTCACAGACTGAGGTCGCCGCTCGGATGGGCACCTCGCAGTCGGCGGTGGCCCGACTGGAGTCCGGCTCCGCCGACGTTCGCCTCTCCACCCTTGAGCGATATGCAGCGGCCCTGGACCAGCAGCTCGACTGGCGCCTCCAGGCCCGGGGAGATGACCACGAGGCCTGAGCCGGTCGGCCACGGTCGCCCTGAGGGCGATCCCGGGCCTGCGCCGAGCTACTCCCAGGAATCACCGCTGACAGAGTTTTTGGAGGCTCGGTTGTTCGAGCAGCGGGTAATCTGGGTCAGAGGGCGCCTGGACGACCTGGTAGCAATGATGGCCGCCACCCAGCTGATGACCCTCGATGGTTCTGGCGACGACCCCATCCAGCTCCACCTCAACAGCGGCGAGGGCACGCTCACCGCCGCATTGGCCCTAATGGACACCATTGCCGCTTTGGGCGTGCCGGTGGAGGCGGTCTGCGCCGGCCGCGCCGAAGGTCCAGCCTTAGGAGTCCTGGCGGTGGCCGACCGGCGCCAGGCGACCATCCACTCCCGCCTTCGCTTCCACGATGAGGAAATTGTGGCCGTGGGAACCGCCGACGCGGTAGTCCAAGAACTGGCCCAACACCAGCGCCAACTGGAGCGATTCATCGAACAGGTGGCCAGGGCCACCCATCAACCCGCGGAACGGGTCGAGATTGACCTGGCGAACCGCCGTTACTTCGACGTAGAGGAAGCGATCCAGTACCAGCTGCTAGATGGGATTTGGAGCGGAACGACCCAGACGACGGATTGATGTCGCCTCCGCCATCTACCAACACATACTTCATTTACCGAGAGAGTTGTGGCTGCAGCGAGTCCGACCAGTTACCCGACCGAGCAGCATTGGGCGGGCCGTCGGCAGCCAAAGTCGCAGCTGGCCGCCGACACCGGTCACGGTCGCACCGCGTCTGGCAGCGCTGCCCGGTCAGATGACTGCTCCGATACCCGCTGTAAAGTGTGGGCGCCACTAACACGCTCAAACCCGAGTCGTCGGTACAACTGCTGCGGCCAGTCCTCGGCATCCGCCAGCAGGAAGATCAGACTGCAACCGGAACTCTCGGCCAACCCCACCGCATCGAGCACCACCGCGGTGGCGTAGCCCCGGTTCCGCCACTCCGGTTCGGTTTCTACATTCTCGACCTGGCCGATCGGGGGAATCCGGTAGAGGTCGCAGCGAGCCGCGATTCCGTCGGGTCCACGCACCGCGTGATGGGTGACCTGGCAGGCTCGGTAGGTACTGTTGCGCCGCTCTACCAGTTGTCGAATCGAGCGCTCGGACGCAGTGGGCAACTCCCGGCGCCAGCCCGCTTCCACCACCGATTTCAGCTCCTCGTACGGCACCCGCTCCACCGGAGTTGCGGAACGGCGCTCGGGAGATCGACGCAGCACCATCGTCAAGGTGGGATGCACCTCGTAACCGCAGTTTTGAAATTGCGCCAGCCAGGATGGGTCTACGCCTTCCAGCTCCAGTTCGATCGCCCGATGCCGAAGACCCGCACCTCCCAGAACCCGGTCGGCCTCCTGCATGAGAACCGATGGGTCGACCAGCGCATCCACGACCAGACAGTTGTGTTCGTAAGAGTCGGGAAACTCAGTGCTCATCACCGCGAAACCACCGGTGACCGGAACCACCTGCGAGGCTGAGTCTCTCATGATCCGGTGGCTGAAGCCCCGGATCCGCTCCTGCTCCGTCCCCCCCGCTGATGCACTTCGCACCAAGGGATTCCCTTCCATGACCGGATCATGCCAGAGAGTCCGATTGGGGCCGCTCTGGCGACGGCATCCTGTCGACCAGGGCGCATTCCCCCGCGCTGGTGGGCAGCGGCAGGAGAGGCCACCGGGCCGTGGTAGCCTGCAAACGAGGAGGCGGGTCAGCAAGCGGGCAGCTTCGACTACGGTCCAGCCGTCGGCCGCTGTGGATTCGGGGAGGAAGGCATTTGCGAGCGGTGGTCTACGAGCGCTTCGGAGAGCCTGAGGTGCTCCACCTGGTCGAGCGTCCCGAGCCCGTCCCCGGGCGAGGTGAGGTCCTGGTCAGGGTGGCTCTATCGGGGGTCAACCCAACCGACTGGAAGTCCCGCCGAGGACCGGGCCCAGACCAGCCTTCGGCGGCGCTGCCATTCCCGCAGATAGTCCCCAACCAGGACGGCGCCGGCACTGTCGAGGGAGTGGGGGAGGGGGTGGCTCCGACCCGAGTCGGCGAGCGGGTCTGGCTCTGGGAGGCTGGCTGGCAGCGCGCCGACGGCACCGCTCAGGAGCTGGTGACCCTGCCCGAGAGGCAGGCCGTCCCGCTGCCCGGGTCGGCATCTCTGGAGCTGGGCGCGAGCCTGGGAATCCCTGCCCTCACCGCCCACCGATGCCTCACCGTCGGCGAGGGCGGCCCAACTCGCCTTGGCCCTGGCACCCTGGCGGGTCGGACGGTCCTGGTGGCGGGCGGCGCCGGTGCGGTTGGCCACGCCGCCATCGAGCTGGCTCTCTGGTCCGGAGCCCAGGTCGTGACCACGGTCAGCTCGCCCGAGAAGGCCGAGCTGGCCAGGGCCGCAGGCGCCCAACACGTGGTCGACTACCGAGCCGAGGACGCCAGTTCGGTGGTGCGTCAACTCCTACCAGGCGGTGTCGACCTAATCGTTGAGGTCGCCCCAGGGGCCAACGCAGAGCTCGATCAGGCGGTCCTGGCACGCCATGGCACGATCGTCGCCTATGCCAGTGATCGCGAGTTGGTCTCGCTGAAAATCCGGCCCGGCATGGTGCTCAACACCCGGTATCAGTTCTTGCTGGTGTACACCGAGCCCGACGATGCCAAGGACCGCGCTCTGGAGGACGTGCAGGCAGCGGTCAGGTCAGGGGCGCTCAGGGTCGGCCCCGAGGCTGGCCTGCCGCTCCACCGCTTCCCTCTGGACAGCACCGCGGAAGCCCACCGGGCGGTCGAGGGCAACGTGGTGGGCAAGGTCCTAGTCGAGCTCTGAGCAGAAGTCTCGTCGGTGGCACTCGTCTACGCTGAACCGGTGCGAACTTTCCCGGCCCTGAGACCGGTCGACCGACCTCCTGCGCGAACCCCTTCGTGAGCCAGGTGCAGACCGGAGGCTGGCAGTCCCGGATTAGAACCGCGATCCCTTACCTAGTCGGGCTGGGCGTCGTGATAGCCCTGGTGTTGGCGGTGGATCCCGAGCGCTTTGCCGATGCCGCGAGGCGTTTCAATCCCGTGTACGCCCCGATTGTGGCGGCTTTGTCATTCAGCTATTACCTCCTGCAGGGTGTGCGCTGGCAACCGCTCCTTCTGGCGGTGGGAGCCAAGCTCCGGCTCCGGGACACCATCGTGCTCAACTTCGCAGGACAGTCCGCAGGACTGCTGCCGGGCGGTGAACTGACGCGCGCGGTTCTGGTGAGTGAGGTAACCAATGTGGAGGTGGGTGCAACCATCGCTTCCATCACGGTCCAGGAGCTGATCTACACGGTCCTGCTCATCGCTGCGGCAGTACCGGGAGCACTGCACCACACGGTGGCTGCCATCGGTGTGTCGATCGCCTTGGCCGGGGTGCTTACGATCACCGGCATTCTCACTCTGCAGCCGGTCTTTCAAAGAGTTGTGGCGCTGGTGCGGCGGCTGCCCTTTCTTCGACGCTTCGTGCCGGACGTGATCGAGCTTCAGCGCGACACGGTGAGTCTGCTAAGACGCTGGGACACGCTCTACTGGTCGGCAGTCAGCGCGGTGCAGGCGGTGGGGACTATCACCATGTTCTGGCTGGTGATCCAGGCGATCGATCCGGGCCGAGTCAGCTGGCCAAACGCAGCTTTCGCCTATGCGGTGGCCTCGATTGCTGGCGCAATCTCCCTGGGACCCGGCGGCCTGGGCGGATTCGAGGCCGCGGGGGTGGGCATGCTGATCGTGGTCGGCGTCCCCTTCCAGATCGCGGTCGCCGCCACCGTGCTCCAGCGCACGGCCGACAAGGGACTGGGGACAATTTACGGATCCGTCGCCTACGTGTACGCGCGCCAGCACTACGGTCTCAAGCAGGCGCGGTTGATTCGGCATGGACAGCGGCGCGGGCGGCTGCCTGACCGGCCGCAAGGCGACCCGGAGCCGGGTTGACGGGCTTAGACACGGCTACCGAAACCGAGGTCGGCTTCGATGCTTGCCACTGATCCCAATCAACTATTCGTTCGTCCACTGGTCGCAGCCGTGGCTAGCTCCTTCCGCTCGAGGCTAGCTACCGACTCAACCTCTGACTTTCGCTTCAGAGCGGGAAATAGTGTCGAGGTTCCAGCGGCAGATCGTGGTCCGCGCGAGCTGCCGGTCTTGCCCAGATGCTGCGTACGCCACCGGACCGACGACGAAAGGGCGGGCAGCTAATCTCGCCACTGCGGGAGTCCTCTCCCCTCCCGTGACCTCCTTCCCCTGCCAGGTCTCGAGTCCTCGAGACTCGTACCCTGCCACTCGACCTCGACTCCGACGAGTTCACAGCGACGGCCGCCGCCCCCCCAAGCCCGGCGTGCCGTTGCTGTGGGCTCACTTGGGGGAGTGCAACACTCTCACCAACTGGGCCTGAACGGTCTCCGGCCGTCGCCTGATGGGCAGGGCAGCCCACCCCTTGGTTGCCACAGTCGGCAGCTGCTCACCAGCCGACCCAGCCGATACGAGAAGGCCTGCCTGGCTTAGCCGGCGACCGCCGTTCGGGCCGAAGCCGCGATGACGAAGCCCGAGGACGCCGTCACCTTGTCGAGCTCAGTCTTGATTACCCGATAGCACTCGCAGGAGACGCTCTCCAGCCCGGCCCGGTCGACGATCTCGACATGGCCTCGGTGGTAGCGGATGAGGCCCGCCTTCTGGAGCACGCCGGCCGACAGGGTCACGGTGGCCCGGCGCGAGCCGAGCATCTGGGCCAGGAACTCCTGGGTGATCTGGAAGCGGTCGGCGCCGATCCGGTCGTGGCTCATCAGCAGCCACCGACTCAGCCGTTCCTCATTGGTGTGAAGGCGATTGCAGGCAGCCGCTTGGGAGATCTGGCCAAACAGCGCCAGCACGTAGGTCTGGACCAATTGGCTGATCGGGTGGCTGGCAGCCATGGCCTCCAGGAAGGCTTCGGCCGACATGGTCAAGCACCGGCCGGCGACCTGGGAGATCGCCCGCACTGCCAGGGTGCCCCCAAAGATCAGCGGCACTCCCACCACCCCCTCGTTGCCGACTGTTGCCACCTCGACGATGGCCCCGTCCTCCAGAGGCGTGACCAATGAGATCACCCCATCCAGGGGAAAGTAGACTGCGTCCACCACTTCGCCAGGCTCGAAGAGCACTGTCTTGACCCGAAGGAAGACCGGAGACAGCTTCGCCATGAGCCGGGCTCGGTCCGCGGCTGGGAGGCACGCCAGGATGCGATTATCTTGAGCCTCTTCCATATGCCCGTCTTCCCAGTCGCTCGTGGGTCCCACTCCTTTCCGTCCGCGTCTGCCGATCTCGGTCGGCTGTGTCTGCTAGCGGACCGACGCCACGATCCGCAACGCGGAGTGTAGCCCACAAGGTGGACGGAACCTAGGGGCCAGTCGCTCAATCGTATCCTTGCTGGCCCGGGACAGGGAGGCCTGTGCTGTGCTCCGTTCTGATCACACCGCACCGCTGGATCCGCAGGTTCCAGCTCCAGCCGCGGGACGGCGTGCCTCCCCTGACCGCCTAGGACCCCTTCCGGCTGTCCCGCAGGACGCTGTCCCGGGCGAGATTCGCGATCTTTTGCTCGACGACCTGCTCAGCCGCTGGCACACGATCTTGGCGCAGGCGGAGAGGGCTCTCCTCGCGCTGCCCGAGCGGTTCCCGCAGAGGCTGAACGCGGCCCAGATTAGTGAACAGAGATACCTGCCCAGCGGAGGCGTCCCGATGGGGCGCTTCGCACGGGAGATGGGCATCAGCGAGCGGGCCACGACCGCTGACGACGAGCCCGTCGAGGTGGTGCTGGCCGATGTGGCGTCGCGGGCGCTGACTTTCTTCCGCCAAACCATGCCGGCAGCTAGCCCGCAGTTGCAAGAGCCAGAGTGGCTACGGCGCCGCCGGCAGCGAGTCGCCCAGCTAGGTTCAGGTCCGCGCCGTCCGGTCGCCCTGCTGGGCGCCTACCTGCGAGCTGAGCAGGCGCTCGGTCGGATACGGAAGGATGCCGATCCCGACGCCGCCGCCGCCCTACTGTTGGGCGCCTGCTTTCATGCCGCCTTCCTGACTGCGTTTCTCGATGACGAGCCCGGCGATCCTGAGCAATTTGCCTGCGGTATCGCCGCCATTTTGATGAACGGCGTCAAGGGGCCAGGGAAAACCCAGACGGAGCCGTCTACCGGAGCAGGGTCGCTCGTGTAGGCCAGCTGGCCACTGGGCAATTGCGTCTGAACTGGCATTGTCCTCCGCCTGGATCAGCCATCTCCGTCCCGCCACGCCTCGCAGATTGACGGTGCTCCACAGGCACCCTGAATCACCACTGGTCCTCCCCGCCACCCTCGCCAAGAATCCCGGCGCGATGGCTGACCGCTGGGTGGACAGGTGTCCGCGGCGGAGAGCCGCCCGCGTGCTGGCAGCCGGAGTCTTCTGAGCTGACTGAATGAGCCCGTTTGGGTTGCCATCAGCTCGCCCCCACCGACGTCATTGACCCCTTGCTGAAGATGTGCAGCGTTGTCGACTAGTGATTGCAGGGTGGCTATGACAGCGACAACCTCAAAGTCGCCGACAGGACCTGACATCCTTTTTGGTCACCGTTGGGGTCCAACCCCATTCCGCAGTCGCCCGCCTTAGAGCCACCGTGATCCGCCCCAACCAGTCGACAAGATCAAGCCGATGGCCAGCGAGGCGAGGGTAGTGCCAGCCAAGGCCCGACCAGCCGCCAGCGCCTGATCACCGAAAAGCAAGCGTCGGGCCGAACCGAGATGGCGATGACCAAGACCTCGGCTGCTGGCGCGCCCGTGAAAAGTAGCAGCTAAGCCCCTCGAGAGAAGAGTATTGACAAGAAGCTCTCGAGCATATACTCTCGACAAATGCCTACTCAAGAGGTCGACCCAACCTCCGGCCTACGCCGCGTCACTGACGCCCAGACGATGCGGGCCCTCTCCCACCCGGTTCGGATAGCTTTGATCGAGACGCTCACCCTGGACGGCCCACTCACCGCCACCGAGGCCTCGGAGCGGATCGGCGAATCCCCAACCACCTGTTCGTTCCACCTGAGGCAGTTGGCTCGCTACGGGTTCGTCGAGGAGGCTGGAGGGGGCCCCGGGCGCAACCGCCCCTGGAAGATGTCCACGGTAGGCATCACCTCCGAGGCGTCTCCTTCCGATCACGAGACCGACACGGCGCAGTCAGTCCTACTCCGGATGTTCCGTGAGCGCTACTTTCGACGACTCCAGACCTGGGAGGAGACGCGCCACAGCTATCCACCGGAATGGCAGGACGCGTCGAACGAGAGCGAGTTCCTGCTGTGGGTCACCCCCGAGGAGGCCAAAGCAGCCGAACAGGAGGTTTTCTCGACCCTGATGCGGTTCCAGGATCGGATCGCCCACCCGGAGCTGCGACCAGAAGGATCGGCACCAGTTGAGGCCCTGACCTTCTTCTACCCATTCCGCCCTTCCGAGCTGGGCGCGTCTTCGGGTACCAGCCGAACCCGGCGGCGGAGAAAGGCTCAAGTCCGGCCCGACTGAGGTGAAGCAGCTCTGGGTAAATCGAGACGCTGCCCTCCATCTCGCTGGCGACACGCGACGGTACTTCTCAAGGTCCAGATGGGGATGTATCGCCGGCACCCGCAGAGGCAGATTGATCGGAGAATGCGGAGCTGCTCGCGAATCGGGGTTGGCGGGTCCCCTTGAGCGCATAGGGGTCGAGCGCCACGAGCGTCGACCTCAGGGGAGCCGGCCCATCGCCCTCCACCCCTCCCCCTGCTCACCTTCAGAAGCGCTCTCGGCCGGGCCTTCGACGGTCAGTTCCCGGAACGCAGGGACCAAGCCTCGTTTGCGCCAGCCAACTCGTCGGATACGGCCACCGAAGTGAGCCGTCGGCTAGGCATCTTCGCTCCCTTGCGCCATCGGGGCTTCCGTTTCCTGGTTGCTGGGCAGCTCACGTCAAACGTGGGCGACATGGTCTATGCCGTGGCACTGCCGTGGTACGTGCTCGCCAACCACGGGGGAGTACTGCTGCTCGGCCTTGTTCTCGCCGCCTATGGGATCCCCCGCACCGTGTTGATTCCGGTCGGGGGCCACGTCAGTGACCGGTGGCG
Organism: Candidatus Dormiibacterota bacterium; assembly: GCA_049799515.1. Lineage (GTDB taxonomy): Bacteria > Chloroflexota > Dormibacteria > Aeolococcales > Bog-877 > Bog-877. Next base: position 20,131 of record JBARIA010000112.1, on the reverse strand, counting down.
CCCCTGGACGGTGATGCTGGCAGCCGATGGTGTGCGGGCGGTGGTGGTAATTGTGCTGGCCATCGTAGTCGCCTCGGGACGTCCGAACGCCTTCGCCCTTGTGCCTATCGCGGTGGTGCTCGGAGCTGGTGAGGGGATGTTCTTACCTGGCTCGTTCTCAATCATCCCGTCCTTGCTAGGCGAGGAGGATCTCCAGGCTGGCAACGCGCTTGCCTCGAGCGGTACTCAGCTCGCCACGTTGATCGGACCGGCAGTTGGAGGCGTCCTCGTCGCGCTGCTCGGCCCTTCGCCCGCATTTGGGCTCGATGGCCTGTCCTTCATCGTCTCCGCTTTGACACTGGCAGCGGTGCGCGCGGAGATGCTGCCCAGGCAGGTCGCGGACACACTGATGCGCGGGCCGGCGCCGGTGCCAGTCGGAGAGAATTCTGGCCCTTCGGACATCGCCAGAAAGACCACGCCCGACAGTGACGGGCACCGCCCGACGATGCGCCAGCTGGTGAGTTCAGAGCGTGCTCTCCAGATCATCCTGTTGATCAGCATCGCGGCGAACCTAGGAGTCGGAGCGGAGAGCGAGGTTGCGTTGCCGGCGCTGGCCCACGGCCCGTTTCACGCGGGCGCCGGTGGCTATGGGGCGCTGGTTGCCGCATTTGGCGCCGGAGCACTCCTTGGAACCATCGCTGCCGGACAGGCCCGACCAGCTCGCCGGCCAGCGATGGTGGGCTCGGTCGCGTTCCTCCTCGATGCGGTCTCCATATCGGTCGTTCCCTTTCTCGGCGGGCCGGTCGGGGCCGGAGCGGCCATGGTCGCCTTCGGTGCGCTGAACGGGTTCGGGAACGTGGTGACGATCACCGCCTTCCAGCGGTGGGCACCCCCAGCCTTGATCGGCCGGCTGATGGGGCTTTTGCTTCTGACCAGTTTTGGGCTATTCCCCGTCTCGGTGGCGCTAGGGGCCGTTGTGGTCCATCATTTCGGCCCCGCCGTCTTGTTCCCCGTCGCCGGTGCGGCGCTTGGCGTTGCGATCTTGTTTGGCCTTACTCAGCGCAGGTGGAGAGAGTTCGGGGTCTCTGGTACGCCCGCCCCATTCGCCCTGCTGGCGGAGGGGAGGTCTCCTTCCGAATGACTCCTCCACGGCTCTTCCGGACTTCACTTGGCGTCCAATTCAGCCCCGGAGACTGAACTCCTGAGCCCCTTGCGCAGAGCGCGAGACCAGGTCGACCCCGGGGCCTTGGGGCGAGCAAGGACGGTGGGGGACGGTTCTGGACCACCTATTCGTCGTCTGGGGGCACCTCACGTAAACCATCGGGGAGGTGGCAGCGTCATATGGGCATGAGTGATTCGCTACCAGTCGCCCTCGACGCGGAGCGTGATGCCGACTTCGAGCTTGTGGCTCGAACCATGTGGCCGCGGCGGCGGCCATATTGGACGGCCGACCGGATGCCGAAGACGTGGCCCAGGAGAGTCTGGAACTCGCCTGGAGGAAGTGGAATGCTCTGAGGGACCCCAGCAAGCGCGAGCAGTGGCTGCTTCAGATCTGCGTCCGCCGTTCCATCAGTTGGCGCCGACGTCGGCTCCTTCGTGCCGCCCTATGGCGCCGGGACGAGAGGTCTGGTAGTGGGGATATCGGAGGGATTCCCGAGGATGACGGGATAGCCCGGGGCTTTGCTCTCTGCACAGCCCGCCAGCGAGCCGTGCTGGTGCTGCACTTTTTTCACGGGTACACCCTCGACGAGTGTGCCGAGCTCCTGGGCTGCCGCCCGGGCACGTCGCGTAGCCATCTGGCACGGGCGCTGGCCACGATTAGGAGGAATCTACCGTGACCAATGGCGATTTGGAACTTGAAGAACGTCTGCGACGGTATCTGCGGCACCGCATGGAAGCCGCTGCCCGGGTCAACTCCCAGCCGCTCCTCCCTACTCGAGCTGGAGTCCGACGCCGGAGCCGCCGGGCGGCGCTCGTAGCAGGGCTGGGAGTGGCGGTGATCGCCGCGGCCCTGGTGTTCGCCCTGGCTTTTAGACACCAGGCGCCGGGCTCGGACCGTAGCTACGTAGTCGGGCCGGGCAAGGTACGCATAGAGGCAGTGTCTACCAGCCAGGGCCGCCTGACCAGCGATCAGGTCCCAGACTGGGTGGAGAGCGCCGCCGCCAGCCTAAAGTGGCAGGTGCAGAGCCCTTCGGGAACACCATCAGGGCAGGTGACGGGCCTCGAGATAACCGCTGGCTACTACATCGCGAACGCAACGTCGGTCAAGATCTACAACGAAGGCCGGTACTCCTCCCCAGGGCAGCCACAGGATCTGTGGATCGTCGTGATCGAAGCTCCGCCACAATCCGGCTACTCCTCGATCACTGGCAACGCTGTCATCAACGCCAGCACTCGCCAGGTTGTGGAAACGGACTTCTTCGCGACTATCGCTCCCAAGACTGGCGCCGCTAGCCCCGCGTCCTAGCCGAAGCCCCGCGCGGTCCCAGGTAAGCCGGGCGAGGTGTCGCCTTTCGGAGCCTCGGGGGTTGTGGGACCATAGAGCCGCCAGATCAGCCAGGAAGTGCTTCTATGGGACGAATCGTTCGACTCGGAACGGGTCTAGCTGCCATCTTGGTGGTGTCTTTGGCTGTGAGCGGATGCGGTTCGCGACCTGCGCCTTCTCCACGGCAGGCTGCGATCAAGACCGTGCGCAACTACGTGAGGCCGCTGGTGGTGGGGAGAATCGGAGACTTCGCGGCGAAGCGTCAGCGGAACGGGGGCTGGCTCGTGACCTTCAGCGGCAGGTTTGCCGAGAGCGGCGAGTCGGACCGGGGGTTGGTGGGGTGGTGCACGGGTCATGGTCTTCCGGCTGGCACTAAGCTCGTGCAGACAGTTGACAACGCCGGCCGACAACTGGTGAGCAAAAATGGAGAGAAGCTTGTTGGCAAGACGACGTGGCATGGAACGGATGCCACGACCACAGTGGAGTGTCCAGCGTCCTCGTAGTTGCACACTCCCGATATGGGAGGGCCACCGCCCAGGGCGCCGGGTGGGCCAGCACTTTTCCCATCTCGACCGCCGATCGATACTGGTGGACGCGGTGTGATGGCCGCTGGCCCGTCTGGCCGGCACCGGCGCAATTTGCTAGGCAAGAACGGGGGAGTACGCCCACTGCCAGGAGGAGCGACACCAATGACAACGACCGCCCGGATCATCGTGCTGTGGGGCACGCCACAGGACGCTGCGGAGTTCGATCGCCATTACCGGCAAGTCCAGATCCCCCTGGCCAAGAAGCTCCCCGGTCTTCGAAGCTACACGCTGAGTCGTAACGCTGCCTCCGTTCGCGGCGGCGACCCCTACTACCTCATCGCCGAGCTCGACTTCGACGATATGAGTTGCCTCCAAAAGGCGTTTCAGTCGCCTGAAGGCCAAGCGACCGCGGCCGACGTGGCCGACCTGGCCGCGAGTGTAAGAGTGCACAGCATGGTTTTCGAGCTAGAGGAGGCCTAGCGTGGCGTTGCGCTTCAACGGGCGATCTGGCTGCAGGTGACTCGCCAGCGCCCGCCTTCTCAGCATCTCCCTGGACTAGGCAGACAGCTCCTAAGCGCGACAAGTCAGGATCATCGAGATGGGTTCCACTCGGAGCTTATTCTGCAGCTGCCACTTCCGCCTCCGAGAGCTACCCTCTCAGCGGGAGACTGCAGGTGGCCGCCCCCGGGTTCGACGTGATGGGATCTACGAGTGGATCGCCCCCGGCCACGATCCTGCATAACGGGACAGCCCCGGAGCAGCCATCGTGAGTCTACTTGGAATGTCTCAACCGTGATACATCGAGCGTCGATGGCAGTGGTCACGATTAGAGAATTGCGCAACCACGGAGGAGCCGTAGTGGACAGAGTGTCAGCGGGCGAGACGGTGACCGTCACCCGTGACGGACATCCCGTCGCGGAGCTTCGACCGCTGCGAGCGTCCGCCCTTAGTGCCGCTGTCCTCTTGGAGCGGTGGCACCGCCTGCCCGAAGTGGATCCTTCGGCGCTGCGGACTGACGTCGATACGGTACTGGCGTCCACTCTATGACCGAGTCTGGTCGCGCCGGCCGCGGGTTGCTGGACACCAGTACCGTCATCCAGCTAGCGGCTATCTCCGAGGAAGAGCATCTACCCGCTGAACCCCTCATCTCCACCATCACCCTGTCGGAACTCTCGATCGGCCCGCTGGTCGCGCGCACTGACCTAGAACGCTCGGCTCGACAGGCACATCTGCAGCAGGCCGAGAGCGATTTTGACCCGCTGCCGTTCGATGCCGCGGCCGCCCGTGCCCTCGGCCAGGTAGCTGCATCCCTTCGCCGAGCCGGTCGCCAGACGGCGGCTCGCGCCTACGACGCCATGATCGCTGCGGTTGCGATCGCCAATGGACTTCCCCTGTACACGTGCAATCCCCAGGACTTCGCCGGGATCGAAGGGCTCGTGCTCGTATCTGTACCCGCTCCGTAACCCCACTGCAGCCTAGCCTCGCTGGGTCGGACCACCTAGTGATAGGCTGGCGATGACCTACCAGCCCTGTTTGAGGAGGTGAGATCAATGGACTACCACCCCAATCAGATTTCTCGATTCCTCGCTCCTCGCACGGCGCGCGGGTAGGGAGTGGGTACCGCCCCAAAACCTAACTTGCGCGCTTCGGGAGGAGCCGTGCTCGCTGGCAAGGAGGTTTCCGATAGCTACCAAAGCTGCCTCGTTTCTCGGCGTCTCGTTCCGACCGCTCGCGCTCGAGGAGCTGCCGCGGTTCGTCTCCATGCAGGGCGCGTCCGGACCTAGTCACCCGTATCCGGGCCGAGACTTCTTCCAGACGATGGCCGCTGGCAACTATCGACCCCAGTGGACCTGGGTTGCTGAACGCGGAGGTAATGTTCTGGCCCGGGCCGCTTGGTGGGCTCCACCACAATCGGCGTACCCCGTCTCCCTTGATTGGTTCGATGTCGGATCAGGCACGGAGAACCTAGCGGTCGGGGCCGAGCTGCTGCGCCGCGCGCACCGCCAAATCCTGACAGAATCTGGACATCCGCCTGAGTACCAGCTCTTCCTACCCGAGGCATGGGCCGACCAACCGGACGCCCCGACCACGCGCGGGCGACTGGAGGCGGCTCGCCAAGCCGGATTTACGATGAAATTGGAACGATGGCACCTCACGTGGTCACCCCAGCTCGGCCTTCCAGCGGCATCGGACCGGCTCACATTTAGCTCCGTTGGCCCCGAGGACGACGTCCTACTCCTGGACCTGCTGCGCCGCATCCTGCATGGGACGCTTGACACCTATGGTCGGGAGGCCGTGAGTGCCCAGGGTGTCGATCAGACAGCCAAACTGGACCTCGAGTACTTGCGCAGTTTCCCAGCGCCGCGCGAATGGTGGCGAGTCGGCCGTGACCGCTCAGGAGCCCCGGTCGGTGTGGTGTTTCCTACCCGCAATTACGAACACGCGATCATCGCGTACCTCGGCGTCGTGCCCGAGCATCGAGGCAACGGGTATGCGCTCGATCTGCTTCTAGAGTCGACCCGCATTCTGGCGGCAGTAGGCGCTGAAGAGGTCCACGCCGACACCGGTGTCGGCAACATCCCAATGGTAAATGCCTTCCGAGCCGCCGGCTATCGCTTCTCGGGGCACCTCGTGCTGGCCTGAAACTCCTGTGCTTCACCGGAGCCGCGCTCCGGGGAGCCACCGCGGTTCTTACTCCCGCGGAGAATCCGGTCGTAAGTTCGGGAAATTTGACCCGCCAGCCTACGGCTGGCCGACGACGAGTGCCCGCCGCTTAGCAGCGTGTGCCTGGGGTCGGACTTTGATCTACTCTTGCAATCGCAACGTAGCCGCGATCTCAGGCCGTGTGAGAGAACTCATCGGCTATTAGTCGAGCGCGAGTCGAGGGTTCGAGCCTACAACTTCAGCCTTGGGAAGATTGCACTGTGCCAGTGAGTGACTAGCGCACTAAGGTCTACGACCTGATCCGTTGGCGGCCGGGTGCGCTGTCTGATCGAGTTCTGCTTGCCGGGCCAACTCGGCCAGTAGGTACACCTCACTTCCGGCCAGCCCGACCGAACAGAAAAGGGTGACGTCCTCTTGCCGGGTACGGCCAGAGGATTGGTGATCGATCACGGCCCCGAGGCTCACGAGTCTGTCCATCGCCGGGGTGCCCTCCAGCACAAAGGGAGGCCGATAAGCGTGGGCCTGGGCGACCGAGTCTGTCACGATCAGGTCGGCACGCTCGGCGAGGGCGAGGTTGAATTCGGCCCGGCCATGCTGCTTGGGACCCAGGGTGGTCACATGGCAACCTGGGGTGATCCACCCCACCTCGATGACCGGAACAGCGCTGTTAGTGGCCAGAACGACGATGTCGCGTTCCCGGACCGCATCTTCTGCGCTTGTCGCCTCACGAGTCGCGATGCCGAGTTCCTCCTCGGCTCGACGAGCAAAAGCGGCGCGGAGATGCGGGTCACGGCTCCACACCAGCACTTCTTCCAGCGCCCTGACGCTGCGAACCGCCCATAACTGGGCCCACGCTTGGGTGCCAGCACCGAGCAGTCCGAGTCGGGTGGCATTACGGCGGGCTAGGAGGTCGACCGCGACCGCCCCCGTTGCCCCGGTTCGGCGTGGGCCGAGCTCGTGGCCCAGAGCGACCGCTGCGACTCGGCCGTTCGCCCTCTCGTGGACCACCACAACCTGCTCGCCGGAATCTGTGTCGAAGGTGTCGTACGAGCGGTAGCCGAACCAGCTCCCCGCTCGGGCTCCAGCAGTGAATATCAGCCGACCGTCGCCGAGTTCGGCAAACACCCGTGGAGGCGCCACCAGGTCGCCTCGCTCCGCGTCAAGCAGCGCTTGCCGCACGGCAGCAACGGCTCTACCCGGGTCGAGCCGAAGCCGCACTTGCTCATCGTCCAGAACCATCGGGGTCACAGCTACCTCTCGCCTGACTCCGAACTCGGGTCGGTGTTCAGTACCGGAGCACAGGATGTGCCCTGTTTCGGGTGTTGACTGACTAACGCCTCGAGGATTTGGCGGCACCCCTAGACGATATCGTGAAGCTCGCCCCCTGTCCACTCGGCAGCTCCCGGGCGCGCGGCAGGCGACTGGTACACGGCCGTCCGTGCAAGGTGGGAGCCGCTTCGCTGCGCGCGTTAGCCGTCCCGCCGAGATTGCGTCCGATGTCGAGTATCACGAGCTTCCTTGGGTAGAAACGTGAATATGCTCCGGTCGGACCGAAATCTCCTCGGGGGAACCATCAGATGGTGACACCCTACCGACATGGACGTTCCGGAGATAGGCGTGAACGATGACTCAACAAAGCCCGATCTGACGAACCATTGTCGAATCTTTGGTGTGAGATCCGGCTCCAACGTTCCCCGTGTCCAGATCACTGCTGCGTGCGGCGCGCAGAGTTCGGGAAGGTGACTGATCGTGCCACGCACATCAGCGTCGCTAATATTTCCGAAAACTCCGCAAACAAGTACCAGATTCGCGGGAACCGCACCCAGATACGAGTCCGTATTGGATGCGTCGCTTAGCCTGAACTTACATCCGCTCAACCCGGCCTGGAGTGCTCGCTCGCGGCCACGGCGCACGAGCTCCGGGTCTAGCTCGACCAGAGTAGCGTCGACATCACTGCGCCTGGGATGGTCCGGTAGGACGCCGAGAAGATCGCGCCCGCAAACGAGGCAGTGGATCGGCTCGCTCGGGCGGGATGGACTGGTCCAGCCAGGGTGCTCACTTCCGATAGACATCTCGCCGACGAGCGATGCGGATCACCTGAATGATCAGGCGGTCGTCGAGCACGTCATACACAATTCGATAGTCCCCCACCCGGACTCGGTAGGCGTTAGCCTCTCCACTCAGGGCGACGCACCCGGGAGGACGAGGTTGGTCGCTCAGCAGATCGATGGCGGCTCGAATTCGCTGCTGCTCGCGCCGGGGGAGGGCTACCCAAGCCTTCAGGCCTCTTCGGGAGACTTCAACCCGATAGAGGTCCACTACAGGCCGAGGTCGGCCTTCACCTGCTCCCAAGGGATGAAGTCGTCCTCGTCCCGTGCCGCCCTAAGCTCTGCGCGGTCGAGGGATTCCTCGGCCGCATTGACCAGGTCATCGTAAATCCCGGCATCGACGATGACCGCCACGCGTCGGCCCCGCCTCGTGACGTATACCGGCTCGCCCGAGCTACGGGTGAGCTCGATCACCTCGGCCAGGTGCTCTCTCGCATTGCTGACGGCCAGGTCGCTCATGTACAAATCGTACAACTCAGACCCGAACAATTCAACCGGGAGGCAGACAACCGAGCGATGGGTGGATCCGCGATGCTTTTACTGTGGCTAGGGACCCTGTCGACTGGCTCGAAGCGGTTTTTGATGACTTGGGCGTTCGGCTCAAGCCAGCACTGCTCTGGAAGATCAAGTCGACCGATCTGCCGATCACCGTCGAAGTGAAGGCGGGCGAGGGTCCACGTACGACGCTCCTGTTCAACGGTGAAGACCTCGGCGACGCAGTAATACGGCTCGCTGGGGATCTGCAAGCATGGCTGGTAGCGGCCCTCGGCGCGGAGGTTCCCCCGTGCCCCACCCACCGCGGCGCTCTGAGCCCTGCTCGCACCGACGCTCTCCCTGAGTGGCGCTGTCCGGAAGGTGACCTCAACTGCCTGATCGGAGACTACCGCGATGCCATCTGGCCGCCCGGCCCCGACGAGCGGCCCGGAGATGTAGCCGCGATGCTGGGCCGCCGCCTCACACGCCGGGGCCTACGGGAATTCTCCAGCTGGAGTGCCAAGCTGCGCGACGGTGGCTGGGTCGCAGAAATGGACGTCCGTCCCAATGCGGATGAGGCTGCGATCCGGGCCGCCGCCGCGCCCATTGCCATGAAGTTCACTCACGTCGGACCAGTCATAACCGAGCGGTATGAGAGTCCCGCCACTGGCAGCGAACGCGCCTTCCGGGCGCTCACGCTTCGACGCACGATGAGGCATCTCGCCACGCTGCAAGGGACGCTTCGTCGGGCCTCTATCGCGGATAAGTGCGATTTTCTTGTTGAAGCTTCAGCCGGGCGCGCCGTACGAGTTGTTCTACGGCCGGAGCACCGCATAGGCCCGGCAACTGGCGCCGTCATTATTGATGCTGTGGGCCAGCCATTTGCTCGCGCGGGCGATTCGATTCTCTGCGTGGGTGGATTCCTACCGGAATCACACCTCGAGGGCGAGACGATGCCGTTCTCCGCGGGCGAAATTCGTGTGTTTGAGTGACAGGCAAGCGCCTGCCCCTACTGGATCGCGCCTAGCAGACCCACAAGCTTCACGTAGTGGCGGCGGTAGAATTTGTCGAGGCAAAGCGTACCGTCTTGCGGGTCATGTGAGCGCAGCGGGAGATGGGGCTCGAACCCGGAACTTCAGCCTTGGGAAGGTTGCACTCTACCATTGAGTTTCTCCCGCAGTGAGGCCTAGGACCTGAGGATAGCGTCACCGGCTGAGATCATGAGGGCCACGCTGCTGTTTGGGAAGCAGACGTTGTTAGAGTCGCCGGCTAGCTGGTCCTCGTTGAAGTCGCTAGCAGTGTCCTTTGGATCTAATCTTCTGCATCTCAGCAATGGTGCATGCTCTCCACGATGGGAGCATTAGTACAGCTGCAGCGGTACGGCCCAGAGAACGAGCCGCGGGCAGCCTTGGCTGAAGCGGCAGCGCGAATTCGAACTCTGCCCTGGCTTCGCCATTGCAGTAAGGAGCTACCCGCCCCTTGGAGTTCAGCGCCTGGCACCCCTTGACGACTCACGAGTCGCCCTCAAGTCGTGTCAGGAATGCAGCAGGAGAGTAGATCGGTAACTGTCGGGCAAGACCAAGCAGGTGGCCGTCACCCGAAACGATCACGGCACGGGTAGCTCCAGCGAGGGCGATGAGGTAGTCGTCGCCGGGATCCGGCGAGCGGAGCACTGGCAAGTCAGCTGGGTCTTCTACTAGTTGGGCCTGACGGCGCAGCAGAGCGAGTAGCGCTGCGGACTCGTGCTCCCGAACACGTTCCCGGATCTTGCGGTAGCCAAGCGCCCGCTCGAGCTCCTCCAGAAGTAGCGGAGAGACTACCAACTCGTAGCTCCCGTCCAGCCAGGCGCGGAAAACCTTGGCTGGCGACCCGGTCGGCGCCAGGAGTGCCGAAATCAGCACATTGGGATCAAGGAGCGCCCGCACTACTCAGCGCGCAGGGCTCCGAGTTGTGTGTTGCGCCTCGACGGCGAGCTCGACCGCCGCGCTCTCGCTGAGTTGGTTACGCTCCCACAGTCCGTCGAGCAAGTCGAGGCCCAGATCGCGGCGGAGTGCCTCCTCGATCACTTCGCTGTCACCTCGCCCGGTCCGGGCCGCGCGCACCTTTACCGCACGGAGCACATCTCGGTCGATCGTGAGAGTGGTGCGAGCTTTCGTCACTTTGGCATCTTAGCATCATGATGCACAGATCTGCAACTGGCGCCCCGGGTGACCTGCTGACTCACCCGGGATCTCGGCGTTCCGTTCCTCTTTAGGTGCGTCGAGTCCGCGCCATTGACCCGCTTCTTTCGCCCGAGGCCACCGACCGCGTGAAGCACGGTCAAGTCCCATCGAGTGTAAGAGTGGGCGGAGTTCAGGGTTAGAGCGAGCAGCCCGCTAACGAGAGATTCTCCCTGGGTGGGCGAGTCCGACTGGCAAGCGGTCCTGTCGGAGGGTCTGCCCGCTGGATGACCACCGGCCCGGGTCGGGTGCCGCCAGGCTGGGCCGAGCCGAGGTGGACGCAACCCGGCCTCGACGAGCAACCCGGAGACGTAGCTGGGTGGCCGCTTCCGACCCCGCAGCCTACCGGAGTTCTCCGGATGGAGTGCCGAACTGCGCGACGGTGGCTGGATTGCAGAAATTGAAGCTCGTCCTGCTGCTGATTAGGCTGCGATCCGCGCCGCCGCAACGTCCATCCCCGTGAAGTTCACTCAGGCCGGGCCAGTCCGAACCGAACAATATGAGAGTCGCACAACGGGCAACGGGCGCGCCTTCCGGACACTGACATTCCGAGGCACGATGCTGCGTCTCTCCACGCTGCAAGGGACGCTTCGTCGAGCGTCCATCGCGGATAACTGCGACGCTCTTATCTAAGGTACAGCCAGGCGCGTCGTACGAGTTCGTCGAGGGCCGGAACACGGCATCGGCCCGGCAACTGGCGAAGTCATTCTTGATGCTGCTGGCGAGCGAGTCGCCCACGAAGGCGATTCGATTCTCTGTGGGGGCGGAGTGCTCCCGGAATCACACCTGGAGGGTGAGAGGGTAGCGTTCTCCACGGGCGAGTGGCCGCCTTTACTGCATCGCGCCTTGCAGAACTGCAAGCTGCACTTAGTCGCGGCCGGCGAATTCTACGAGGCACAGCGAGCCGTCTTGCGGGAAAAATGAGCGGAGCGGGAGACGGGGCTCGAACCCGCAACTTCAACCTTGGGAAGGTTGCACTCTACCATTGAGTTACTCCCGCAGTTAGGCCTATGACCCGAGGATAGCGTCAACGACGGAGATCATGAGGGCCACGCTGCTGTTTGGGAAGCAGACACTCTACCAACTGAGCTACTCCCGCTTGCGGGCGCGAGTATACCTTGCCCCAGTTGAGCGCTTGGTGCTGCGTCGTTTACCACTACAGGGCACTCGTTAGCCCCGCAGCTCCAACCAGCGCCTAGTCAGGCTGGCAGTTCCTGGGAGGCCAGCTCGGAGCCAGCTGGCGACGGGTCGGCAGCACCAGCCCGGGAACACCGTTCCACGGTTTCTGAGACGGCCTTGACGAATCTCTCCAGCTCCCGCCGGGCATCTGCGTCGTTCTCGACCGAGACGATCACCCGGTAGCTGGGTCGGTCAGGGTCGGGAATGATCAGGACCCAGCCTCCGTCGATGTCCACTTTCAGCCCGTCAGTGAGGTCCAGGCGCTCGCTGCGATAGCTGTCCACCAAGAGCCGCATTACCTCGCCCTTGACCTCCCACGGGCAGCTGACTGACGCCTCCAGGTGGGCGCCCGCGGGCAGCTCCCGACGGAGATCTGAGAGCCGACTTTGGGTGGTCACCAGCATCTCCACCGTCGTCAAAAGCGTGTACATGGCGTCGTAGGCGCTGAGGTGCGCAGCCCAGACGAAACCACCCGTTTCGTCGAAGGCGACCAGTGCCTCGTTGCGAGTGGCGGCCCGGACGATGGAGGCGCCATCGGCGCGGGTCAGCACTACCTTGCCACCGTTGTTGGCCACCACCCGCTCCAGACGCCGGGAGGCCGACACCGGGGCGACTACCGTGCCAGGCCCCTTGGCTCTGAGCGCCAGCAGGGTGATCAGGCAGTTGGCCTCTTCGTAGCTGATGATCTCACCCTGATCGTCGATGAGGGTCAGCCGCTGAGACGATGCGTCGAGTCGCGCCCCCAACAGGGCGGCCACGGTCTTGGCAATGGCGGAGGCCTGGTCCAGTTCCTCCTCCCGGTTGCGAGCCTGGGGCCAGAGGGCTGCATCCTCTTCGAACCCCGACCGCAGGGTGATCGCCTCCACGTGGGCCTCTCGGAGCAGATAGGGAAGGATCAGCGAAGCGCTGCTGAATCCGAAGTCGACCAGGACCCGAGGATGGGCCTCGCGGATCGCCTCCAGTGCCAGGTGGGCGGCGGCGTGCCGCGCGTAGGCGGCCAGGGCTCCGTCGGCGTCGGTGATGTCAGTAATCTCACCCGGGAGCACCCGCCGAAAGTCCTCTCGAAAGAAGGTGTTCTCCAGCTTCCTCTCCTGGCGGCGATCAAGGGCCATGCCCCGCTCGTCCAGCACCAGCAGGTCGGCCGAGCGCGCATCCAGCGGCGATGCCAGTACGTGGACCGTGCCCAGCACAGCGGACTCCCTGGTGTAGTGGCAGGTCACCGGCACCGGCAGCTCGGCTAGGTCGACCACCCGGGCCCCCGCCGAGAGCATCCCCGAGATCATGGCCCGCTTGATCATGCCGGATCCCGGGCTGCGGTCCCGGCAGATCGCCAGCTGGCTGCCTCTCGGCTGGTTGGCCGACCACGCCGCGCCCAGTCGGGCACACCACTCGGGGGTCAGCTCGACGTTGATGATCCCGGTGATGCCCGATTTGCCAAAGAGGCTGCTCCGCCAGGTCCCGGCCCAAATGACCGACTCATGGACGACCGAGCCCGCTTCGATCTCCTTGCCGGGCCAGATCCGAACGTCCTGCTCGACCACCGACCCGGCGCCAATCGTGCAGTCGTCGCCGATCACGCTGGAGTCTTGGAGCAGGACGTCGGGCTTGAGGGTAGCGGAGCTACAGATCACCGCTTGGCGGAGCCGGCTGCGCTCCCCGACATAGACCTGCGGCCAGAGCACGCTGTTGCTCACTTTGGCTCCCGCGTCGACCACCGCATAGCGATCCACCACCACCGGACCGTTGAGGAAGGCCTCGTGTCCGATCACGGCGTCCCGACCGATGAAGGCCGGTCCCTCGATCCGGGCGGAATCGGCCACCGAAGCGCCCTCGTCGGTCCACTGCGACGGTCCGGTCCGCTGTCCGGCGATCTCACAGACCACCCTCCCCTCCAGCGCGTCCCAGTTGGCCTGGAGATAGCTCTGGACGCTGCCGATGTCGCACCAGTAGCCTCTCCCGACGGTCGCCCAGAGAGAGTCCCGACGGCGCAGCATCTCCGGGAAGATGTCCTGTGACCAGTCGGCCGGCTCCCCCTCGGGACAGTAGTCGAGCACCCCCGGCTCGACCACGTAGATGCCGGTGTTGACCTGGTCGCTGAAGACCTCGCCCCAGGAGGGCTTCTCCAAGAAGCGCTCCACCTGGCCGTCGGCGCCGGTGATCACCACCCCGTACTCCAGTGGATTGGCAACCCGCGACAGCACCAGGGTGGCCTGCGAGTCGTGGTCGCGATGGAAGGTGACCGCCTGGGTGAGGTCGATGTCGGTGAGGGCGTCGCCGCTGATGACGATGAAGGTCTCGTCTAGCAGGCTGGCGGCATTCTTGACGCTGCCGGCCGTGCCCAGAGGACGGTCCTCGACGACGTAGTCCAGCTGCATCCCCAGCTCGGAGCCGTCCCCGAAGTAGTTGCGAATGCTGGCGCCCAGGTATTGCAGGGTGATGATCACCTCGGTGATCCCATGCCGGCGCAGGAGCCGGAGCACGTGCTCCATGCAGGGACGTCCGACCACTGGGACCAGCGGCTTGGGTCGTCGACTGGTGAGCGGGCGCAGCCGACTGCCCTCACCACCTGCCATCACGACCGCCTTCATCGGACCATTTCCTGACCCGCCCTGTGCCTCGCGGCCTGCCCAGCTCCCTCTCCCCCCTTATCGATCATACGGAGAGGCGGCGCTGGCGCCGGCTTACGAGCCAGAGCAGGAGCACAACCAGCAGCACCGAGGCCAAAGTCACTGCCGCGGTACCCACCAGCTCGGCGGTCTCACTGGTCGGGGCGTAGCTGGGCGGCTCGGGGAGCAGCTGCAGGCGGTGCAGGAAGACCCGCCCGGAAGACAAGGCGACGACGAAGCCGTGGGCTCTTGAGGAGAAGACCGGCCCGACGGTGGCCAACGCCACGGTCGCCCCGTCTCCGGGGGGCGCACGGTACCAGGTGAAGCCGCCGTCCGGAGTCAGCAGGGTGCCGAAGCCGTCAGTCGCCACATAGGCCGAGGTCGACCCATCCGACACCAGGGCGGTGACCGTCGGCACCCCTCCCAGCCCACCGAAGGGCACGATCTGGAATGCTCTTGACCAGATCCCACCCGCGCCTCGCCAGATGAGACCTCCCGGTTGACCGACCAGGACCACACCGGAAGACAGCTCCGCCATGGCACCCGTCTCAAGACCAAAGTTGGGCGCGCCCGGAGAAGGCGCCCAATCTCGCCCTCCACGGCTTTCCCAGAGCCGACCGCCAACTAGCGCTATCCAGGCGCGACCAGACTTTGGGGGGGCGATAACCGCCCGTCCATCACCAGAGGCGACCGTCTTCAGCCTGCTCCCCAGCGGCCCGCTGAAGAGCCCGAGAGAGGTGACGACCGCCACGATTGAAGGATCGTGACCGGAGAGAGCCACGTCCCGGACCTCCCCGTTCACTGAGGGCAGGTGAAGGGGAGCTTCGCCATCGAGCACCTCGGCCAGTCGGCCATCTCCGTAGGCGATGACACCCAAGCTGCCGCTCGCGGCGACCGCCAGCGCCGGACCAGGCTCCGTCGCTGCTCCGGAGGGTGACTTGATGGGAGTGAAGCTTCCGGAGCGTGGGGAGTACCACCCGGCAATGCCCTTCGATATCGCCAGGGTGGTCAATCCCTGGTTTGAGGCCAGGGAGGAGATCTCTCGGGACGGGTTGGGCGCCGAAACCCACCAACTACCCGCCGCCAGCACCGTAACCGCCGCCCCAGCCAGGGACAAACCCAGCGCCAGGATGGTCGCGGTGGCCACTCGGCAGACGATGCTCATCAGCTACTGTCCATAGAGTCCGCTCACGATCGCGGCTACCAGAAACAGCTCGGCCACCACGTGGACTACCGCCGCCGGCAAGACGTTCTGGCTGCGCTGGGTCATCCAGCCCCAGATCAGTCCCAGCAGGATCACGATCGGAATCAGGCTGCCGGCCGGCCCCTGGTTCTGGGTGGCGATGTGGGCGATCCCAAAGATCAGGGCCTGGATGATCAGCGCCGCCCACCCCGAGTGCTGCCGCTCCAGGGCGGCCAGCAGCACCCCCCGAAACTGGATCTCCTGAGCGATGGCGCTGGTGGCGTTGGCGACGCCATAGGCGACCGCCGCCGAGCCACCCAGGGAGAGCAGCGGCACCCCCTCCCTGCCGATCAAGGGCCCGGGCAGTGCGAAGGCCACGACCAGGAAGAGCACCGACACCGAGAGCGCCAGCAGGAGGGCGCTCCGCCGGGGCCTAACCCAGAGCCTGAGCTTGGGCCGCGGTTTGGGGGTCAGGTAGTAGAAACCCGCCGCCATCACCACGGCCACCAGCAACCAGGCGATCCCCGCGTAGGCGTTGCGGGCCAGTCCGTACGGCTCACCCAACACAGAGGGAACTCCGCCGGCGTACCCCAGCAGCCAGAGCCAGCAGGAGTAAGGCAGGCTGACCGTGAGCAGGGAGAACCCCAACGGAGCGATGCTCCGCAGCGGCCGGATCAAGAGGGTGGCCGCCGCGATCGCGGCGAAGTATCCAGTCAGCCGCCAGAGATCAGGGTCGACGCTCTGGGGGTCTCCGAAGAGGCGGGGAAGCAACATGGTCGCCGCGGCTCCCGCCAAGATCAGGATCAGGGTTCCCCAGGTCCGCGCCAGAACCCGGGCGGGAGGGAGGGTCGGCGGGGCCCAGCGCTGAGCCAGACCGGCGGTCACGGTCGGTGGTTGACCGAGCTCCGCCTACTTGGTCGAGTCGTCTGGCGTCGGGCTGGGGGCAGGAGCCTTAAATGGGGCCTGGAAGCCCTCCTCGTCCTCGTTCTCCCCGCGGATCCGATCGACCACGTCGTAGACCCGGTCCTGGACCGTTCCCGAGAAGAGGAACGCTACGCCTGCTGCGGCCAGTAGGCCACCGGCCAGCCAAGCCTTGGAGACCCGACGACGCTTGCGCGGGGGCACGATTCCGGTCTTCCGTAGCGACCCCTCGACCCGCTTGCGGGTGTCCTCAGGAAGGGACTTGGTGGCCTCGTAGGCCGCCTGGATCACCAGATCGGCGAACTCCGCCGAGCGGTCCCTGGCCAGCGACAGCACGTCAGCGGCCCGCTTCTGGGCGGTGTCGGCGGCTGGCTGGACCGAGGTGGCGATCCGGCTGGCCACCTCGGGCAATTGCTGCGACACCGCGCTCAGAGCCGGGCCCACCGCCTCTCCGGCGCTCTTGACCCCACTGCCGATGACCTCGGCCACCGCGCCCGCGGCGTCACCGGCGGTTGATCCCAGCCGTTCGATCGGCCGCTGCTTCTGCCCGAATTTCATGCTGGCACCTCCTGGCTGCTGTCCCGATCCGAGTTTACCCGCGATCGCTGAGGGAACCCCTTGAGGATGTGGAAATTCAGCGCCGGGCCCCATCTGCATCAGTCGGCTCGCTCCGGCCAACCGCTCGGGAAATGCTCCAACGGGCCGTGGCCGGCGCCCAGGCCGGGGGCGGCCACGATGGCCGCGGTCACGTACTGCTTGGCCCTGGTGATAGCCACCAGCGGCTGCAGGCCGCGGGCCAGGTAGGCGGTGATCGCGGCCGAGAAGGTGCAGCCGGTGCCGTGGGTGTGGCGGGTCTCCAGCCGCGAACCGGGGAGCCTGGTCACCTCGTCCTGGTGCACCAGCAGGTCGACCGGATCACCTTTGGAGTGGCCTCCCTTCACCACCACGTAGGCGACCCCGAGCGAGGCAATCACCAGACCGGCCCGGAGGGCCTCGGCCTCACTTCCCACCGGCAGGCCGGAGAGGACCGCCGCCTCCGGCCAGTTGGGGGTCACCACCTGGGCCAGCGGCAGCAGCCGACGACGCAGAGTCTCCACCGCACTCTCCTCCAGCAGCCGGTCCCCGCTCTTGGCCACCATCACCGGATCAACCACCAGTGGGCCCCAGTGGCGCTGGCCCAGCTCGTCGCAGACCGTTTCGATGTGGGCCGCCGAGAGCAGCATCCCGGTCTTGGTGGCGACTGGCCGAAGGTCGGGGTCGAGCGCTTCGAACTGGTCGCGGACGAACTCCAGCGGAAGTGGGTGGATCGAGTGCACCCGGAGGGTGTTCTGGGCGGTCAGGGCGACCGCCACGCTCACCCCGTAGACCCCGCAGGCGGCGAAGGTCTTGAGGTCGGCCTGAATCCCGGCACCCCCCCCGGAGTCGGTGGTGGCGATGGAGGCCGCGATCGGGAGCGGCGACCCTCCCTGGCTCACCTGGCCACCCCCCGTGCCGAGGGCGCGGTCTCCCGGTTTTCTTCACCATGGTGGTGCCGTCTCTCCCAGCGCCTGGCCAGCCAGTAAGCGAGCGCCGTCGCCAGCACCCCGACAAACCCGGAGATGTCCGCCGGTTGGCCCCTGAAGAGATGCTCGGCCAGCGGAGAGACGAACCCCCATTCCCCGGGCGGAGGTGGCTCGTTGAAGAAGAGCAGGGTCGCCAGGGTGCCGGCGGCGAAGGCGGACATCAATGGCCAGCGAAAACCGGCCCGGAACCAGTACCCGCGTCGGGATACGAGTGCGGCCGGGTTCAGCTCCCGGCGCCGCCAGAGCGAGTCGAGGATCACCAGGACGCCCCAGGCTGGGAACCAGACGTAGGTGATGGTGAGGAAGTCCACGTAGTTGCCCTGGAACCCGACCCCGGCGAAGAGGACCAGGGCCGCGATCAGGCCACCCAGCACCCCGACAGCGGTGGCGGCGGCCCAGCGCCGGACCCGGATTCCGATCGCCAGGGCGCAGAGCGCCGCCGAATAGACATTGAGGTAATTGGAGCTGAGCTCGGCCACGATGATGAAGCAGGCAAAGCAGTAGCCGAACCAGACCGGAACCGCGGCCACGATCAGGTTGGGCAGCAACTTTCCCGGATCGATGGTCTGGATCGCCGCCCCCAGCAATCCGCAGAGCACCAGACTGGCGGCACTGCCCCCGCCGCTGGCCAGGGCGACGCGCAAGCCTGACGAGTTGGTGGGCAGGTAGCGGGAATAGTCGGCGGCGTAGGTGACCCAGGAGACGATCAGAGCGAAGGTGAGGGTGAAGCCGAGCGCCATACCGGCCAGGTGGGGACCCAGGGCCAGCCGGCTCTGCAGGAGCAGGTCCCAGCGAGGGAAGGTGAATAGTGCCAGCACCCCACAGACGACGAGAAACGCGGGAACCTGAATGTGCTGGAAGACCGAGATGGTGCGGTGGCCGTAGACGGCCACCAGGAAGGAGACCCCAGCGATCGCCACCAGCAGGAGCGGGCCGACCAAGGAGGGCGCCTTGTGCAGGATGGGCAGGGCCTGGGTGGTGGTCACTGCGATGGCGCAGTCGTAGGCGAACCAGCCGATCGCGATCAGCATCGTCAGGAGGCCGCCCACGACGGCGCCCCGGCGTCCGAACACCATCCGGGACTGGACGATCTGAGGCGCCCCCGAGCGGACGCCGGTGATGCTGAGCAGCCCCAGAAAGGCGGCGCCGGCGACGGCCCCGGCGATCAGCACCAGCGCCGCATCCCAGAATCCCAACCCGGCCGAGGAGATCAAGAGGGCGCCGGCGAAGAGCGAGAAGAAGTCCGAGAGTGCTCCCGCCCAGATGAAGAAGAGCTCCCGGGGATGCCCGTGACGGCGGTCTTTGGGTACTGGCTCCAGCCCCCTGAGCTCGATCCGGAGGAACTCGTCGTCCGGAGCCAGCAATATCGGGGCTGGCCCCAGCTCTTCGACTTGCAGTCCCTCCGGTGGAGGCGGCTCTCCCATTCCCTGGTTCCTCTAAACCGTGCCTGACCTCAAGAGGTCCGGCAGGTTGAGGCTTCCCGACGCTGGTACTAACCAGATCCGGTCATCAGGGTTGGCGATGTGCCTCTCAGCGCCCTGCCGGCGCACCCCTAGCTGGGAGCCGCGCTCCCACGAGCGAGTATAGGGGCGACCCCAGCGGACCGGCAGCAGCCCGGACCAGCACCAGCGGCGCCGCCTTCGATAATCACCCCATGCCAGCCGACCCCCTCTCCTTCACCGCCCGCTGGTCGGTGCGTCAGTACGAGGTCGACCGCCAGGGGCACGTCAACAACGCCGTCTACCTGAACTACGCGGAGGAGCTGGCGTCTCGCCATTCCGAGAGCATCGGCTTCGGACAGGCGTGGGCCCTAGCCCAGGGAGGCGCCTGGGTGATCCGTCGCCATGAGATCACCTACCACAGCCCGGCCCGCTTCGGCGACGAGCTGGAGTTGACCGTCCAGGTCGAGTTGGTCAAGGGGGCGCGGGGCCAGCGGCGAACCACCATCCTCCAGCTGCCCCAGGCAGAGCTGGTGGCGGAGATATTCACCGAGTGGGTGTGGGTCCGGGCCAGCGACGGCAGACCAGCGCCGGTGCCCCGGGAGCTGGTTGATCTGGCAGCCGAGGCGACCGCGGCAACCCTGCTCAGGCGGAGGGCGAGCGGGAGCTAGTTCCGCATCTCAACCTACACTGTGGGAGCAATGTGCTAGCTCTCTGCGGGCGCATGACTGGGCCGGACGCCAACTCCTAACGGAGCACCGTTCCGATCCCGGTCGTTCTTGGTC
>JBARIA010000111.1:0-3108 GCA_049799515.1 Candidatus Dormiibacterota bacterium | reverse complement strand
TGACCGGTCGGGAGAATCTGGAATTCGTTGGTCGCCTCTTCGGCCTCGGCCGCCGAGCGGCGCGAGCGGCGGCTGACGAGGTGCTCGAACGGCTTGGTCTGACCGAGCACGCCGATCGCCTGGTTCGCACCTATTCGGGTGGACTGCGTCGCCGCTTGGACCTCGGCGCGAGCTTGGTCGGCCGACCCAAGCTTCTGCTGCTCGATGAGCCCACCTCGGGCCTCGACCCGCGCAGTCGGATGGACCTCTGGGACGCCATTCGGGGCCTGGTGGCGGGCGGTACTGACGTCCTCCTCACCACCCAGTACCTTGAGGAGGCGGATCAGTTGGCGCGGCATATCGTGATCATCGATCACGGTCGCGCCATCGCGGCGGGCACTCCCGACGAGCTCAAGGACCGCGCCGGCCGCGACATGATTGAGGTTCGACCGACAGCGAAGGGAGATCTGGTCGCCGTCGAGGAAGTCCTCAGAGCGGCCGCCACGCACCCGCCCCGTGTCGACCTCGATACCTCGAGGGTCTCGGTTCCCGCCGATGCCGGCGCCCAGCAGCTCACAGTGGTTGTCCGTCTCCTGGACGAGCGCGGCATCGCCGTAGACGACATTGGATTACGGCGGCCTTCGCTCGATGAGGTTTTCCTGACCCTCACGGACGACGCAAAGCCCGTATCCCCCGAGCCAACGGCTGAGGCCGTTTGACCTATTGGAGCTCCCATGACCACATACACCGCACCGGCGGCCGGAATTGTCGCGCGACCTACCTCCGGCGCCAACTTCCTCACCGCCACCGCCCAGTCGGCCCGCCGGACGATGCTGCAGTACCTTCGCACACCTCAGTTGCTCGTCATGCCCGTGATCTTGGCTGCGGCGTTCCTTATCATTTTCCGTTACATCTTCGGCGGAGCCATCCACACCGGGAGCGCTACCGACTACACGGACTTCCTCATTCCCGGCTTCCTGGTCCAAACGACTCTGTGGACCGGCATGAACACCCCGGCCGGCATAGCCGAGGACTCTACCTCGGGGGTCCACGACCGCTTCCGTTCGTTGCCAATCCCGCGATCAACGGTGATGGCCGGCCGCTCTCTGGCCGACGCAGCACTCAGTTGCTGGGCGCTGCTGGTGGTCACTCTGCTGGGGTTCGCGGTAGGTTTTCGAACCGACGCCAACCTCCCTGCGATCGTCCTGGCATTCGCCTTGATGGTGGCGATGATCTATGCCTTCACCTGGGTCTTCATCTACCTTGGTCTCCTTGCGGGAAATGCACAGGCTGCCCAGGGCATCTCCTCACTCGTGGTTATCCCCTTGGACTTCGTGTCCGGTGCGTTCGTGCCCATCAGGTCGATGCCCAGCTGGATCCGGCCCTTCGCCGCCAACCAGCCCGTCAACGTGATCATCAACGCTGTCCGCAGTCTCCTGCTGGGCGGAGCCAAGAACGCCGGGATCGGTCACAGCTCTGCCTACTGGGTCGCGCTCAGTCTCGCCTGGTGCGCGGGCATCCTCATCGTCTTCAGCAGCGTGGCTGTGGCACGATTCGCCCGACCGCGCTAGGCGAGCCGGAGCGCCGGGGGTGACTTGGTCCAAGATGCGCTCGACGGCCTTGACCATCGGTATGGTCTTGTCGGCGTCCTTTTTGAGTTGGGTGTAGTGCATGGCCGTGTCGTGCTGGCCCCAGCCGCGGTAGGCAGGCTGACCCCCTCGGGCGCTTCTTCTAGGTGGGTGAGCGTGCGCAAGGTCACCCGGAGGTCATGGGGCCGACAGGAGAGGCCGGCTTATTCCTTGATCGGATTCCAGGCCTTGCGATGAAGGTACTCAGGCGACATGGCTCGGTCAGGGAGCCGGAGGCTGGCAAAGCACCACTCTGGCCCTGACCATGGAGTCACCTGGTGCGCTCGCAGCGCAGCCACTAGCCGGGTGGTGATGGCCACGCGCCGCACCGACTTTTCGGCCTTGACTTTGAGGGCCTGGAGGTGGTGACCGTTGACGGGCTGGAGGGACCGGCGCAGCACGAGCCAGGGCCGGGAATCGTCCAGATGGACATCCTCCCACCTGAGCCCCAGCATCTCTCCCCGGCGGCAGCCCAGAAGGGCTTCGGTGGTCACGGCCGCGCCATTTAAATGTCTGCGGGCCGACTCCGGGAGCCGCCCCAGCTTCACTGGTTCCAGGGCTATGCCCTCGAATTTCTCCTCCTCGGGGATCCCGGGTTTGCGCCGGGGCACCAGACTCTCGTCGATAACGTTGGGGCGGTCGTTCTCGGCGTCGTCGAACAGGTGACAAAGCAGACCGTGGAAGTGGCGTCTCCCTCGGGGCTTGAGCGGCTTGCGAGCTAGCTGAATTCCCGGTTCTCCCCAACGCGATTGGGTAGGGGGTGGCCGGTGCGCAACTACTCGTACAGATGTTCGATGCGATGGCGCCGGAGTTCGGCCATTTTGAACCGCCCGAAGGAGCGGATGAAGTGGGAGCCGATCTTGTGCCGATAGCCTTCCATGGTGATCGGACCCCAAGGGCAGGCCCTGCCCTCGGCCCCGAATTGGGTGGCACTTCGAATCCACTTCGTCCGGCCGTCGGGGAGGAAGAACCGGGCCCAGTTGCCATGCGCCTCCCGCTCGAACCAGTAGGATCCATTGCCGTATGGCCCCTTGGCGGCGTTATTTCTGGTCTGTCGCTTGGCCCTGGCCGCAGAGGGCAATGATTCTGCTGTCTACATCTCTCTCTACAATTCCCGGGCTCGCTACGGCTCTCTGGAGCGGCGAGAGGCGGCTTCGGGATCTCAAATGACCTCTAGCCGAGGTAGCTCAGTTGGTAGAGCACGGGTCTGAAAAACCCGGTGTCGGCGGTTCGATCCCGCCCCTCGGCACCACATCCTGATCTCCATTCGGTCTAAATCTCACCGCATTGTCTCCGCCAGGCAACACGCCTGGCAACACGGCTTACGGTCAAACACGATCACGGGCGAGTTCTAGCGGATCAAGTCCCCTGGCCGTAGTGAAGCGCTGGCACCGTCGGTTCGCGGATAAGCGTCAGAACGGGGAATGGTTCGCTCTGAGCCCGGACGACGTTGCAGCGTTCCGTCGTCGCAGGTTCATGTGAGGGCTGATCAGATCTAGCC
>JBARIA010000110.1:0-9483 GCA_049799515.1 Candidatus Dormiibacterota bacterium | reverse complement strand
TGGGCGAACTCGATGTTCTGCTCGGCGGTGCCGAAGCCGAGCAGGTTGCGCATCGGATCCTGAAGCATCAGGCTGATGCCGCTGGAGCGGAGCTCAAGTAGCTTGCGGTTGCTGGTCCGGCCAAGATCATGGGATCCCACCAGTACGTGCCCTGACGACGGGCGCAGGAGTCCTGCCAAGAGGGCTAGCAAGGTGGACTTGCCTGATCCCGAGGGGCCCAGCAGGGCGATCGCCCCGCCGGGTTCTACGTCCAGGTCGACCCCGCGGAGGGCGACCACGTCCCCGCCGGGGTTTGGGTAGAGGTGAACCACCGCCTCGCAGTGGATGGCCATTCCGGACACAGTCGCCGGCTCAACGCTGACGGTCACAGGGCGTCTCCCCTGAGCGCTTGGTAGTGGGCCCGGCGCAGGGCCACCGCTGAAGTGATGGCGGCGGTACCAAGCAGAACGACCAGCATGACCCCGGCCATGACCAGGATCGGAGCCAAGGGAAGGTTGGTCGCCGGAGGCGGCGCTCCCGCATTGGAGCCGAACTGGGGGACTGACGACAGGGCCAGGACCGCCCCGAGCAGTCCGGCCAGTAGGCCAAGTGCGACCCCCGGTATGACTACCAGCAGTTGTTCCTCGAAGAGTGAGAGCAGCAGGGTACGGCGGGCAACCCCGACCGAGCGCAGGACGGCCAGCTCAAAGCCGCGACCCCGGGCGGTCATCAGCGCGGTCGCCACGCCGGACCCGGCGGCCAGGACGATCGCCGCACCGGCCGCGAAGAGGAAGAACAGGTAGCCGTAGGCGAGCCCCCCGTGGTCGAATCGGTAGAGCAAGGGGGCGGGGGTCTGCTGGGACTTGATCTTGATGCCGTCGGACTGGAGTCGCTTGACGATTCGGGCCGGGGCATGGGGTGCCAACCACACCTGGAAGGAGGTCTCGACCGGGGTACCGGTCTCCGCCCGCAGCGCCAGCGGCAGATTGATCAGGAAGCCGTACTCGCCAATCCGCGGCAGCGCCAGAGTCTCTCGGCTCATGTTCAGGGTGAGCTCGGTCCCGTCGAAGTCCTCGGCCGAGGCGTAGACCGGGTTACCCTCTTGAGCGGCGACCGTGGTGATTCCCGGCAAGGTCACCGGCAGGGAACCAGGCACCAATCCCGGGACCAGCAGCTCACTCTGGGAGTCGGTGAAATGGGCTACTAGCCTGCCCGTCGGGCCCGGGGTTGCCGATGCTCCCCCGAATTCTGGCAGCCAGTACCCCTGACGAGAGAAACCGCCGAAGGCGGTGCGCCAGGAGGCCTGGGCAGAGGCCCTGGTCTGCAACTGCGAGAGGGTGAGCGAGTACTTCGCGCTCTTGGGGCCGCCGGGAACAGCGCTCCAGTTCGGCACCAGCTCAGTCACCCGGCAGCCGCCGACGCAGGTGGGTGGCAGCGAGGCTAGGTAGGTGTGGGTGCCCGGAAGCAGTACACCGAAGTCGACCAGGGTGGGATTGCTCCCGGGATCCAAGAGGTTGAACTGGAGATCCGGTTCCGGATTAACCGCCAGGGGAAGCGTGACGGTGATCCGAGCCTGAGTGCCGGTCATCACCATCTCCGGGCTGACCTTAGGCCGAAGCCACCGGGACAGCTGCCCGAGGCTCTTGTTGCTGACCGAGCGCTGCCAGTATCCGACCCGGTCGAGCCGGGTGATGTCGACAGCCAGCAGATCTTCGCTGGGGGTTTCCGACTCCTCGGCAGCCATCGCGTACTTACCCGACGGGTCGGCCTGGCGGACGGCGTTGACCAAGTTGACCGAGGCCGGGACCTGGACCCGCAACACCCTGGCCGCTCCAATCTCGAAATCAGCGCGAACCACCCGGTTGCTGGCGGCGACCGCCCAGCCGACCACCGCGAACGAGGCAAGCCCGGTGGCCAGCACCAGTACCAAGATCTGGCGCAGGTTGGCTGGTCGGCGAGTCACCTGGCGGACGGCCAGGTGGGCGGCCAGCCGCGACGAGTCAGTGGTCCAGCGGGCCACAGCGCGACAGGCGAGTGGCACCAGCCGCACCCCCAGTACCCCGATCGCTACCGCGATCAGGCCGGGAGCGAAGAGGGCCAGTGAGTTGGGCTGGCCGCCGCTCAGCACCCCCGACACCCGCAGCTCCACGATGGCCCCGATCGCCAGCACCAAGGCCATCCCCTCGAAGGCGGCCCGGGCGGCCTCCGAGGGAGGCGCCTCGGCCCCGGTCAGCTCCTCAGACAACCTCCGCCGCAGGATCCGGCGAGCCCCTAGCACGGTGGCCAATAGCCCGCCCCCAAAGGCAGCCAGAGCCGCGTAGATGACCAAGGGCGAGATCAGCACGGGAGCGTTGCCCAAGAGCAGTACCGAGACCAGTCTGATGGCCAGCCAGGCCAGCAGCACCCCCAGCGGGACGGAAACCACCAGGATGACGATCGGTTCGAGCAGCCCGACCGAAAGCACCGAACGGCGCCGGAAACCGTGGAGCTTGGTCAGCGCGATCTCTCTCTGTCTGGCTTCGACAGTTCTGGCCACCAGACCGAAGAGGACGAACAAGGTGAGCAGCACCAACTCCAGCGCCACCACCACCACGATCGCCAGCATCAAATCATCCTGGTGGACGACGGCGTTGACCTCACTGACGAACAAGGTGGTGGCCGGGGCGATGTATTTGGTGTTGGCCGCGTAGGCGAACTCCTTATTGGCTCGCACCACCTGGTGCACGTTGTTGATGCCGACGCTGTCGGCCCGCAGGCGAAACTGCACCAGCGCGGTGAGCGGCAGGGACTCAACCGTGGCCGGCACGGTGAAGAAGGCGTCCAACGATGGCAGCTGAAGGACGACCGCGGGGGCGTGCTGGTGCAGGAGGTTGGAGATACCCGTCGGCGATGTGGGAAGCCCTGAGTAGTCGTAGTAGTTGTCGCTCATCCAGTAGGAGCTGCGTGCCGTTCCCACCTTGATGATGCCCACCACGGTGACGGTGAACGGGGTCGGCACCTGATGTGTGTGAACCAGGATCTGGCTGCCCACCTGAGCCCGCAGCACCAGCGAGGAGCGCTTGGTGATCGCCACCTGGTCGGCGGTCTTAGGGCAGCCGCCGGAAACAAATGTGAGGTGCGCGCAGACGTTGGTACGAGACACCAGGTCTGTGTTAAACGAGTACCCCTCGGAGTTGGGAGGGATGGTAACGCCAGCGTCGAGGGTCTGGATCGGCGGCCTGTACCAGCGACCCAGTCGATATTGGCTGGCCAGCGCGGGGATCGCTTTGGCACGGGCCGGTATGGCACCTAGCTCGGGGCTGGGGATAGCGGTGATTCCATTCGAGTTGGCGGTCGCGCCGACCAGAGTGGTATGGAGAACGCTGCTGGAGACGGCGCTGTAGAAGAACGGCCCAGCACTGGCAGCTAGCACCGCAGCGGTAGCAACTGCCAGGAGCGCGAAGGTGGCGCTAGCCCGCCACCTGAATGCCCTGACGAGTAAGTGAAACTGGTTCATGTCAGGGCTTTTCCGGGGCTAGCCGGCTAGCGGTAGCTCCGATCTAGTCGCGCGACGACCCCCCATGCGCCCCGCCCAACCCGGATTAGGCCCGGACATCAAGCCCCCGTCCCCGGCTGCAATCCGGGCGGTCCGAGCACGATGCGGCCGGCTGATCGACCTCCGCCGATCGGGAGTGCAGTGTCGGCCCGGTCGCTCCGCTGATCGGTCCGGTCCGCGCGATGACGGCCACGCTGCTCACGGTCACCCGGTGATGGTAAGCGGAACCCATTTCGGGGGGCGCCGAAGCGTTCTGCCGACGAGTTCAGTCAGCGGAAAGGCCCAGCGGCGCACAGGATCGGAGTTGCCGGCAGGTCAGGCCGCACTGAGGCTGGTTGGCGTCCTCGAGAGCCGCTCAAGCCCCGGCGGTCAGGCTACTGCGGCCTCCTCTCGCTCGGGCTCGCCGGCGACAGCGACAAGCATCAGTTCGGCAGCTGGGTCAGGGCCCAGAGCGGACCTGCTGGGCGAAGGCGCTACCCGGGGCACCAATTCGACCTTCGAGACCGCCAGGGCTGGAACCTCGGCCTGCCGAGCAGCCGCCGCCGGGCGGCGCAGCAGGACCGCCGCTAGCAGGATCGCGGCGATGACCCCCAGAGCGGCCACCAGGAATCCGACGTGGTAGCCGGAAGTGAGGGCCGCCCCAGCACTGCTCCCGCCCGCCAGCAGCCGACTGGTAGTGCTGCTGGAGATGCCCGCCACCAGGGCGATCCCCAGAGCCGCCCCGACCTGGAGGGTGACGTTGGCCAGCCCCGAGGCCAGCCCGGCATCCTCGGGAGCGCTGCCGGACATCGCCAGGGCGATGCTGGGCATGAAGAAGAGTCCTGAACCAATTCCGAGAAGCAGCAACGGCGGCAGGATGTCGATCGGGTAGCTGGCATGCTGTGGGGCCCGGGCCAGCAG
This sequence comes from Candidatus Dormiibacterota bacterium, assembly GCA_049799515.1. GTDB lineage: Bacteria > Chloroflexota > Dormibacteria > Aeolococcales > Bog-877 > Bog-877. Next base: position 5,069 of record JBARIA010000110.1, on the reverse strand, counting down.
CAGCAGGGCCGCTGCCACCAGCAGCAGACCGGCCAGCACCGACGAGCGAGCTCCGTAGCGGGCCACCACCCGCTTGGTGATCACCAGCGAGAAGAGGGCCACCGCCAGGTTGGAGGGCAGGAAGGCCAGGCCGGTCTCCACCGCACCGTAACCCAAGACCCGCTGGAGGTAGAGAGAGCCCAGGAAGTAGGTGCCGAAGAGACCAAGCGGGAAGAGCAACCGGGCCAGCTGGGCTCCGGTCCGAGCGCGGGAACGGAAGATCCGCAAGGGGACCAAGGGATTGCGCACCGTGGCCTCGACCACCACGAAGGCAACGACGGCCACGACGGTTAGCCCGGCCAGGCCCAGGGTCGAGCCAGCTGCCCAGCCGTTCTGGCCGGCGCTGACCAGGGACCAGACCGCCAGGGAGGGAGCGGCGGTCACCAGGATCGCCCCCAGAATGTCAACCCCGTGGTGGAGTCCAAGTCCCTTCCCACCAGGGATGAGGATCGAGCCCAGCACCAGCACCGCCAGTCCGATCGGCAGATTGATGAAGAAGATCCAGTGCCAACTCACCGCCTGAGTGAGCACCCCGCCCACCAGCAGCCCGACCGAGCCCCCCGCCGAAGCCACAAAGGCGTACACGCTCATGGCGGCCACCCGCTGGCGAGGCTCGGGAAACAGGGTGACCAGGATGCTCAGCACCATCGATGCCATCACCGCAGCTCCGGCGCCCTGCAGGAACCTGGCGCCGATCAGCAACATCTGGTCGCCAGCGAGCCCGCAGAGGACCGAGCTGGTGGTGAAGAGGAGCACCCCGAAGATGAACACCCGCTTCCGTCCGACCAGGTCGCCGAGCCGCCCCGCCAGCAGGAGCAGGCCGCCAAAGGTGATCAGGTAGGCATCGATGACCCAGGCCACCGAGGACTGAGAGAAGTGGAGGTCCCGCTGCAGCACGGGCAAGGCCACGTTAACCACCGTGGCGTCCAGGACGATCATCAGCTGGCCGGCGCAGAGCACAACCAAGGCCAACCAGCGCCGCCGGCTGGCCGCAGCCTGGTCGATTCCCCCTCCCCCACTCTGCTCGCGCTCGCCTGCGCCCCGATCAGCCGCGCGCCCTGCCTCAGCCAGCAACCCCATCGAGCACCTCCCAGGTGTTATTGTTTGACGTGCATCGTACCAGCATAGTTTGATGACTGTCAAACAATGACCATTACCACGGCGCCCACCCACGGCGACCCCCAGGAGGCCGCGCCCCCGGTAGCCGGTATCACCACCCTGCTCCAGGCCCTGTCAGATCCGGTCCGGATGGATCTGTTGCGATCGCTGGCCAGCTCCGACCAGCCAATCTGCTGCGGTAGTTTCCAGGTAGCGGTGACCAAGTCCACCCTCAGCCACCACCTGCGAGTTCTACGGGAGGCCGGGGTGATCGAGCAGCGGTGCGACGGGACGCGGCGGCTCACTTCCCTACGGCGCCAAGATCTGGACGCCCGCTATCCGGGCCTGCTCCAGAGCCTGCTCCAGGCTCCGGCCGAGTCTGGAGCCTCCGTCTAAGGAGGGACCACGACAGCGGACCGCCCCCGGGACCGCCCGGGCGAACCGCTAACCGATCCAGGGATCGCCCAAGCGCTGGCCGACTTGGCTCAGCTGCCGCCCCGGGGCGGCCAGCTGCGGGTGGGGCGACGGACTCTCACGCTCACCCACCTCAACAAACCACTTTGGCCGCAGGACGGGATCACCAAGCGGGAGCTGATCGAGTACCACCTGCGGGTCTCCGCTTATCTCCTCCCCCATCTCCGCGATCGGGCCGTGGTCACCCAGCTGTTCCCGGACGGAGTCTTGGGCAAGAGCTTCTGGAGGCGGGCTGCTCCCGAAACGGCACCTCGCTGGCTTCCCCGGTGGACGGCCCGCCCGGGCACCCCCACCATCTGCCCTCTGGTTCAGGAACCGGCCGCCCTGGTCTGGCTTGCCAATCAGGGCGGCATCGAGATCCATCCCTGGCATTCGCGCCGGGACAAGCCCACCCAACCGGACTGGGCGGTCTTCGACCTGGACCCGGGGTCGGAAGGGGGCTTCGCGGAGGCGGTCCAGGTGGCCCATCTGATCAAGGACCGGCTCGACGACCTCGGGCTGCGGGCCTGGCCCAAGACCACCGGCCAGTCGGGCCTGCACATCTATGTGCCCCTGCGACGCCGCGCCGACCAGGACCAGGTGCGGGAGTGGGTCGGAGAGCTGGCCCACCAGGTAGCTCTATCGGTGCCCCAGTTGGTAACCGAGAACTGGGCGGTCGGGGCTCGACAGGGCAAGCTCCGGATCGACTACACCCAGAACGTGGTCGGCAAGACCCTGGCCGCCGTCTACTCGCCGCGGCCCGCTCCTGGGGCGCCGGTGTCGACCCCAATCGAGTGGGCGGAGCTGGACCACATCGATCCCAGTCAGTTCACGCTGGGGACGGTCCTGGAGCGCCTACAACTTCACGGCGATCTCTTTCGGCCGGTGCTGGCGGGAGGCCAGAGCCTGCCCCGGCTCCCGGCGAACTCCGATCCACCGGGCCGAGCCGGGGACCGTAGCCGAACCAGGTGAACTCCTCGCGGCGGCTCCGGGTCAGAAGTAGTGGCGTCGGCCCCCGACGGCATGGCCAGCCCGGCCCAGGACCCAGAAGGCCAGCCCGATCAAGAGCAGGATCAGGCCGACGGTCGATAGCAGGGGAACCGACACGACGAAACCGATGATGAGTAACACGACGCCGAAGACGATCATCGCGAGCCCTCCTGTGAAGCCGACTGAGGCGGTGGTCCGGGCTTCGCCGGACCACACCGCCGTCTGATCCCTTTAGCGGTTCCGACGGCCCGCAGTTACACCGACGTCAGCTCTCGGATTGAACATTTGGGGCGGCTGGCTCGTATCCAGCAGCGTGCTCCCAAACAGTTCCGGCGCCGGAGTCCGGCTGGCCGGCGCCCCCCGGTCCAGCTCAAGCTTCTGTCAGGGAAGTTGGATCGAGCAACAGGGACGGTGTGCGGCTCAGTCAGAGCCCGAGATCGGTCAGTTCCGCGCTGGCCGAGCCCCAGCCGGGCGAGATCCCGCCAGCCCCGATCAACCGGGCCCCCCGGGCCCCGGGGAGGAATGACCCTGTGAACTTCCGCAGCCACCGCTTACCCCACCCGCGCGCCAGCACTCTGGGAGCGGGAACTCTGGTTCTCACCGCGTCGCTGGCGCTGGCCGCCTGTGGCGGCAGCCCGTCCCCATCAGCCACCCCAACTCCGGCCAAGTCAAGCGCTGCTACGGCATCTCCCACCACCACGGCCTCCCCGGCCAGCGAGGTGACCATCAAGACGGCCACCGTGGCCGGCTACGGCACGGTCTTGGTCAACTCCAGCGGCCGGACTCTCTACACCCTCAGCTCCGAGAGCGGAGGCAATCTCACCTGCACGGTCGCCAACGGCTGCACCAAGGTCTGGATCGAAGTGGACCTGCCTTCCGGCTCGACCGCCGCCACCGCAGGCAGCGGGGCCAAGTCGTCGCTGCTCGGCACCGAGACCGGCGCGAGCGGGACGGTGGTCACCTACAACGGCTGGCCGATTTACACCTTCTCTGGAGACAAGGCCGCCGACCAGGCCAATGGTGAAGGGCTGAGCAGCTTCGGCGGCAGCTGGTACGTCCTGGGGGCAGGCGGCGCCCCGGTCAAGTCAGCGACGGCGGCCAGCTCTCCCAGCTCCAGCGGCTACAGCTATTGAGCGGATACCGACCGACGGTCGGGCCGTGACGGTCGATCTGGCTCTCCGGCCATGAGACATCTGGGCGGTCATGAGTAGCGGTGCCTACAGTGGGCCCATGAGCGGCGGCGTAGGGCTCAACCTTGATCCGAGCCAATACCTTCCCACCAGTGGCGGCGAGAACCCCGACCACGAGCAGCTGGGGGTTGCCTTTCTCACCCATCAAGGTGAGTTGATGGGCTTCGCTCGGCGGGCTCTGGGTGACCAGTCCTTGGCCGAGGAAGCAGTCCAGGAGACCTTCGTCCGGGCGCTGCGGGCGCGGCCTGGCTTCGACCCCAAGCGGGGAGCCCTGCGAAGCTGGTTGTTCTCGATCGAGAGGCGGATCATCGTCGATCTGGCCAGGGCTCGGACGGCTCACCCGGCTCAGCAGCTGGATCCCAATTCACCCTCGGCGGCGGATCAGATCGAAGCGGCGATGCGCTCCTGGAACGTCGAAGCCGCCCTGCGTCAGCTCGGACCCGAGCACCGGCTGGTGGTGCTGGAGATCTACTACCGGGGCCGCCCCAGTCGGGAGCTGGCCCGGGAGTTAGGGGTCCCGGAGGGTACCGTGCGCAGCCGCCTCTACTACGCCCTGCGGGCCCTGCGCGCGGCGCTCTACGACATGGGATGGGCGGAATGACCTCGCTCAGCTGCGAGAGCCGGCGGGGCGATCTGGCCCTGGCCGCCATCGGCCGGCTGGAGGCTCCAGAGCAGCTGGCCCTGGACGCCCATCTCTCGAACTGCGCTGGCTGTCGCTCGGAACTGGTCGAGCTGGAGTCGGTCGCTCGAGTGCTGGAACTTGCTGACCCGGTCGGGGTCGATCCCGACTTTCGGAGCCAACCCCCTGTCCCGGCGCAATCAAGCACGGCTGGGGGAGCTGCGGGGCGCGCCTGGCCCCGGTTCCGCTGGGCGCTGGGGGGTCTGGGAGTCGCCGCCCTCCTGACCGCGGCCAGTTTGATCTGGCTGGGACCGTTCTCCTCCCGGGACATCACCGTCTCCCTGTACGGGACCAAGGACGTGCAGGCGACTGCAATCCTCACCGCCGAGCATTGGGGTACCGATCTCTCTCTTCAGGTGGCGGGCCAGCCCAGCGGCCGGGTCTACCGCGTCTCGATGGAGTCCAAGACCGGGGCCTGGTGGCAGGCGGGCAGCTACCGGTCAGAGCCCGGGCCGGTCCGCGTGGAGCTGGCCTGTGGGGTGGACCCCGCCAAGGTCGACCGGATCTGGGTCGAGGACTCGAGCGGGCAGGTGGTCCTGCACGCCTACCTCGGCTGAAGCCGGGAGGCTGGCTAGCCGGCGCTGGGGCGGGTCCGGGCGCGGCGACGGGCACGCCTCACC
>JBARIA010000109.1:0-1765 GCA_049799515.1 Candidatus Dormiibacterota bacterium | reverse complement strand
GCTCGAGATCTATTACCGGTGACGCCTCAGCCGCGAGGTGGCCCGTCAGTTGGGAATCCCGGAGGGCACTGTGCGCAGCCGTCTCTATTACGCCCTGCGAGCGCTACGGGTAACGCTCGACGAGATGGGATGGGCGGAATGAACTCTGTTGACTGCGAGCGCTGGCGGGGCGATCTGGCTCTCGCCTCCATGGGCGGGCTCGATGCCGGCGAGCGGATGGCGCTGGACGCCCATCTATCCGGCTGCCTGGAATGCCGCCGCGAACTGGCGGAATTGGAGTCGGTAACCAAAGCGCTGGCGCTAGCCGACCCGATCCAGGTGGATCCCAGCTTTCAGAGAGAACCGCGCGCGGGATCGGCAGGGCCGCCGATTCCAGTTCCCCCGCTCCGATCAAGGCGCCGGTTTCGCTGGGCATTGGGGGGGCTGGGCTTCGCCGCTGTCCTGGCCGGGGCCAGCTTGCTTTGGCTGGGGCCACTCTCAACCCACGGCATCACCATCCCCCTACGCGGAACCAAGGACGTCCAGGCAACCGCGGTTCTGACCGCCGAGCACTGGGGAACCGACCTCTCGCTCCAGGTGGCCGGTCAACCAGCTGGCGGCGTCTACCACGTCTCCATGGAGTCGACGGCGGGAAGGTGGTGGCAGGCGGGCAGCTACCACTCGGAGAACGGTTCAGTCCATGTGGAGTTGGCCTGCGGGGTCAACCGCACCAAAGTTGACCGGATCTGGATCGAGAACTCCAGCGGGCAAGTGGTGCTGCATGCCTACATTGGCTAGCGCCGACGGGCCGCATCCTGGCAGATGCCTACTCGGAGCAGGGAAGGGTCCGGTTCGACGGGCGTGCCTGGCGGACGCGGTTGCGTCCTGCTCGCTTCGCCAGGTACATCGCGGCGTCCGCGGCAGCTAGAAACGAGGCCCCGTCAAGGTCGGCCTCAACAGATCCTGCCACTCCAATGGAAACCGTTACCGGAAGGGCCGACGACGCGGCTGCGATCCGCTCGCGCAGGTCGCCCGCCACCTCCACCGCCGCGTCCATCTCAGTGTCTGGCAAGAGAACGACAAATTCGTCCCCCCCGTAGCGGGCCGCCAAGTCGCCCCGCCTCAACCTTTGCCGAATGATCGCCGCCACCTGCTGCAGGATCTGATCTCCGGTGGCGTGATCCCACTTGTCGTTGACCCGCTTGAAGTGGTCGAGGTCGCAGAAGAGGACGGCGCACGGGCGGCCGCTGCGCTCGGAACGTTGCAACTCTCGGGCCAGGGCGTCCTCAAGCACGTGACGGTTGTGCAGTCCGGTCAGGGAATCGGTCATGGCCAGCTGCTCCAACTGCTGATGCAGTTGGACCCGGGAGATCGCCGCCGCGCACTGGTCCGCGAAGAGTTCCAGCGCCTGCACGGTGGCGAGGTCGGGGTATTGCTGATCGACAGGTTCGTCCAGAGAGAGCAGCCCCAAGCGGTTCTGGCCGTCGTCGAGAGGGATAGTGAGGGAGTCCAGGGGGTGCCACATCCCGGGCCGCCAACTGGGGGCGATCTCGGGCACGCTGAGGGCAGTGTCGAGGATGGAGTTCTCGGGCATCTGATCTCGGCGGTGGTCAAACAGGAACGAGCGACTGATCGTCATCTCCGGTCGCATCAGGGGCAGCATTCCCTCCATCGGAAAGGGATTGGCCCGCATCCGGGCCACGTCCTCGTCGCTGACCCCGACGGTGGCTCGGAGATGCAGCAGACCGGTGCTCTGGTCGAGGATGTACACGGCGACCCCGGCGAA
>JBARIA010000108.1:0-1857 GCA_049799515.1 Candidatus Dormiibacterota bacterium | reverse complement strand
GACCACCTGGCGCTTGGCCTTGAGGGACTGGCTCTGCGGCAGGTGCAGGGTCAGCACCAAGCTGCCAATTACCATGCCGGTAAGTCTAGTTGGGGTCTGACGAAGCTCTGGGCGGGACTGGCCGTCGGCTCCTGCCACTGGCGGAGCCGCCGCTGGGTACCGGAAAACGGGGAATATAGACCGCTCGGGAGGGTCGATCAGGTTTGGCGTGACCGATCCGACCGCCGCCAGCCTCACATTCGAGCGAGCAGATCCGCCTTCTTGGCCTGAAACTCTTGCTCGTTGAGGATTCCGTCGTCCCGAAGCTGGGCCAGCTTGCGGATCTCGTCCGCCGCAGAGGCTCCAGGAGCACGGGCCTCTTCCCGGTAGTGGGACAGAATCGGCAGCAGCTTCGCCCGAAGGTCCGTGGCAATAAAGGCGTGGGTCTGAAATCCGACCTGCTCACCTGAATTCAGGTCCACGATGAGGACCGCCGACTTGGCTGTCTTCTTGACCGCCCAGGCAAACACACCGACCATCGCCACTCGGCTGGCGGTGACCCTGCGGTTGACCTGATCGGTTCCCTCCACCGACAGCCTGGCCACGTCCCCCCACGGGATTTGCAGGATGGTGGTAATCCCCTTGTACTGGAGCCCCGCCGCCGTGATCCACAGGTAATTACCGTGATGGCCCTTGGGATGGCTCGAGAGACCCCCCAGATAGTCGCACTTGGCAATTACCAGGTGCTGCGCTATCCCGAACGCCCGGAAGATGTCGGGCTTCAGCCACCAGGCGCCATCTGCGATAGCGTCCTGCCGGTCTTGAAACGCAGGATCAGCCGCCGCCACCTTCTCCTTTGCGGCATCGATTTCGTCCTTGACCAGGCTTCGCTCTGCGAACCCGAGCTTCTCCCCCTTCGCCAGCTTCTCAAGCGCCCTGGCGCGACGCTCGGCGTGGCGTTTGTTCGCTGCCTCCATCCCGAACGGCATATCGCTTCCTCCCGTCGGGGAGTCTACAGCGGCCAGCGACCTGGTAAGCCTTCCCGACGCCGGGGCTGTGGACTCATGAGGCCGGATCGACACTCGATCTCAGATGGCCCTCGAGCAGTTGACGAACAACGTGGCTGTGACCCTGAACGGGTCGATCACATCGAGCCTGACGGCCATCGATGTGGTCTCTGCGTCGAACATGCCCGGCGCGGGCCAATTCCGGATCGTGGTGGAGTCGGTTCTGGGGAACGGCACTGGCGAGGCATGCTCGTGACCGGGCTCGCCGGTACCACTGTGACGGTGACCCGGAACGCCCAACGGAACTTCGGAGCCGGCTCCAACCGGCAGTGTTTCAGTGACGGGGCGTCGGTCTCGCTGCAACTGACCAAAGGAGCAATCGAGACCTACGTCCAGCAGATCTCTCCCTTGGTCCCGACCGCCGAGAGTTCCTCCTTCGACTCCGTCTCGGGGAACGAGTACATCGTCTCCACCGGCTCAAGCGCCTTCGTCGGGACCCTCCCTCCCCCCAGCGATGTGCGGCAGCTGATCTGGTTCGAGAAGACCGATGAGAGGATCGGCACCCTGACCATCAGCGTGGACGGCGGCGCCTTCTTCGGCCCGGGGTGTGGCAGCACAGGAGCGTCACCCATTCCCTGAGCCGGGCAGAACGCCTCGGTCACGCTCCAGTCGGACGGGACCGACTGACATAGCGTCGACGGCCAGCAGGACTCGGGCTGGATCCCCTTCACCTACTCCAACTGCTGGGCAATCTCATCGCGTCCCCCCACCAGCGGCTGGTCGAGACCGCGGCCCGAGCCGTCTCCGCCAGCCCCGCTTTCTGAATCGCGCGCATCGGCTCGCCCGGGCCCAGCAGCCTGGTGGGCTAGCC
>JBARIA010000107.1:0-1567 GCA_049799515.1 Candidatus Dormiibacterota bacterium | reverse complement strand
CGCTAGGTCTGGCGCAACGTTCTCGGGACGAGTCGCCGCCCTCGTAGCCGCGGATCCCTCCTCCTTGAAGGCCGTCCGCGAGGAGTTCGATATTAAAACCTCGGAGACCGGAATGCGGTAATCGCACTTTGGCGACCCAAGGAGGTGGGGCCGGTACCTTGCCGCAGTACGCATCACCTCCAAGCCGTGACGGAGTCTAGCCTCGACGCCGATTCAGGACGAACCGGGCTGGTAGCTAGCAGGGTGTTGAACTAGGCCCGAAGTCAGCCTGGCGCGTTGCGGACGCGGTTTCCGCGGCGATTGCGGGTGGTTTGGTGTGCCGAGACCAGGCGGAGGGGACATCTGGCAGTCTGTGGATGGGACACAGTTAGCCCATCCTGCCCACCTTTCACGTGGATACCGCCACCAGGTTGCTCATTCGGACCAGGTTGAACGCGGCCGCGGTGAGCTCGGCCCAGAGCCGGTTGCGCTCCACCCCCAGGTAGCGCAACTTGCGGCCTCCGCCCACCGTCTTGGCCCAGCCGAAGATCTCCTCCACCCGCTTGCGTTTGCGCTGGCTCGCTTGGTAGCCGCGGGTTCCCTGCAGCCGAGCCAGGTGTCCATTGGCCCACCAGCTCTCGCGCATGGCAATGTGAGGAGCCACGCCCATCTCCCGGCATCGGTCCACAAAGTCCCGAGTGTCGTATCCCTTGTCCGCCCCCAAAGTGCATCCCCGGCGGCGGGTCCGGGTCCGCTGCAGCATCGCCATCGCCGCCTCCCGTTCGCTGGTACCGGTCGCCGGGGTCAGCTCCACGTCCACCGCCAGCCCGTGCCGGTTCTCCATCAGGACGTGGCCGGTGAAACATAATCGGGTCTCCTTGCCCAGCCCCTTGCGGGCCATCCGGGCCTCCGGATCGGTGGCCGAATAGTGCGTCTCATTGGCCCGCCGCTCACCCCGGAAGTCCACGTCCGCGTTCTTTCCGCCACCACCCGGGTGGGTACCAGGACCATCTCCTTTGCGCGGGCGAAGACTCTTCATCGAGGCCCAGGACTCCAAGAGAGTTCCGTCCACCGTGAAATGCTGCGAGGAGAGCAGGTGGCGCCGCCGCGCCTGCTGCACCACCGCCTCGAAGAACTGCCGGCTCACCCGGTGCTCCAGCAGCCGCTTGCGGTTCTTGGCGAAGCTGGAGTGGTCGAAGGGCTCGTCCTCCACGTTGAGGCCCAGGAACCATTTGAACAAGAGGTCGTATCTCAGCCGCTCACAGAACTGGCGTTCACTCCGGATCGAGTACAACGCCATCAGAAGGCAGCTCTTCAGCAAGTGCTCGGGCGGGATCGAGGGCCGGCCGATCTCCGCATACATGCGCTCGAAGGTCGGTTCCAGTTCTCGCAGCGCCGCTTCCACCAGCGGTTTGATCCGGCGGATTGGGTGGTTGGCGGGAATCAGTTGCTCGGGGTCGATCACCCCCAACATCGTCACCTGGCGGGAGGTAGTGCCACGCATCCAAAGCTCTCCAGCACCCTCGCCGCACCGACCCCCCTCAGACTATCAGCCAGTCACGTCACCCTGCTATCGAATTTCAACACC
>JBARIA010000106.1:0-11107 GCA_049799515.1 Candidatus Dormiibacterota bacterium | reverse complement strand
GTGCTATGGACTATCGACGATGAACGAGTGCCCCTCGTACTGTCCACCCCGCAGACCGACTGGGGTTGGGTGTTCGCGGTCACGTGCGGAAACCCGGGCACGGTGCAGTTCTTGAAGCTGACCAACGCTCCGCGCACTCCGAGTCCCTGTACTCTCCAGACCGCTGCTGCCGACTGCCTACCTGGGCTCAACCCGAGCACCTTCTTGGCAGCCGTCGCGGGCCAAGTGCCATCGGAGACGATCGACGCCACGCCCGGGGGGCCCGGGGTTGTCGGTGTACCTGTCGAGGCACAACTGTCTCCCGTGCCACAGCCCAAATACGCAGAGATAGACATCGCCGTGCCCGACGCTGGGGACGGCGATCCCGGCGAGAGTTTGCATGTGGTCTGGGTGGTGGAGGCGACGCCGGAGGTCGTTTCTTGGACGTGGCCGGATGGATCCCTGTCCTCGCTTGGCAAGTGGATCCCCCAAACCTTCGTCGACGGTGGCGTGATGCGGGCAACCCTTGTCTACAACGTGACCGCGACGGGATTCTGGTCCGACGGAGTCACCGTCCATGACCTGCCGTCGGTTTCGGTTGGGACCATCCCGATTGCGGCGCAGCTCGGCTATTCGGTGGAGCAAGTCCAGCCAGGGTTGGGCTAGGGCCGGCACGAGTTCTGGCGTTCGGTAGACTGGGCGCCCGAGACGGCAGGGCCGCCTAGCTCAGCTGGTTAGAGCGCACGGTTCACATCCGTGAGGTCGAGGGTTCGAGTCCCCCGGCGGCCACCATGCCCGCAGCTGTTTCGAAGGCTGGTCAAGCCCAGTGTGAGGCTCCCAGCGCGCTGACCATGGTTCAAATGCGATCCTTAGCCTCCCATGCGTAACCCGGGAAGCAGAGAGCTCCGCCGCCGCCAGGCCCGGTTGGAGAACCAGCAGCGAACCTCCGTCCGGGATCAGACGACTGCCCCGCGGCGGTCCGAGATGATGCGCCGAGGCGGTCTCCTCGAGGGCCTGGCCCCGAGAGTCGTCACCCGCCTCACCCTGGCGGTCACGGTGGTCAGTCTGATCATGCTTGCCGCAGCCGCCCTCGGAATACTGGTGGAGATCGGCCAGCACGACCTGTTCCTGGGAATAGTGGTGATCCTGGTGGCCCTGATCATCACCGGGGTAACGGGCTCGGTGGTGGCGCCCGCCATGAGAGCGGTCCGTCGCGACCGTCACAACCCTGCCCGCAACATCCAAGGTCCCCTGATGGGTGCCAGCCTGGTCTCGCCAACTCCAGGCCTGGCCACGGTCGCAATCAGTGTCGGAAAGAACGTCGAGCAGTTCCGGGTCCGCCCCGAACTCTTCGAGAAGCTCCGAGGTGGAGGCGCGACGGTAGTCGGACTGACGGTTACCCCCAGCCTGAACTACGTCCAAACCCTGACCATCATCCGCCGGGATCGGCTGGCCACCATGACCACACCTCCCGTCACCCGGGCCATCAGGATCTCGGTCTGGCTGCCGCTTATATCGGTCGGTGCGATCGCGTTTGCCCTGGCTCTGGGATGCCTGGTGGGAGCGCTGCTGCCGCTGTCGAGCAGCGCGGTGCATCCGCTGGCAACGGCCCTGTTGGCCGTCACCCTGGCTGGCGGGGTGGCGCTGTTTACCCGCTGGTACGGACAGAGGCTGGTCAAGGAACTGGGACTGGGGCAGTAGGTACGAGGCGGTTACCTCATCAGGCCAATCTGCGGGGCCCAAATGCTAGACTTCGGCTCCCCTGCACCCGGTACCCAGCCGGCTGCATACCCATAGGACCTGGGAGGCGCTTGACTTGAACCGCGAGTACGAACTCTTCTACATCGTCCGCCCTGACATCGATGAGGATCAGGCGCGAACCGCCATGGACGAAGTGGCCTCGTTGATCGCCGGCCATGGTGGCGAGATGACCAAGTCATCCCTCTGGGGGCGTCGTCGGCTCGCCTACCCCATCGCCGGCTTCAACGATGGGTACTACGCCCTCAAGGAGTTGACCCTGCCGGCGGAGAAGGTACGGGAGCTGGAGCGGCAACTTCGGCTGGATGAGCGGGTGATTCGCCACCTGGTCAGCCTCAAGCAGGTGTACTACCTGCCCGGAGACGAGGACCGTCGGGGTCGCGTCCGGACCCGCGGCAGAGACCGGGGCGATGCCGTCGACGGCTCCGTCCCCGAAAGCGGGGAGCTGACGGACGATGCTCTGGAGGCTGAGGTCGCCGCGGATGACGGTTTTCCAGACGGGGCCGTTGAGGCGGACGAAGTGGCGGAGCCGGCTGACGACGAGGACGGGGAGGAGTAGCGATGGCAGGTTCCCTCAACCGAGTGATGCTGATCGGCCGCTGCACCGCAGATCCGGAGATGCGCTATCTCCCCAGCGGCCAGCCGGTGACCCAACTTAGGATCGCGACCAACCGCTACAGCAGTTCCCAGGATGGAGAGCGCCGCGAATTCACCGACTACCACGATGTGGTGGTCTGGAACATGGGCCAGCGCAAGCTGGCCGAGCTAGCAGGGCAGTACCTGCACAAGGGCAGCCTGGTCTACATCGAAGGCCGTCTGCAGACCCGCTCCTGGGACGGCCAGGATGGGCAGAAGCGATACCGCACCGAAGTCAACTGCAACGACATCCAATTCCTCGACTCCAAGGGCGCCTCCTCCGAGGGAGGGGAAACCGGCCCCCGGGTGCAGGCGTTCCCGGCGCCCTCCGGAGGCGATGAGACGCCGTCCAATCCGGCTGAATCACCAGACGGGGACATCGACCCCGACGACATTCCCTTTTAGGCGTGTCGTGAACCGTCCAAACGGAGGCTGAGAGAACAGAGCATGTCGGAGTACGCGCGGCGCCGTCCGCGCAAGGTTTGCAACTTCTGCCTGGAGCGGATCGTGGAGGTGGACCACAAGGAGGTCTCCCGGCTGCGCCGCTACATAAGTGAGCGGGGCAAGATCCTGCCCCGCCGCGTGACCGGAACCTGCTCGCTGCACCAGCGCCGGCTCACGGTCGCCCTGAAGCGCGCCCGGCATATGGCGCTTTTGCCCTTCGCCACTGACCAGCACTGAGCCGACCAGCCTCCCACGAGAGAGAGCCAGCCGAGAACCGAATTCGGGCTGGGCGCGGTAAAGTGCCGGGGGTCCGTGGACGAACAGGAGGCCAGAGGCAGTGGCGCTTTCGAGCAAGCCAGATATCGGCAGGCGGCGGAGCTCGCCGTCCAGGCCACGGCCGAGTCGCGAGGTGACGCTCTCGGTCGATGTTGGCGGCACCGGGATCAAGGCCGAGCTGCTTGATCCTGCCGGTAAGCCGCTCAAGGAGTCGGTCCGGCTCAAGACTGAATATCCGTTGCCCCCGACGGCCATGTTGCAGGTGTTCAAGAAGCTAGCTGAGGCCAGCCCCGGTTATGACCGGGTCTCGGTGGGATTCCCCGGCGTGGTCCGGGGGGGCGTCATTCTCAGTGCGCCGCACTTTATTCGAGAAGGCGGAGAGGGCACTCCCGTCTCGACTCTGCTGGAGCGCGCCTGGGACCACTTCAAGCTCGCTGATGGCACCACCCGGGCCTTGGGCAAGCCGACTCGAGTTGGCAACGACGCCGAGGTGCAGGGCATGGCCGTGGTCAAGGGCAAGGGGCTGGAGGTCGTGGTGACCCTGGGCACCGCCTTCGGCAGCGCCATCTTTCAGGACGGGAAGTTGGCGGTCCACCTGGAGCTGGCCCACCACCCCTGCCACAACGGCAAGACCTACAGCGAATACGTGGGTGAGGCAGCCCGCCAGAAGGTTGGGGACAAGCGCTGGAATCGTCGGGTCCAGCGCTCGGTGGATTTGGTGCGCGCGCTGCTCTATTTCGACCACCTCTACGTGGGCGGTGGAAACTCGACCCATGTGAAGATCCAGCTCGGTGACGATGTGACCCTGGTGGACAACTCCGCCGGTCTCTTGGGCGGGATCAGGCTATGGGAGCCGATCGGAGGAAAGCGACCCTAGGTCCGATAGACTGACGGTGGCCAGGGAGGAATAGCTGCTCGGCAGCCGCCCCCGCAGCCTGATCGCGTATGCCGTAGAGGAAGTTCGCATGTCTTCGCCGTTAGCTCCGAGCCGGGCTAGGATCTTGGTTGCCGATCCGATTGCTGAGGACGGCATCGGCCGGTTGCAGGCGGCGGGCGAGGTCGAAGTTGCCCTCAAGCTCAGTGAGGAACAGCTGGTGGAGCGGGTAGGCCCGTTCCAGGCCCTGGTGGTGCGCAGCGAGACCAAGGTGACCGCCAAGGTGATCGCCGCTGGCGTCAACCTGCGTGTGATCGGCCGGGCGGGAGTCGGGGTCGACAACATCGACGTCGAGGCGGCCAGTGCCCACGGCGTGCTGGTCGTCAACGCTCCCACCGGCAACACGGTGGCGGCAGCTGAGCACACGTTGGCACTGATGCTGGCCCTGGCCCGAAATGTGGCCCGAGGGGATGCCACCCTGCGCGCCGGACTGTGGGAGCGCTCCAAGCTGGTAGGGAGCGAACTGAGGGGCAAGACCCTGGCGGTCGTTGGGTTGGGCAAGATCGGCACCGAGGTCGCCAGGATGGCCCAGGGCTTGCAGATGCGTGTGGTGGCCTTCGATCCGCTTGTCTCGCAGGAGCGCGCGGATCAGCTGGGTGTAGAGCTCGTGTCGCTGGATGAGGCGCTGGCCCAGGCTGATGTGCTCACCGTCCACACCCCGCTCACTGACGCCACCCGGGGCCTAATCGGAGTGGAGCAGCTCGCCCGGCTGCCGGAGGGGGCCAGGGTCCTGAATGTGGGTAGAGGCGGGATCATCGACGAGGCCGCCTTGGCCGACGCGGTGCGCCAAGGCCATCTCGCGGGGGCGGCGGTGGATGTCTTCACCAAGGAGCCGCCGGCTCCCGAGAACCCCCTGCTTGCCCTGCCAGGAATCCTGGTCACCCCCCACCTAGGGGCCTCGACCGTGGAGGCCCAGCTCTCAGTCGCCAACGACGTGGCCGACCAGATCGCCGAGGTGTTGGCCGGCCGGCCGGCCCGCTGGGCGGTGAACGCCCCCGCGGTCGCCCCGGAAGAGGCCGGGCTGATCGTCCCCTACCAGATCCTGGCGGCCAAGATGGGTAGCCTGTACGCCCAGCTCGGTGGTGGCCGGATCCGGAGGGTGGAGATGATCTTCCGAGGAGAGTTGGCCAGCGTTCAACCCGGCTCGATCACGGCGGAGGCGCTGGGTGGCATCCTGCGCAACTTCACCCAGGATCGGGTCACAGCGGTGAATGCGAGGGCGGTGGCCCGCCAGCACGGGATTGATGTCACCGAGCAGCGCAGCTCCGGGCCCGGGACCTGGGCCAGCTCGCTGGTGCTCCGGGTTGACGGGGACGGACCGGCCGAGCTGGAGGGCACCACTGCCAGCGGGGAGTCGCGGATCGTCCGCTTGAATGGGCTGGAAATCGATCTCGACCCGGAGGGTCTGCTCCTCTTCTTCGAACACCGGGATCGCCCAGGCCTGATCGGGGCGATCGGAAAGCTCCTGGGCGATGCCAACGTGAACATCGCGGAGATGCGGGTGGGTCGAGACGCGCCCCGGGGCAGGGCGGTCACCGCAGTGAGGATCGACGAGAGGGCGACTCCCGAGCTGGCCGACCAGTTGCGGGCCATCGACGGCGTGACCGACCTCCATCTGGTTGAGCTCTAGCGATCCGTGGCTGAGGTCTCGCCGTTTCGGGGCATCCACTACGACCCGGCGGTGGTCCAGCTGGAGACGGTCCTGGCTCCCCCCTACGACGTGATCAGTCCCCAGCTTCAACTGGAGCTGTACGGCCGGGCGATGCAGAACGTGGTCAGGGTCGAGCTGGGCAGGGAGTTCGAGGGCGATCTCCCGGGCCAGAGAGACCGCTACACCCGAGCCCGCGACCACCTCCAAGCGTGGCTGGCGGAGGGCGTCCTGGTCCAGGACGAGCAGCCTTCCCTCTACGTTCACCGCCACTCCTTCCGGTCCCCGGGCGGGGGCGGGCCGCGGGAGCGGTTGGGCTGCTTCGTCGGAGTGGAGCCGGTGCCCCACGAACGCCGTGAGGTGCTGCGCCACGAGTTGACCATGACCGCGCCCAGGGCGGACCGGCTCCGGTTGCTCCAGGCCACCCGGGCCCAGACCTCCCCGGTCTTCCTCCTTTACGAGGACCGCGAGGAGGTGACCCAGGAGTTGGAGCGGGTGACCTCGGTCGAGCGACCGTTCGCCGAGGCGGTGGTCGAGGGCGAATATGGCTCGGAGCGCCATCAGCTGTGGAGGGTCTCGGACCCCACGGCGGTGGGGAAGATCGTGGCGGGACTCAGTCGGACCCGGCTTTTCATCGCCGACGGCCATCATCGGTATGAGACCGCGCTCAACCTGGGACTGGGACGGGTCCTGGCCTTGGCCTCCCCGCTGGAGGATGCCAGCAACGTGATCCTGCCGACCCACCGAGTGGTCCCCGAGGCGGCCAAGGACGTCGACGAGCTCGCCGAGGCGCTGTCCTCTCGGGGGTGGCAGATCGAGCCGGTGGTCGATGTGAACGACGCGCTGGCGAAGGTGGCCGCGCTCCGGGGGACGGCCCACGCCATCGCGATCCTCGGCGCGACCGGCAAGGTGGTCGCAAGCCGGGCCCGACGGGAAGACGAAGCTGACAGCCCTCAGCTGGCCCTGGACGTGGCCGTTCTGGAAAGCGAGATCCTGGATCCCCTGCTGGGGATCGCGCCAGGGGACGCGGTCGCCGGCAGGCTCCTCTATACCCGCGATCCCCAGGAGGCGCTCGAACTTGCGCTGGCCCAGCGCGGATTGGCGTTCCTGGTCAACTCCACCACGGTCTCGGAGATGGCTGCCGTCGCCATGGCCGACGGGGCGATGCCCCAGAAATCGACCTACTTCTTTCCCAAGGTCCCAGCCGGGCTCGTGATCATGAGCATCGAGTGACGACGTCAGGTCGAGGTGGGGCGCCGGGCAGTCCGAGCCGAGAGGGATCGGAGTTTGAAGTAGGGGTCGATTCGGGTAGGGTTTAGTACCGAGTGCCCACTTACGCGTATCGCTGCGAGGCCGGCCATCAATTCGAGACCGTCCAGGGAATCAACGAACCGGCGTTGACCAACTGCACCGCCTGCGGCCTGCCGGTCCGCCGGGTGGTGTTCCCAGTCGGGATCGTCTTCAAGGGACAGGGCTTTTACAAGAACGACTCCAGATCCTCGTCTTCAAGTTCAATTGCCCCGGCTGGGAATGACAGCAAGCCAGCCACTACTCCTACCCCAACTTCAGCCAAATCCGATGTCGGCGTCGGAGAGGCCAAATCAGAGACACCGAAAAAGGATTCAGCGTCGGGAAACGCCGCCCCTGCGGGACAAGGCGCCTGACGCCGGGAGAAGAACATGGCTGAGCCAGTTCAGGTGAGCGACGCGACCTTCAACAGTGAGGTGATCAAGTCCGAGACCCCGGTCCTTGTCGACTTCTGGGCTGACTGGTGCAATCCCTGCAAGATGCTGGCCCCCATTGTCGAGGACCTGGCCACTGAGTACGGCGCCCGGGTCAAGGTGGCCAAGCTCGACGTGGACGCCAACCCCAACGTCGCCGGCCAGTTTGGGGTGATGAGCATTCCCACCCTGATCCTCTTCAAGGGCGGCGAGGCGGTGCAGCGAGTGGTCGGCTACCAGCCGAAGTCCGCGCTCAAGGCCAAGCTCGACGCTCTGGTCTGAGATAAGGAACGGGGCGCCTGACGCGATACGATCACGCGCCTATGCCAGACCTCCAGGAGTCGTTCGCGCGCGCCCTTGGCAGGGCCGCTTCGGCGCTGGGGGTGGGTTCGCTGCCCGACCCGGGGGTCGAACCGTCCGCCGTCCCGGAGATCGGGGATTACTCTTCCGCGCTGGCCTTCCGCCTGGCCCGAGTCCTGAAGAGGTCACCGGGTGAAATTGCCGCCGAGCTGGCCCGGGAGCTAGCGGCTCAACCTCTCCCTCACTGTCGCGAGATCACCGTCAGCGGAGCTGGCTACATCAACCTCAAGGTCGACTTCGCCTCGCTGACTCCCGCGGTGATCGAGAGCGCGTTGGCCCTTGGGGAGGTAGTCAGCCCGGACCCCCAGGCCGGGCCCAAGGTGGTCGTCGAGCACACCGCCACCAATCCCAACAAGGCCGCCCATGTCGGCCACCTGCGCAATGCCTGCATCGGGGACACCGTGGCCCGACTGCTCCGCGCCAGGGGACATTTGGTCGAGGTTCAGAACTACATCGACGACACCGGCGTCCAGGTGGCCGACGTTCTGGTGGCTATCCGCCACCTCGGGCTTTTGCCGGAAGAGGGCGAACCGTTCGACCGATTCTGCTCCCGTGCCTATGTCGAGGTCGGTCGTCGCTACGAGGCGGAGCCGGAGCTGTTGGAGCTGCGGATTCGGACGCTTCGCCAGATCGAGGCACGCGACGGCGAAGTCGCCGCGGCCGCCAAGGAGCTGGCTGGCAAGATCGTTGACGCCCACCTCCAGACGATGTCCCGGGCCGGGGTCGGCTACGACCTGCTGACCTGGGAGTCCGACATCATCGAGCTCGGCTTCCTCGGCCACGCGCTCGATTGGATGCAGGAGTCGGGGGTGATTCGCCAGCCACCGGATGGGCCATTCCAGGGTTGTTGGGTACTGCCCCTGGAGGAGGGGTCGGCCGAAGAGGAGCTGGCCGTTGGGGAAGCCAAGGTCCTGGTCAAGAGCGACGGCATCGCGACCTACACCGGCAAGGACATCGCCTACCACCTTTGGAAGTTTGGAGTGCTGGGGCTGGACTTCGACTACCGGCTCTGGTCTCCACAGGGCCCGGCCAGCACCACTTCCGACCCCCAGCTGGCGCAGCTGCCACCCGATCGTTTCGGAAGGGCCGCACGGGTTGTCAACGTCATCGATCAGCGCCAGACCGCGCCTCAGCTGGCGGTCCGCGAGGCGCTCCGCCGACTCGGGTTCGAATCTCAGGCGGAGGCCCTTTACCACCTTGCCTACGAGGTGGTCGCGCTCTCACCCACGGCTGCCGAGGCGCTGGGCGTGGACACCACCGAGGGCAAAGCGATGTACCCCCTGAGTGGTCGGCAGGGCATCGATGTCGGGGCTGACGATCTGCTGGATGAGGCCGAGCGACAGGTCAAGTCCAAAGCTCGCGACCAGAACGTGGCGGCTCACCTCGCGGCCAGCGCGGTTCGCTACTACCTGCTCCGCTTCGGGCTCAACTCGATCATCAACTTCGACTTTGGGGAGGCTCTGAGAACTAGTGGGGACACCGGGGTATACCTGCAGTACGCCCATGCTCGTGCCTGCGGGATCCTGGCCAAAGTCGACTCTCTCCCCTTACCTCGCACCGTGCCCGAGTTGAGCCTCGCGGAACAGTCGCTGGTCAAGCTGCTGGAGCGCTTCCCGCGGGTCGTAGCAGAGGCGGCTGATAGCCTCAGCCCCTCGACGCTCGCCAGCTACACCTTCTCGCTGGCGACTGCGTTCAATGACTTCTACGAGCACTCCGACCGGCTGTACCAGTTGAAGGATCAGAGCCTGAGGGGGATCCGCAGGGGGCTGGTGGACGCGACTCGTGCGACCTTGGCCAGATCGCTTGAACTGCTCGGACTGATCCCGCTCGCCCGAATCTGAGGGGTCCGCTGAGGCCGCCGGGCCTCGATGTGCATACTGGGCGACTTGTCTGAGCTAGCTCTCTTCCCGCTGCGGGTGGTGCTCTACCCGCACATGTTGCTGCCCCTGCACGTCTTCGAGCCCCGCTATGAGGCGTTGGTTCGGGACTGCCAACGAGCTGGCGGAGGATTCGGGGTGGTGGCGATCCACAGCGGAGACGAGGTAGGCGGGTCAGCCGAACCGGAACAGGTTGGGACGGTGGCTGTCATCACCCAGCATCGCACACTCCCGGAGGGGCGCACCCATCTGGTGGTGACGGGAGCGCGCCGATTCCGGATCAAGGGGCTGCTGACGGCGATGCCCTACCTGAGAGCTGAGGTGGAGCTGCTCGAGGACCAGGCTCCTGGCCCGGCGGCGTTCATCCTGGCCAGTGAGGCGCAGGCAGCGCTGACCCGGTACACCGCCGGCCTGGCCCGGATCACCGGCCAGGCTCCCAGCGCAAACCCCCTGCCCACCGATCCGCTGCTCCTCTCCTGGGTGATCGCCTCGGCTCTGATGATCGACCTGCCGCACAAGCAGCGGCTGTTGGAGGAGCCGAGCGTTAGTCAGAGGCTCCGTCAGGAGATCGAGCTGCTGAAGCGGGAGACAACCCTGCTCGACCTGCAGTTGGCCAACCGGCTCCAGACTGTGCCCACCTACGGTCGCAACTGACCCTGGGCCTGGCACCGAGCAACACGGTCGTCACTTGGAGCAGCTCACCGAGGTCGGTCGCCCCGCCTCCATTTGGCGAGGGTCGTCCAGGCGCTGGATCAGCCATCCCGGGTCATCTAACCGGGCCGAGGTTGCGGAGCCAGCCTACTGAATTATCGCCAGGTAACCTGGCGCTCCCGCTTCACTACCAGTCAGCTCAGAGGGCGAAATCTGGGCCGCCCGACTCAGCTGCAGCACGTACACCGCACCACTGAATCCGCTGACGTGGCCCACCGAGACGCTGGTGACCAGGCTGCCGGCGGCTGGTTGGGCTACGGCAGTCCCGGGAGCAACACCCTGCATCTCCAAGTAGATCGTCTGGGAGCCGTCGAACCCGGAAATGATCTTTGGTTCGCCTGATCCGCCAGTGAAGTGGAAGACGACCCAGAACTGGGAACCGTGCACTCCGTACTGGACGCTCTGAACCTGATAGCCGCTGCCGGTGCTGCCGACCGTCTGGCTGCCTGTCAGAGCCAGCGGCGTGGCTGTCGCGGAAGGAGTCGTGCTAGCCGACGGGCTGGGCTTTGCTGAGACGGCGGGGGTGGCCTTTCCTTGGCCGGGGTGGGCTGCGGCCGGCTTGCTTCCGTGGGTGACGTTCCAGACGATCAGGACCGCCGCCAGTGCGGCCACCGCGATCAGCCCGGTCCGAGTCCAGCTGCGTGCCTCCGGTCCGTCATTCGAGGGCTTGGCCTTGGCAGGCACCGGGCGCCGGAACCCACCTCCGGCGTTTCGACGCGGGGGCTCGCTGTCGAGGCTGCTCGCCTTTCGGTCGGCCTGCAGC
>JBARIA010000105.1:0-4828 GCA_049799515.1 Candidatus Dormiibacterota bacterium | reverse complement strand
GACCTGGCTCCCGGCGCCCCGCCAGGGGGAGGGCGCGGCTGGCGCGGCGGCGGGAGCGTCGACCAGGCCGTTCGGCTGGGAGCCGAGCTCGCCATCGGGGCCGGAGAGGAGCAGGCGGTAGAGTGCGCAGCGCCCCATCAGCTCGCTGTGAGTTCCCTGGTCGACGACGGCGCCCTTGTCAACCACCACGATCCGGTCCGCCAGCCCCAGGGTCGACTGACGGTGGGCCACCAGCACCGTCGTGCGCCCCCGCATAACTTCGCGCAATCCCCGATGGATCGCCTCCTCAACCTTGGAGTCAACCGCGCTGGTGGCGTCGTCGAGGATGAGGATCCGGGGGCTGGTGAGGAGGGCCCGGGCCAGGGCCACCCGCTGGCGTTGGCCTCCCGAGAGGCTGAGTCCGCGCTCGCCGACCACGGTGTCATACCCAGCCGGCAGCTTGAGGATGAAGTCGTGAGCCTGGGCGATCTGGGCGGCCGCCTCCACCTCAGCCTGGGTCGCGTCTGGCCGGCCATAGGCGATGTTCTGGCGGATCGACGCCGAGAAGAGGAAGCTCTCTTCGAAGGCCACCCCGATCTGGCTCCGCAGCGACCGCAGAGTGACGCTGCGGATGTCGTGGCCGTCGATCAGCACCGCACCTTTGTTGATGTCGTAAAAGCGCGGGATGATCGCCGCCGCGGTGGACTTGCCAGCGCCCGATGGGCCCACCAGGGCCACCGTCTCGCCCGCTGCCACGGTCAGCTCGAAGCCGCGCAGCACCGGAGCTTCCGACTGGTACTCGAAGCCCACCTGCCGGAAGTGGATCTCGCCCTCAATACGCGGCATCTCGATCGCGTCTGACGCATCCTGGATAGCCGGCCGCGAGTCCACCAGGTCGAAGATCCGCTCCAACCCAGCCCGCGCCTGCTGGGCGATGGTCAGGATTCCGGCCAGCATCCGGGCCGGCGACATCATGGAAGTGAGATAGGTCGAGAAGGCCAGGAAGGTGCCCAGGGTGATCTGGTGGTTGAGGGCCATCCAACCGCCCAGGCCCAGCACCGCCACCTGGCCCAGGGTGGGAAGGGCCTGGAGCACCGGCTGGTAGCGAGCCTGCAGCCGCACCGCCCGCATGTGCGATCCGTAGAGTCGCTGGGCTGCGTCGGAGAGCCGCCTGAGCTCGTGCTGCTCCTGGCCGAAGGCCTTGACGATCCGCACCCCATTGACGTCTTCATCAACGATCTGGGCGACCTCGCCCTCCTTCTGCTGTCCATCCCAGGTGGCTGGAAATATCTGGGAGCGCATCCGGTAGGAGATCACCAGCAAGGCGGGCGCCACGATCAGGCTGACCACCGCCAGCAGCGGGCAGAGCACCACCATGATCACCAGCGAGCTGACCAGCAGCAGCACGTTGCCGCTGACGTTGGGAAAGAAGGACAAGAATCCCTGCACCAAGGTGGAATCGGAGTTGGCCCGCGAGACCAGCTGGCCGGTGGGCATGCGGTCGTGGCTGGAGAAGTCCAGCTCCATGAGGCGGTCGTACATGGCGTTGCGCAGGTCGTACTGCACGTCCAGCGCCACCCGACCTCCCTGGTAGCGACGGAGGTGGGTGGCGAAGAATGTCAGCACTCCGATGCCGATCAGCGCCGCCAGCCAGGGAGCCATCGGGGAGCGGTGATGCAGGATCACGTTGTCGAGGATTTGGCGGGCGATCAAAGGGGCCGCCGCCTGGCAGGCGCTGCCCACCACCGCCGCTCCCAGCGAGATCGCGATGGCCCGCCGATGGGGGCGCAGATAGGGCAGCAGGCGGCGCACCCAGCCGGCGGGTCGCACCCTCCAGAAGACCAACCTCACGGGTGTGTCCCAGGGGCTGCCAGCGGTTGAGGCGCCCTTGCTTCCCGCTCTGCCTGGCGCCGATCTAGGGCCCGAGACAGGTCTTCCAGGGAGTTCAGCATTCGGGGGGCGTTGGAGGCGTGGCCGAGAAGGTCGGCCAAGGCGGCCGCCATCGCCGACTCGGCCGCCGCCAGGACAGCCCGCCCCTCTGCCGTGATCTCCAGCTGGGTGGCCCGGCGATCGGGGTCCCCGCTGGATCGGACCAGCAGTCCCCGGTTGGCCAGCGACTCCACCGCCGCGCTGATCGCCGGTTTGCCTAGAGCTAATCGTCCCGCCAACCGCGAGGCTCGACCGTCGCCGGCGGCCACCATGGTCAAGACCCGGTAGTGGGAGAGGCTGAGCTCTCCGGACGCCCGCTCCAAGATGCGGGCGACTCGAGTCAGTGACTCAACGGCTGGTCCCAGCTCATGGCGACCCGCAGCCTCGCCATCTGGAATGGGCACCTCCATGCTTCGATTCTAGAGCAATGGTTCAACCATCGAACTATCGCCGAGCCAAGCCAGTGATACCTGTGAGCGGGAACGGTGGCACGGAGTTCGAGGGCCCAACGGCCTGTCTTCGGGCGCTTGGCGGGCCTCGCCGTGCCTTGGGGCCCCGGGCTGCCGAGGGATTCATCTGAGGTATAGCGGATTAGTTATAGTACCTCCATGCGCACTGCGGGAGAAGTTCTCAGGCACGCTCGCAGGGAAGCGGGGCTCACTCAAAGCGCCGTGGCCGGCGCCGCTCAAATCCGCCAGCCGCTGGTGTCCAGGGTGGAACGGGATCGGGAGCAGCCGTCCCTGCCGCTGCTAACCCGGCTGGTCCGAGCCTGTGGCTACGAAATCCAGTTGGACATGACCCTTGCTCTGGACGACCATGACCGGGGGCTGCTGGCGGCCAATCTGAGATTGACACCGGAGCAGCGAATCGATCGGCTGACCATCCTGAATCGCGTCGCGCACGACCTGCGCGAGGCGGTTCAGGTAGCCCGCCGCAGCGCCTGATGGGCGACCCCTTCGATCCGCTGGCGCTGCTGGCCATCCTGCAGCGACATGAGGTCCAGTACTTGGTCATCGGCGGCTTCGCCGCCACTGCCTATGGAAGTCACCTACCGACGACCGACATCGACATTACCCCAGAGCGCTCCCGCCAGAACTTGACGCGGCTGTCTGCAGCCCTCACCGAGATGGATGCCAGAATTAGAACGGATGGCGCGCCCGGGGGACTGCCGTTCCCTCATGACGGCGCCCTACTCCTAGGCGTCGGGGTGCTCAACCTGGTTACCAGCCACGGCGAGCTGGACCTGGTCATGGAGCCGGCTGGGGGTGCCACTTACGATCAGCTCGCCTCTCGGGTAGTGGTGGTCGAGGTGCGGGGAGTGGCCGTGCCCCTAGCCGCCCTGGACGATGTAATTGCCAGCAAGCGAGCCGCCAGCCGTCCCAAACACCGGGCGGCGCTCCCAACGCTCGATGAGCTGCGGAACAGACTCCAGGAGTCCGCGCCCGACTAACAGAGGGACGGCTCGTTACGACCGAGCCCTCAGTAAGTCCCACCGCGGCCCTCGACCAATCTCGTGGGGCAGCGGCGCCCGTACCACGCATCCACCGCGCGACTTCGGATCGTTGGCAGCGAGGTCGATGGCGGGTCGTGGTGGCAGACTTGGAGATGTGTCTGGCACGCTCGGGAGGAGCATCGGGGTCCCAGGGGCCGTTCAGACCCTGGCCGGCGGGGCACCCATCCGACTGGTCTGGGAGAACGAGCTGGGTGGTCTCACCTTTGAGGTGAGCGCGGAGCCGGAGCGGCGCTTCATCAAGTGGGCACCAGCTGGGAGTGGGCTCGATCTCCAGGCCGAGGCTGATCGGCTGGCCTGGGCGGGCGTGCTGACCCCGGTCCCGATGGTGCTGGACTCCGGTGAGGATCAGGCCGGAAGTTGGCTCGTGACCCGGGCGGTGCCCGGCGAATCCGCGGTCAGTGAGCGTTGGAGGAGTGTCCCTGGCAAGGCGGTTGCTGCTATTGGCGCGGGGTTGAGAGCGTTCCATGACGCGCTGCCCGTCACTCAGTGCCCCTTCACCTGGTCGGCTTCCGAGAGACTCGAAAGTGCTCGGAAGAGAGCCGCACTGGGCCTACTGGTACCGGAGACCTGGCATGCCGAACACCGCCGACTCACCGTGGAGCGGGCGCTAGACGAGCTCGCGGATGTCCCCCCGGTCGACCGCGCGGTCGTCTGCCACGGGGATGCCTGCGCCCCCAACACGCTGCTCTCCGAGGAAGGTGACTGGTCCGGCCATGTCGATCTCGGTGCTATGGGCTCAGGCGACCGGTGGGCTGACCTGGCCATCGCCACCTGGAGCACCGAGTGGAACTATGGCCCGGGGTGGGAGGACCAGCTGCTCTCCGCCTACGGGATCGCCAAGGATAGCCAGCGAACCCGCTACTACCGGCTCCTGTGGGACCTCGATCCCTAGCACGTCGACCCCCCCTCTCCTGGTGGCCGTCGGCACTGTCCGGCGCGCCCGCCGATCGTGATCCTTCGGCTCGCGGGTGCCAGGCACCCTGCGCCCAGTCGGGGTTAGGAGCCCCGCCAAGTCTCGAGCCGCGATGGTCCCTCGCCGCGACACTTAGATAGGGGCGACCCAGAGCCGGACTGCCAGCCCGAGCCCGGTCAGGGCAACCAGCACGCGCAGCAGGTTGCCGGGCACCCGTCGGGCCAAGGCGGGCCCGACCGTGCTGCCAGCGAACATCCCGACGGCCAGGGGGGCCACGGCGACCCACTTCACAGGTCCGAAGAAAACGAACGCGACTGCCGAAACGAATGTGGCCACGCCGACGAGCATGTTCTTGAGCGCGTTGGCTGTGGGAATGTGCTTGTCGACCGTCACCAGCAGCAGGGTCAGGACCATCACCCCCGCCCCCGCTCCGAAATAGCCGTTGTAGACGGATAGTGCGACCAGTCCAACCGGCAGCAGCCAGTGCTTGCTGA
>JBARIA010000104.1:0-4701 GCA_049799515.1 Candidatus Dormiibacterota bacterium | reverse complement strand
ACGCGCATTACCGATCCCCACTCGACGCTGCCGGGCCGAGATGTTGAGCAGGATGCCAGTGGCGGCCAGAGAGAGCGCCAGCGACGTCCCGCCGTAGCTGATGAAGGTGAGGGGTACCCCCGTGGAGGGGATAGTGTCGGTCACTCCACCGATGTTGATCAGGGCCTGGCCGACGATCCAGATGGTGACCCCCCCGGCCAGGAGAACGCCCAGGCGGTCGGGCGCGTTCCGGGCGGCCCGTATCCCGCGCCAGGCGAAGCCCAGGAAGAGCAGCAGCACCAGCAGGGTTCCGATCAGTCCCAGCTCCTCCCCGATGATCGCGAAGATGAAGTCGGTATGGGCCTCAGGCAGCAGCTGGGAGGGGGAAACCGCCCCGTTCAACCCGGTTCCGAAAACCCCGCCCACCCCCAGGGAGTAGAGGGCCTGGACCGCTTGGAAGCCGCTGCCCAGCTTGTGGGCAAATGGATTCAGGTAGCTGAGCAGTCGAGCGGTTCGATAGGGCTCGGCGCGCACCAGCAGGAGCCCACCCACGAAGCTGACCAGGCCCACCCCGGCCAGGTGGCGAATCCTGACCCCGGCCAGCCAGAGCAGTCCCAGCGCGGTCACCGAGAGCACTACCGCCGAGCCCAGGTCCTTCTCCATGACCACCAGGAGAGCCACCACCACGATCTTCCAGCTGTAGTTCAGGACCCCATCGCGCAGGTCGGTGATGCGGGGGCCGAGCCGGTCCAGCCAGACGGCCCCAGCAACCACCACCAGGAACTGGGCTAGAACGCTGGGCTGGAGGTCAAAGGGGCCGAAGTAGATCCAGCGCCGGGCACCCTGCACCTCGTATCCGATATGAGGGATCAGCACCGCCACTAGGAGCACCAGGGTGACGATGGTCAGAACGGGAGCCAGCTGAACCCAGCGGTGGTAATCGATCTTGGCGAAGACGGCCATCCCCACCAATCCCAGGCCCAGCCAGAGCAGCTGGCGGTCGAAGAAGTAGGCGGGATTGCCGTAGTCTGTGTAGGCCAGTGCCTGGCTCGCCGAGTAGACCATGATCAGCCCCAGTCCGCAGAGCGCCAGGGTCAGCAGCAGCAGCCAGACGTCCAGCTCCGGGAGGGGCAGTCGATGGATCCCACTGCCGCTCCGGCGGGACTGGCCGACCGGCAGCCAGCGCTCGACGTGGGCGATCAATGGACACCCCCAGGCAGACCCGCCGAGACCGCCCAGTAGGCGGCCGCCGCGGCCGCCAGCGAGGCCAGGGCCCAGAACCTGAAGTCGATCCCCCATTCACTCATCCCGCCCTCCTCGAAGTGGTGGTGGATAGGGCTGGCCCGGAACAAACGCCGTCCGTGGGTGAGCCGGACATGAGTGAGCTGAACGATCACCGAGCCGGCCTCGGCCACGAAGATGAGCGCCAGCAGCGGTAGCAGCACCAAGGCGCCCACCTCGATGGCAGCGACCGCCAGGGCCAGTCCCACCGCCAGCGATCCGGCATCCCCCATGAACACCGCCGCCCGGGGTCGGTTGAAGACCAGGAAGGCCAGCAGCGCCGCCGCCAGGCAGGCGCAGGTCACCCCCAGCTGGGGCCGGTGCTCGATCATCGCCAGCGCCGCGCAGGCCCCGAACCCTGGGATCGCACAGCCGGCCGCCAGGCCGTCAACCCCGTCGGTCAGGTTGGCGGCGTTGGCGGTGGCCAGAATGGCGAACCCGGCCAGCGCCAGGCCGAGCACCCCTAAGTCCCTCGGTCCGAGCCCGGGGATGGTCTGAGTGGTGGCGGAAGTGGCGAAGACCCCCACCGCCAGCAGCCCGGCACACGCCGCCAGCAGGAGCAGCTTGGGTCGGAAACGAACTCCATCGCCCCGGCGCAGCTTGGTCAGGTCGTCGATGAGCCCGGCGCCGCAGCCCAAGGCGGCGGCGCCGACCACGATCCCTCCAGCCGGGTCACGGGCCACGGTCGCCCAGGCAGCCAGGGCCGCCACCGCGAAGACGATCCCCCCGGCGGTGGGGGTGCCGGTCTTCTCCAGATGGGATCGGGGAACGTCGGAGCGGGCCACCTGGCGCAGACCGACTCGGCCCAGCCCGGAGATCGCCAGCGGATAGACCGCGAGCGCTCCCAGGAATGTGCCCGCAGCCGCCAGCCAGTTCACCCGAGGCATCTTATGGTTGGAGCTTGAAGCGGTCGATGAGCACCTGGGTGACCTTCTTGACGGTGGGAACTGCGTCGTAGAACGAGTACCGCAGAATCGGGGCCACCTGGGGCTCGCGGAGGATGCAGATCATCGAGTACTGGGGATCGCTCTCCGGAAGGAATTCCGCGAAGGAGTCGATGGTGTTGGCGCCGTAGACCCCGTTCTGGGCCACCTCGGCGGTGCCGGTCGTGCCCGCCAGCTCACCCTTCCAGGTGGGCCAGATCCGGGCCTCGGAGGCGTCGGCTCCCGGATCGTCGATCACCCCCACCATCATCTTGGCCAGAGTGGCCGCGGTCTGGGTCGAGACCACCCGGTGGGTCTTGGGCTTGACAACGGTTGTCGGCTCGCCGCCTCCGGTGATCGAGGTCACCACGTGAGGCTGGACCCAGACCCCGCCGTTGGCAATGGCGTTGACGGCCGCCAACATCTCGATCGGGGTGACCACCACCCCCTGGCCGAAGCTCGAGGTCGCCAACTCCAAGGCAGTCTCCTGGGAGAGTGGGGGCAGAGCCTGGCTCTCCTCGCCGGCCAGGTCGATCCCGGTCGGCTTGCCGATCCCGAAGTCCTCCATGGTGTCGTAGAAGGTCTTGGCACCCTCCAACTCCTCGACATGGAGTGCGCCGACATTGAGAGAGTTGTCCAGCACGTACTGGTAGGAGATCTCTCCGTGGTACTCGTTGTCCCAGTCGTGGATCTGGACCCCGTCGACAGTGGCCGCCGCCGGCGTCTCGTCGAAGGTGGCGGTCGGGGTGATGATGTTGTTCTGGAGGGCCCCGGCGAAGGTGACTACCTTCATGGTCGAGCCCGGCTCGTATAGGTTGGCGATCCCGGCGTCCTGGAACAGGGAGTCGTTCTCGCTGGCGTAGTCGTTGGCGTTGTACGAGGGCGAGTCGGCCCAGGCCACGATTGCCCCGGTCTTGACGTTCATGATGATCATGGTCCCGGAGGCGGCCTTGTCCGCCTTGACCTCGGCGGCCAGGTCCTGTTCCACCGTGGTCTGCATGGTGGCGTCGATGTCGGTGTTGAGGTTGCGACCGTCGACCGCCTTGGTTTGGGGCTGGTCGCTGAGGACCACCGCGTTGCCCTGGAGGTCGTGGACTACCGACTCCTTGCCCGGGTGGCCCGAGAGCACCTTGTTGTAGTAGCCCTCCAGCCCGTATTGGCCGACGCCGTCGCCGTTCACGAATCCCAGCAGGTTGGAGGCGAGGGTGGTCCCGGGCTCCGCGCCCGGTCCGTAGCTGCGCACCTGGAGGGGCAGGCTCCCGATCCCGGCCAGATCGAGCTTCTTCAGCTTGGACTCGACTGCCGGGGTCTGGTCCTTGGCCAGGTAGACGAACTCCATTGGCCCGGACATCAGGGTGTTCAGATCAGCCGCCGAGAGGCCGAGCACCGGGGCCAGCCGGGTCGCCTCCCGCAGTCGGGACTGAGTCGGGATGTCCTTGGGGTCGGCAAAGATGTCGTAGGCGACGGAGTTCCCGGCCAGCACCTGGCCGTCGTCATCGAGGATCAGCCCCCTGGTCGCGGGGATGGTCACCGACTGCTCCTGCTGGGCCACCGCCGCCGCCGCCAACTGGGCGCCCTGGGTGACCTGCAGGTCGACCAGCCTGGCCGCCATTCCCAGTAAGGCGATGATCAGGAAGAGCGACATTCCCAGCACCCGCTTGCTGAAGGGAGGGGCCGAGCGCTTGGAGCCCTGGGTTGAGGCCAGATCGGCAGGACGACGCCGGGGCAGGGGGTTGGGTCGGCTACGGGAATGAGCGCGGGACGCCACCGGCTCAACCGCCCCGGAGGGCGATGATCACCGGGGTGAGCGGATCGGAGTTGGCGGCTGCCGGCGGGTTTACCACCGCCCAACCGGACGGCGGCGTCATGCCCTGCTGGCTGGCGGACTGGGCCACTTGGCCGGCGCTCTGCAACTCCTGCAGCCGCTGCGCCTGCAGACCTTGGGTGTTGAGCAGCTGCGACTTGGCGGCTCTCAAGGAGGCGATCTGGTAGGTGAGGGCGGTGGCCTGGGCGGTCTGGGCCGCGTACATCACCCCCACCGCCACCAGGGCCGCCAGGGCGGGCAGTAGTAGCCAGGCGACCAGGGAGCGCGGAAGTCCGCGGCGGCGGGTGACAGCTCCCGCCGAGTCCTCCTCGTCGAAGGGCAAAAATGGAGCCCAAAGGCGGGGCTGGGCGGCGATTGTGGTCATCTGAATTTGATTCTGTAGTGGAAAGTAAGTTGGGACTGGTGCGGAGACGAAGGCAGGCGCAGAGGTCGCCTCTGGAGAGGGTCTAGGGGCCGGGGTCGGGCAACCGGACTGCGACCCGCAGCTGGGCGGACCGCGCACGGGGGTTGCGCGCGACCTCCTCTGGAGTGGGCTTGACGGAGCGTCGCGTTACCAAGGAGAGGGTGGCCCGATGGGCGCAGGTGCAGACCATTTGATGGGACGGACAAACACAGTCTTTTGCTAGGACGTTGAGGGAGTGCTTGGTGAGTCTGTGCTCGGACGGTTGGAAGGAGAGCGTCCCAATTCGCCCA
>JBARIA010000103.1:0-8817 GCA_049799515.1 Candidatus Dormiibacterota bacterium | reverse complement strand
CACCGGGAGAGCCGCTCCCGATGGCGACCCAACCGCAACGGGATCCAGGCGCCGTCGTCGCTGCTGGGGATCAGCCGGTGGGCGTAGCCTCGGGTAGAAGTGGCCTCGGGACCGGGACCGGCGCCCGGCGAGCGCTCCGGCGGAGCCGAGTCCGGAGCCGCCAGATCGGTCTCTCGACCAACCAGTAGGAGAGGCAGACCGGGGCGGCCAAGACCAGGCACCCGGCGATGAGCAGCAGGGGTCCCGGGGCCACGTCCACTTGCAACATCTTGAGTACCGGTCCCTGCCACAGGTAGAGCCCGTAGGACACCGTTCCCACGGCTACCAGCACCGGGTGGTCCAGGATCGGCGCGCGCTCCGCGTCGGCCACCCAGAGAATCACGACCAGCGCCGCCAGCGACGCCAGGGGCGCGCTGGCCACAATCGTCACTGGGAATAAGAACAGCAGGGCCAGGCCGGCAATGCCCAAGAGCCCGAACCGTCCCCGGACGATGGGCAGCCACCCTTCACTGCGGGCGATCGCCGCCGCGCAGCCGAGCAGGAGTCCCACGCCCCGAGTATCGGACCCGTATTCGATGCGCGCCGCCGTTGCTCCGTGCGTCGACAGCCACGCCGTCCAACCGGTGCAGGCGACGGCGCCCACCAGCAACACGACCACCGCGATCCGGCGGGACCCGAAGCGCAGGAGCAACAGCAGGACCAAGGGCCAGACCAAGTAGAACTGCTCCTCGATGCTCAGGGTCCAAGCATTGAGCAACATTCCCCCGCCCGGTGGGACGCCGGTCGCAATCGTGTGCCAGTTTAAGTAGTAGAGGCAGGTGGGAACGACCTGGCCCCAGGTCGGGCCGCTCAACTGATGGGGCGCAAACGTGGCGGCGGCAAACACCACAAAGCCCAAGAAGACCAGCAGCGCGGGCAGTACACGCAACGCTCGCTGGATGTAGAAGCCGGTCAGATAGAGGTGGATCCGGAGGTGGGTTTGGCCGAGCAGCAAGGCGGTAATGAGGAACCCCGAGAGCACGAAGAACACGTCCAGGCACCTGGTCGACGCTCCCAAGGCCGTCCCGCCACCGCTCCCCAGGCTGTGCGAGAGAAGCACCATCAGCGCGGCCACGGCACGGAGGCCGGTCAATCCCGGCCGCCGTAAGAGGGTGCGTGCGTGCTCTAGGTCTGTCATCCCAGGCCGGTGTCCCGGAGGACCAGGGCTGATTGGGCGCGCAGCCGACCAAGCGGACGGGGAATGTCCGACCCTCTCTTCGGCCGCGCCGAGGTGGCGAACCCAGGCGCCCGGGGGAACTCGGGTCGCCGCCAGCCCGGGAATGCCGCAGTGCGCCTCCTGACGGTGGCGCGGAGATGCTTGCTGGTGGTGGGGAGTTTGGCCATCGCCCCGACCGAGGCGGTGCCAGGTAACTGACCAGATTCAGCCGGAGCGGCGTGTTCTGGCGAGCGCATCAGGGCCGGTTCGCCTTCGACGGTTGCGCCGCTGGCGGCGACCGCCATCAGGATCTCGGCCATCAGGCGACGACTACGCAGCCGTGGGACCAGCAGCAGCGGGACCGCCTGTACCGGGACGCAGCCCATCGTCGGGCCGAGCGCGATCACAGCGAGGGAGCGGTGCTGACGGCGCAGCACCGGCCACCACGCGATGCCGGCAATGGCGAGCAGCATCGGCCAAGCGTTGATCACGATCGCGAAGATCAAGGGCGTCACTCAGCCCGTCACCGCTACCCTGAGCGCCTGGGTCCGGGAGCCGGACAAGAGGTAGAGGGCTCCCGCCGCGGCCACGACCGCGCTCACCTGGGGGTCGGCGGAGACCAGTCCCAAGGCCGCCAGCAGGGCGACCAACGGGCCGTAGGTGAAGTGGACGAGCCGGGGACTGCCGATGGTGGTGGAGAGGTGGACCGGCGGGTTGGGGTTGGCCCCGTGGAGCGGGGCGTGGCCAGCCGAGCGGAGGCCGAAGAGGACGTCAATTTGGGAGGGGTCCCAGCGCCAGCACACTGCGAGGTAAGTGAGCCCGCCCAGAGCCCCGACCACCAGCGCTGCCTGGTCGTGGCCGGTGGCGATCAGCGTGGCCCCGATCAGGGCTGCGCACACGAATACCCAGGACGCCAGACCAGGGGCCATCCACCGAAGCCCGCGACCAACAAGGAGAGCCCTAGGCCGGCCACCACGGCTGCCCAGGGCGGTCACCGAGAGGTCGCTGACGGAGCCGGCGCGATTCACGAGCGCCAGGTCAAGGGTGAAGTGGCCAGCGGGAGAGCGACGGCCACTGCTCGGGGAAATGGGGGAATCTCGCCCCGGGCGAGCCGGACTCTCGCGACCGAGCCTGCATCTCCCAGATTATCCGGGGGACGAGGGAAGGCTCGTGGTGACGGCTGAGTCGCAACTCCGCCGCATTAGCCCGCGGAGGAGCCAGGGAAGGTGATCGGGGACGGTCTCCTCGAGAGGAGATGAATGGACTTGCCCTGTTTTGACAGACACTTTTGCTAAGCGGATTGCGCCACCAGTGAGTGGCGCTGCTCGTAGGTTACCGGGCTGAGGTTTCCGAGGGTGGAGTGGATGCGGCGACGATTGTAGAA
This sequence comes from Candidatus Dormiibacterota bacterium, assembly GCA_049799515.1. Lineage (GTDB taxonomy): Bacteria > Chloroflexota > Dormibacteria > Aeolococcales > Bog-877 > Bog-877. The sequence goes on along the minus strand of JBARIA010000103.1, from coordinate 6,238 downwards.
GCCCTAGATGTATTCGAAGCTGGCGCTTCTAGCCGCAGCCCGGATGGTCCACGGTTGCCGGTAGATGAGATCGGACTTGAGGGTAGCGAAAAAGCTCTCTGCAACGGCGTTGTCTCAGCAGTTGCGGGGCCGGCTGAGACTGGAGCGGATGCGGTGGGTATGCAAGACCTTGGTGTAGCCCTCGGAGGTGTACTGGGCCTCGGCCTCTTTCCCGCCCGAGAAGGGCCTTCAGTTGCTGGAGAGGGAAGAGCTTCGACAGTCTTCGGTTTGGACCGGGTTAGTCGGACGGTACTCCCTCAAGTGGAGTCAGGATTCCGCTGCAATGGCGTGACGGACGCGGGTTGGCGCGACTCGCCGTGGCTGTTGCTGGTTCGCAGCGCAATGAGGGCGGCCGCCAATAAGGAAGATGCTGCTCGCTAGCAGGGCCCGCTGGAAGCCCGCGGTCAGCGCCGCTGCCGGCGCCGCATGGGCGGCTAGCAATTGGCTCGTCCGCGAGGTAGCGACGGCAGAGAAGATCGCGAGTCCGAGCGCGCCACCAACTTGTTGTGCGGAGTTGAGGAGTGCAGCGGAGAGGCCGGTCTGGTCGGCCGGTACGCCAGCATTGGCGGCGGAGGCGACGGCTACGAAAACGGCACCGAGTCTGACCGACATCACCAGCGTTCCGGGGAGCAGGTCGACGAGGTAGGAACCGTGCACGGGAATCCTCGACAGGTAGAAGAGTCCACCGGCGGCGATCAGGCAGCCTGCCGTGACAATGACACGCGAACCGGTGCGGGCGAGAATCTGCGAGGTGATCCCCGCAGCGATGACGACTCCGAGGCAGAGGGGGAGGTAGGCCAGGCCGGTCTGGATTGGGGAGTATCCGAGGACGTCCTGCATGTAGAGGGTGAGCAAAAAGCACATCGATATGAAGCCTGCGAGCGCCGTGAGGTAGGCGCTGTCGGCGGCTGCCAGTCCTCTGATGCGGAAGGAGCCGGAGCTTTTCGCGGTCATGGGGGAACTTGCGCTCCGTTCCACTCGGGATCCGGTCATCGGTGAGCTATATCAGCAGACCACCGACGCCTCGCTGGCCACGGTACGGGCGCTACTCAGAAAGGCAGCGGCCGACGGGTCGGTCCCTGGGCATCACAGTTCGGACACCCAAGCCTCGCTGATAGTGGCTGCCTTGATGGGCGCGTGCATGATCCCGGCCTCCCGGCCAACCCGTCTGGCGGAAACCATTGGTGAACTGGAGCGAGGGCTCGGTCTCAGGTGAGTCGAGACCAGCCGCGACGCCTCGGCTGCTGTCAGGCTGGCTGGTTCGGTCCGAGGGACCACCGCCGACCCTCGACGGGCGCGGTGTCGTTTGCCAGCGGCGCGAGTACTCCGTCGATACCCGGGAAGCCTCTCATCTCGTCGCCGATCAGACGCGCGGCCTTCGCGAAGGAGGTGTTGGTCAAGACGGATTCGATTGCGACTCGCAGCGGTGCCACGTCGGATGGTCCGAGCTGTTCTGGGAGGCTCGTCGAGTCGGCGTTGGGCCCGACGACCAGCCCCGCGCCCACAGCAGTCACGCGCCGGGCGGTGGCTGGCTGGTCGGCGAATAGCGGGACGAACACGATCGGAACTCCGGCCGCGAGTGCCCCGAAGGTGGTACCCGACCCCCCGTGACACACCACTAAGGACGTGTGGGAAAGGATGCGTTCCTGCGGCACCCAAGCCTCGATGTGGACATTCGCCGGCACCGGACCGAGTCTCCGGGGGTCGACCGCGCGACCAACGGTGAGAAGGACCCGCGCTTCAAGGCTCGCCACCGCCTGGAGCGCCACTCGGTAACTCGCGCTGGCGATGCGCAGGCCCCCAGTGACGCTTCCGAACGTGATGTAGACGAGCGGAAGGTCGCGTACCGACCACCAGTCCGGTAGCGGAGCGCTCTCGCCCGGATTGGCGTCGCGATAGCGCATCGTGTGAGGGAAGGGGGACGGGTCCATCGAAGCGGGAAATCTCGTCAGGTATGGCGAGGCGCGCAGCCGGTCGGGGAGAGTGGCGCCGTACGCTTCGAGTGAGGGCGCCGCGAGTTCCTGCGCGCCCGCCTCAGCCGCGGCTGCCGAGATGGCGACCTGCGCGTGTGCGACGCCGTATCGCTCAGCTGCGATCACAGACGCGTACTCGCAGGTCTCGTGCAACACGAGGTCGGGCCGCCAGTCGCGACAGGACTCGTCGACGGCGGGCAGCATGGCTGCCGTGCACAGACGGCCGAAGATCTCGCGCTCGACAACCACGGAGGCCTCGGCGCGTGGGAGCGTGGTGACGTGTGCCCAAAGCGGCGCCAACTCGTCCTGGAGAGGGTCTGCCCCAATGCGAAAGGCATGACCGGTCGCCTGCACAGTTGGCTCTAGCCCTGGCGGCACCACTATGAGTACCTCATCGTTGCGCCTTTCCAGCGCCCCGAGCAGGGGAACGAGGGGGTTGAAGTGGCCAGCACCCGTGGTGGACGAAAGCAGCACCCGCACCCCGGGCAGCTTAGTCGGAGCACTGGGCAACTACATCGCCCATCAACACTTCGACACCACTACTGACATCGTAGCTGCGGCTGTTTCCCCGGATCTTCCCGAGCTTAGACAGGCAGTCCAGAGACTACTCGATCGTGGCGCGCCATGCTGCCACTGGCGGACGTCCGCAGAAGGCCACTTCGAGATTAAATCGGCAACCTCGGACCGCTCTCGGTTTGCCGATGGCGGCCCAAGTACGGGCCCGTTGCTGTCAAAACTCCTGTCACAGGAGCGTGCATGGCCCCCTCCAGCCCGCACCGGTCTTCCTATCGGCGGCCTGCTGGCAGGGCTAGCTGCTCCCTGCTATCCTTACGGTTAACCTGGAGGTTAGTCGTGGAGCGATTCATCGGGGTCGAGGAAGCACGGGACACCCTCGGTCGCCTAGTCGAGGAGGTAGCTGCAAGCGGCGAACCTATCTCCTTGACCAGACGGGGTCGTCCCCTGGCTGTCCTGATGGGACGCGAGGAGTACGCCCGCCTCCGGCTTGTGGCCACCCAGCAAGCACGTACGGAGCTCGCCACACTCCTAGTCGAGGTCCGTGAACGGGTAGGCGAGGCCGGGGTCGAGCAATCGGTCATCGACGCCGCGATCGCCGCGTCTCGCCGAATGTGACCCAGTGGGTCGTTCTCGACACCAACGTGCTCGTATCCGGCCTGATGCGACCCGATTCCATCCCCAACCAGCTCCTACTCCAAGCCGTGGCCGGTCGATTTCTACTCCTGACCAGCCCGGCACTCCTAGCGGAGCTGGACCGCGTCCTTCGCTATCCAAAGCTGGCGGTGGCCTTCCCTGATCCGTCGTCGGTAGTGGCCCGCATCCAGCGCGTCGCCTCGGTCGTGGTGCCCGTTGGGCGGCTCACCGCAGCAAGGGACGAAGCTGACAACCGCGTTCTGGAAACTGCAGTGGCTGGAAGGGCCGATGCCATAGTCACTGGTGACCGTGGCCTGCTGGCGGTAGGCCGCAACTACGCCAGAATCCCTCTCCTCACACTCAGACAGTTCGCTGACCTTCTGGAGCACGAGTCCCCCTCTTGACTGCGGCCGCCCGGTCGCGTCAGAAGCCACTGGTCCGAGTGCCCTGCTGTGGCGAAATCCCTCGGCTATCCAAGATCGGCACAGGGTGCCGCCAGCAGGATTCGAACCTGCGACCCTGGGCTTAAAAGGCCCCTGCGCTACCACTGCGCCATGGCGGCTCACCTGCAGCCTAACGCAGCGCCCCGCACTGCACCGCGAGTTCTGAGCTCAGGCGCGGGTTAGGCGCCGACCAGTCCGGCACGGGCTCTGAGGTGGCGACGTTCAGCGGGATTCAAGGTCAGCGCCAGCGCTTGGTCCCAGGCGGCCCGAGCCTCATCTTCGCGGCCCAATTCCATCAAAAGTTCGGCGCGGGTGCCGTGCAGTAGGTGGTAGCGTCCGAGCTCCGGTAGCAGTGCATCGGCCTCCCGCAGCGCGACGTCCGCCCCGGCCACATGCCAGAGCGCGACGGCGCGGTTGAGCCGGACCACGGGCGACGGCTGGAGCGTCAGGAGACGGTCGTAGAGCCGCACCAGCATCGGCCAATCGGTAGTCGACCAGCTCTCCGCCAGGGCGTGGCAGGAGGCGATGGCAGCCTGCAGTTGATAGGGGCCCGGTCGCTCGAGCGCCGCCGCCCGGTCCAGCAACTCGGTGGCCTCTCGGATCGCGTCCTGATCCCACCGCGAGCGGTCCTGGTCCGCCAGCAGGACCAGCGACCCATCCGGAGCGAATCGGCCCTCCACCCGCGCCAGCTGAAGCGTGAAGAGCGCGAGCAGCCCCAGCACCTCCGCCTGCGTCGGCAGCACCTGGGCGGTCAATCCGGCCAGCCAGGTGGCGTCCTCCGCCAGCGACCGGTCGTGGGATACCTCCCAGCGGCTGGCCAGGTAACCCTCGTTGAACATGAGATACAGGACAGCCAGCACCTCGGCCAGACGTTCCTCCAGGTCGGCGGGTGCCGGCATGCGAAAGGGGATGCCAGCGTTGACGATCTTGCGCTTGGCCCGGGTGATCCTCTGGGCCACGGTCGTCTCCGAGACCAGGAAGGCGCGGGCGATCTGGGCGGTGGAGAGGCCTGCGACCGCACGCAGGGTGAGGGCCACCTGCGCTTCCCTGGAGAGCGCGGGATGGCAGCAGGCAAACATCAGCCGGAGCCGGTCGTCACCCTCCTCGGCGGGAGGTGACGACAGCCCGCTCACCTTGACAGCGAAGCGCTGGACCCGGCGCAGCCGGTCCAGCACCCGCCGCTCCGCCACCCGCTGCAGCCAGGCACCTGGCCGAGATGGGACTCCCCGATCGGGCCAGACCCGCAGCGCCTCGACAAAGGCCTCCTGGGTAGAGTCCTCGGCCAGCTCGAAATCGCCGTAGCGCCGGGTGAGCGAGGCGGTCACGCGACCAGCCTCCTCACGGAAAACCTGACCGACCAGCGCTTCGATCGGAGTACTCACGGCAGGCCTCAGTCCTCCCAGACCGGCCTGATCTCCAGGGTGGGACTGCCGGGCCAGCTCTTGGCCATGTCCAGGGCAGCATCCAGGTCGGGGACCTCGACGATGGCAAAGCCCCCGATCGTCTCCTTGGTCTCGGCGAACGGTCCATCCAGCACGGTCGGCGCCGCTCCCCCGAGCCGTACGGTGGTGCCCTGAGCCGCAGGTCGCAGCCGCTCGCCGCCAACGATCGCCCCCGACTGGCTGTACTTCCCCCACCAGGCTTCAACCTTCGGCATCACCTCGGCCAGCTCGGCCTCGGTGGGACTCGATTCCTCGACGAACATCAGCATGTACTTCATCTCGACTCCTCTCCTGCGAATGGGGGCCACGGAACCCCGTCTTTGTATACGACGAATGACGACCTGGCGCTTTCTACACTCCCCATTGCGGTACGCCGTTGACGGGGACTCGGAGCCAGCGGGAGCTAGAATCGAGTTGAGCTGAGGATCGCCGAGAGCGATTCCGGGCCCTTTTCACGCGGGGAAAAAATGAGCCAGAACGGACACATTCAGACCGGTACCGCCCGGGTGAAGCGCGGTTTGGCGGAGATGTTGAAGGGTGGAGTGATCATGGATGTGGTCACCCCCGAACACGCCGCCATCGCCCAGGAGGCGGGCGCGGTAGCGGTCATGGCATTGGAGCGGGTCCCCGCCGACATCCGAGCCCAAGGCGGGGTGGCCCGCATGAGTGACCCCCAATTGATCAAGTCGATCATGGCCTCGGTCTCGATTCCGGTCATGGCCAAGTGCCGCATCGGTCACTTCGTGGAAGCCCAGATCCTGGAGGCGCTGGGAGTGGACTACATCGACGAGTCAGAGGTCCTCACCCCCGCCGACGAGGAGCATCACGTTGATAAGTGGCAGTTCAAAGTGCCCTTCGTCTGTGGGGCCAGAGACCTAGGCGAGGCGCTCCGGCGGATCTCCGAGGGGGCGGCCATGATCCGCACCAAGGGTGAGGCGGGGACCGGGGACGTGGTGGAGGCGGTCCGCCACATGCGCGCGGTCAGCAAGGGCATTCGCCGGCTGCACTCGCTGCGTCCGGACGAGCTGCCCACCGCCGCCAAGGAGCTGGGCGCGTCACTGGAGTTGGTGCGCGAGACGGCCGAACTGGGACGGCTGCCGGTGGTCAACTTCTCGGCCGGCGGCCTGGCGACTCCGGCCGACGCTGCCCTGATGATGCAGCTGGGCTGCGACGGCAACTTCGTGGGCAGCGG
>JBARIA010000102.1:0-11002 GCA_049799515.1 Candidatus Dormiibacterota bacterium | reverse complement strand
GTACAGGGGTCAGCGTCCCGGGTCAATCCCAGAGCGATCTCCTGGCCGCAGCCCAGTACGACACCGTGATCGGCCCCACCCTCCTGGGGAACGGCAGTTCGAGCCGCCTGGTGATGCTCCTGCCACTCACCGGGCGGCTGGGCAACCGTCTGGGCGCGATCGAGCTGGCCGAGCCATCCGGGCCGATTCAGAGCGAGCTGAGCTCGGCCGCGGAGGTGGTGACGGTGGGCAGCGCCGCCGTGCTACTGGTGGCGCTGCTGATCGGACTGCTGCTCACCGCCCGCGGCCTGGGGCCACTCAGCAGGCTCACTGAGGCGGCCCACGCCCTGGGCAGGGGCGACCTCTCCCGGCGCAGTGGGCTCAGGCCGCGGCGCGACGAGGTGGGTGAGATGGCTCGGGTCTTCGACGATATGGCGGAGAACGTGGAGCGGACGGTCAAGGAGCGCGAGGCTGCCGAGCGCCGGATGCGCCAGTTCATCGGGGACGCCTCCCACGAGTTGCGCACTCCGCTGACCGCCATCAAGGGCTATCTCGACGTCCTCCAGCGGGGAGCCGGGGCCAGTCCCGAGGTGGTCCGGGCGGCGCTGCCGGTGATGTCCCAGGAGGCGGAGCGGATGCGGGCCCTGGTGATGGACCTGCTCACCCTGGCACGAGCCGACGCCGAACGCTCAGTTGAACTCAAACCGGTGGAGCTGGCCCCGTTCCTGGAACGCTTCCTCGAGTCCCGCAGCCCGGGAACCGGGGTCAAGCTGGAACTGCAGTCGGGGCTGGTGGCGCTGGCCGATCCCCAGGCGCTGGCCACCATTGCCGGCAACCTCCAGGACAACGCCGAACGCCACGGCCAAGGGCGGGAGATCGTATGGCGGACAGTCCAGGAAGGTGGTCTGGTCGGGCTTCAGTGCGCCGACCAGGGGCCGGGGATCGCTCCCGAGGATCTACCCCATGTCTTCGAACGTTTCTTCCGGGCCGGTGGCTCCCGGTCCCGCCAGGACGGCGGCAGCGGTCTGGGGCTGGCGATCGTCCAGGCCCTGGCTGAGGCCCAGGATGGCCAGGTTGCGGTGGAGTCCGAGCCGGGCCAGGGAGCCCGATTCACCGTGCTGCTGCGCCCGACCAAAGCCGGGGGCTGGGTCCCCGGTCCGCCGGCCACCTGAACCGCCTTCTCCGGCTTCAGCTCTTGGCCAGAGCCGCCAGCTTGAGCACGGTATTCCAGTTACGGGCAGTACCCCGAGTTCCCAACTTGCGCTCGATCAGGGAGATGGTCAACTTCGAGCGACCGATGCCCTCGGGGTAGGTGGCGAAGAGATGGCGACCCCATGCGCTGGTCCGCTCCGGTCCTGGGGCTGCATCCAGAGCTCGTACCGACTCCTGGTCGGGCTCAGACTTGAGGAAGACCACGACCAGATGGCTGGGGTCCGACTCGGCCGCTTTCGGATAAGGGTTCTGGGCGACTACCGAGGACCACTCGCTGGCACTCCGAACCAGGAAGTCGGTTCGCAAACCGAGACGTCGTTCGGTCTCAGTTTCGAGTAGCGCCTCGAGCTCCGACTCGCTTGAGGAAGGACTCTGAAACACCAGGTTGCCCGTCTGGAGCAGGGTCCGGGGGTTGTGCATGCCCATGTCGTCGAGCATCTGGCGTAGCTCAGCCATGGCAACCGGGGTGTGGCCGCCAACGTTTACCGCTCGCAGCAGGGCGATCTGGGTGCTCAGTTACCGACTCCCATTTTTCAAATGGACCAGAAGCGTACCGAGGAGAGCGCCGCGAAACACGTCACTCCCGCCGCTCCGAGCGAGGCCTGCAATTCATCACCAGCGTGTGGCTGCATGCGCCGGGTGAAATCCAGCTAAGCGGTCGACCTGATGAGCCGTTTGAATCGAAATCTACCGACCGAGGACTTCCCCAGCGAATGCGATCAATTTCGAGGCCTGGCCCTCGCTCGCTTGAGATCCCGCTTGCCCACACCGTAAAACCCGTAGTGGGCCTCGTCTTTGAGGCCAATTAGCCGGCGAAGAGTATTGGCGGCATCCTTTCCTCCAGGAGTGATCATCTCCAGCAACGCCTCGGCGTCATGATGACTCTCCCCGCGGGATCGCCGCCTGAGCGCTTGACAGCAAGCTGCATCTGACGCAGCAATTCCCGCCAACACCGCGAGAGCTGCCGCCGCACTGAGAAAGTCAATGTCCCCCTCGTCTGCGATCAGCGCCGCGGCTTCGGCAAACCTCTGAGCTTGATGTAACTTCGCCTGTGCCTGACGCGTGTCGCACGGTTGGGTACGACCCCTACTGCTCGGCATAGTCAGCGACTCATGGACAAAATCTCGCGAACTGGTTGCCCCACCAAGGTGATCGCATCTGTTTCGAGCTCCGCCACAATCGGGGGGCGCTCTCGCCCAAGTCGGCGAGTGGCGGCGAGCGAGACATCAACCACCCCGAGATGGTTGCCAGACCATCCCACGACATCATTTGCGAGGGTGTCGATCTGACTCCTCCATTGCTTGTGGCTTTCGGCGACCCCACTGGGACGCACTACAAAGAGGTCTATGTCACTAGACGTGTCTCCATCCCGTCGCGCAGCTGATCCGAAGACAGAGACGTGGACCGGACGAGGATTCCACGCTAGCAGCGAGGCTCGCATCCGCTCAAAAAGTCGGCCCTGTAAATCACTGAGCAACAGCACGGCCTCGGCAGCCACGTGGTACCGGTTCAACGTGTAGAGAAGAGTCCCGCCGCCGGCTTCTTGTCGAAGCACAATCCCGTGGTCAACCAGGCGGGTTAGGGTTCGCCATGTCCCGGAGCGGGGAGTTGCCGCAAGGCGGGCCACTTCCCGGCCGCTTAGTGGGCGGGTAGTTCCCGCCACGACCTCTGCGATCCTACCTTCGATCCGGGGCAAGAGAACTTCGTACGGATGGGACAGGTCCACGGTCCAGATGTTAACACAGGCGCTCCAAATTTGGGACGTTCGCTCCAAAACTGGGACAGGACTAGCTATTCCCTGTGAAAAAAAGCACCGGTCATCCGGCCATCAGGCGGCGGTCTCTCCCCTGGCCACCAGCAGTCGAACCACCCCGGGCTCGCTCCACGGTCCCAGCTCCAGCACCAATTCACCGTCCTCAGTGCAGCTGCGCGGGACCGATTCCGCCGGCTCACCCTGATCCAGCAGCACCTCCAGCGGCTCGCCGGGCGAGAGTCGGTTGAGCGCCAGCCTGGTGCGGACAAAGGTCAGCGGGCAGGCGACCCCGCGAAGGTCCAGCCGGGCAATTCGCGATCCGGGCTTCTGGTCGCTCACAGCCGATCGAAGCTGCCGGTTCGGCGACCCTGCCGCTCGAAATAGGCGAAGAGCAGGAAGGCGATCGTCGCCCAGGCCAGCCCCACCAGAAGCTCCTCCCAGATGTAGGGCCAGGCTGCCCCCAGATGGTGGCCGGTGGCGAGCAGCCGGCCGGCCGCGATTCCGTGGGTCAGAGGAAGCAGGTGGGCCACCACCTGGAGCGCTCCGGGCAGCTGGCGTAGCGGCACCTCCACCCCACAGAGCAGCAGCATCGCGAAGTAGGCGATGTTGGCGGTGAGCCAGATGTCCCTCGCCCGCAGCCCGATCGAACCCAGCGCCATCCCGAATCCGGTGCAGGAAGCGGTGGTGATCAGCACCGTCAAAGCCAGCATCGGCAGCGCGCTCGGGCTGGGTCGGAAGTTGAGGATCAGGGCCGAGACCAAAAACCCGAACGCGGTGGTCTGGAGCCCGGACACCAGCACCGGCAGCCCTCGGCCGAGAAAGAGTGCGATCCGGTTGGCAGGGGTGGCCAGGATCGGGCTCAGGGTCTGAAATTGACGCTCGTTGGCCAACGCCATGGTCATCCCGTAGATCCCCGACATGCTGCAGATCTGGATCGAGTTGCCGACCACAAAGAAGGTGGTAGTGCCCACCCCGGTGGCCCGTCCCAGGTAGACGAAGAAGAGGATCTGGAAGAGAGGCGCCGCCAGCATGGTGGGGATGTACTGCCAGGGGGTGATCCAGTAGAAGAGGGCCCGGTAGGAGATCACGCCGCCGATGAAGAAAACCCGCCAAAAGTTGCCGGTACGACCGCTGCGCTGCAGCGTGGTCGTGCTCATTGGAAGGTCAGGGTGGCGTGGGCGCGGGCCAGCCGCTCGACGTTGCTCACCAGCACCACCCCCAGCCCCAGGTAGGCCAGTGAGGCAACAACACACCAGAGCAAGGGCACCAAGGGATTTCCCCCCAACGCTGCTGTCCGCATCGCCTCGATCCCCCAGGTGGGAGCCAGGACGTAGGCCAGGTAATGGGTCCAGCCCGGCAGCAACGAGAGAGGCACCACCAGACCGCAGATCAGCCAGACCGGGTACTCCAGGGCATTGGACAAGGCGTTGGCATTTCGGTAAAGGACAAAGCTCGCCCCCATCACCAGGCCGAGCAGCGCCAGCGCCAGCACCATCACCACCGCGGCAATCACGAAGACCAGCGGATCAACAAGGTGAATGTGGGCCCCGAACACCAGCCAGCCCCAGAGCAAGGTCGCGCCCATCGAGTAGAGCCCCACGGTGGCGGTCCCCAGGGTGATCCCCAAGAGGACCAGGACCAGGGGCGCCGGAGCCATCACCAAGGGCTCGAGCATCCCCTGGTGGCGCTGCCAGGAGAGGGCGCCGCCACACCCGAAGACCACTGTCGACCAGATCCCCATGATTCCCGCCCCCAGAGCGTAGTAGAGGAGAGGCAGGGTGCGGTTGCCGGCCTGCTGGTCAGCCATGGCGATGCTGGCAAAGATCAGCGGCTGAACCACGGCGACCATGACCACGAAACCCGACTGAGCCTGCATCTTGAGCTGGTACCACCACCCTGAGCAGACCAGCCGGGGCCAGTGGAGCGGAGCCGGCCCGGAGCGGTACAGGCGGCGGTTCAGCTGCACCGCGCTCACGGGGCGGTCACCAGGGCCACGTAGGCGTCCTCCAGGGTGGGCTCCCTGGCTGCGATCCGCTCCACCCGGACTCCCTCCAGGAGCTGGAGCAGGCGCCCAGTCAGCTGGCTGCCCTCCCGAGCCTGGACCGTGAGCAGCTGGGCGTGCTCCCGGTTCTCGGTCGTCACCGCCTCCACCTCCGGCAACTCCCGGATTCGTTGAACCGTCTGCTCGGCGACCCCGTACGCCTCGATCTCGACGATGGTGCGGGCGGTGACCCCCGCCTTGAGCTGCTCGGGAGTGCCCTCGGCGACGATCTGCCCGTTGGAGATCACCGCGATCCGGTCGCAGAGGCTGTCGGCCTCGAACATGTAGTGGGTGGTGAGCAGGATGGTCTTGCCCGCCCTGGCCAGCTCCGCGACCAGCTGACGCACCTCCCTGGCCCCCACCGGGTCCACCCCGATCGTCGGCTCGTCGAAGAAGAGCACTGGCGGGTCGTGGAGCAGACCCCGGGCCAGGTGCAGCCGCTGGCGCATCCCCCGAGAGAACCCCTCGACCCGCTCCTTGCCCCTCCCCTGCAACCCCACCAGCTCCAGAACCTCCTCGATCCGACGCCGCTGGAGGCGGGGCTCGAGGGCGTAGAGGTCGGCGAAGTAGCGGAGGTTGTCGAGGGCGCTCAGCCGGTCGTAGAGGCCCCGGTCACCGCCGAATACGTAGCCGATCTGGCGGCGCACCTCCCGGGGATGGGCGACCACGTCCAGCCCCAGCACGCTCACCCGGCCCGAAGTCGGCAGGAGGAGGGTGCAGAGGACCCGGATGGTGGTGGTCTTGCCGGCCCCGTTGGGGCCTAGCAACCCGAAGAGCTCGCCGGGTTCGACCCGCAGCGACACGCCCCGCACCGCCTCGATCTCGAGGCGACGGCGGCGCAAGGTACCGGTGGTGGTGCGGTAAGTCCGTCGTAGATCGACCACGTCGATCGCGGGCTCGCCGCTCGCGGGTGCGGCTTGAGACACGGGCGGCCAATATTACCGGTAGCCGCCAGTCTCCCGGCCTCACCTTCGGGACCTGGGCTCAGCGCCTGGCGGTGAGCTGCAGCTCCAGGCAGGCCTCTCGAGGCAGTTCGGCCACCCCGACTGCGACCCGGGCGTGATGACCGTGCTCGGCCAGAACCTGGAGCAGCAGGTGGGAAGCCCCGTCGATCACATCGGATTGGCGGGCGAAGTCCGGCGCCGAGCGGACGTACCCGGTCAGCAGCAGCAAGCCGGTGATCCGCTCCAGCTTCCCGACCGATGCCGCCAGCAGGGCCAACAAGGAGAGGGCGGCGACGCGGGCCGCCTCGGCGCCGGCCTCCACGCTGAGGTCCGCTCCCAGCCGACCCTGGATCACCCTGCCGTCCCGCATCGGCAGGACACCCGAGGTCACGATCAGCTCGCCGGCATAGGTGAAGGGAACGTAGCTGGCGATGGGGACAGGCGGTGGGGGCAGTTCCAGCCCCAGCTGGGCCAGCCGCTCCTCCGGGGTGTCGCCGCGAAGTGGGTCGGTCACGGTGGGGCCTCCGCGTCGAGGCGCTTGCGCCGCCGTCGCAGGTAGACGGCCAGGGAGATCGCCACCAGGATCAGAACCACGATCACCGCCACCAAAACCCCAACCGAGATCGAAGATCCCTTGGCCGGCTTCTGGCGATGGTGGTGCGGCGTGGCGCTGGGACTCGGGCTAGGCGAGACCGCGACCGAGATCGGGGTTCCGGTGCTGGAGCGGAGAGCAACCGGCCCGGGGGCGGTCGAGTCGAGGGCTCTGGCTGTTCCCCCCTCCCGGGTGAGCGGGTTCCAAACCGAGGCCAGGACCGTGAGCGGAGTGGTGGAGAGGGCCGAGAGCCCGGTCACCTCGGGGCTGGGCAACCCCTGCTGGAAGGCGGCCCAGGTACCCCCTCCGTCGACGGTGCGCTGAAGCCCGCCGCCGGTGCTGCCGCCGTTGTCCCCGCCGACGTAGATGACGGACGGGTTGTTGGGGTCGAAGGCGATGGTGTTGACCGACCACAAGACCCCCCCGGCCAAGGTCTGGGCCTGCCAGGTGCTTCCCCCGTCAGCGCTGGCGTAGAGCCCCTTGAGGCTGCCCACCAGCAGGGGCGGGATGGTGCCGCCCTTGACCACCGGGCCGGCCGCCACCGAGAAGACCGGGGACCCGCCGGGATCACCCCCGGGAAGCGCCTGCCAACCAGAATCGGTCCCCACCGCCAGCGAAACGAACAGGTTGTCCTGCTGAGCGACCTGGTCCGAACCGGCCACCACCCCGAGGGGGGAGTCCGCGATGATCGCCACCGCTGAGATGCTCAGCGAGCTCATCCCTGCCCGCTCCCAGGCCAGGCCGTCGCCGCTGACGTAGACCCCGGCTTGAGTGCCGAGCACGATGGCGGTGGGCCCAGTGGCAATGGCCCGGATGTCGAGGGTGCGCAGACCAGTATTCGCCTGCTTCCAACTGTGACCGCCATTGGTGCTGCGGTAAATCCCCTTCTTGTTGGTACCGGCGTAGAGCACATCTCCGGAGCTGCCGTAGGCCACCGTCCAGGTGAACTGGGTGACCGAGGTAGCCGACCAGCTCTGACCGTCGTTGGAGCTGAGCCAGACGCCCTGGCTGGTAGCCGCGGCCAGGTCCTGGGGAGTGTTCGGATTGCCGACCACCTTCCAGATGGTGGCGTGCTGGCTGGCGGCGGTCGGAATCGGCTGGAGCGCGGTCCAGGGAGCGGTGCTGGCGGCGGCCCCGGCCAGAGGCGCCGCCACTCCCATGAACACGGCCAGAACGATCGCCCCGAGAGCGGCCCCCCGACGCCAGGGCGGGAGCCGACGCTGAGCTACCAATCCGAAGGCTCGATGGTCTGGTCGCGGCCGGCTCCGACCGAGACCCAGTCCACCTGGGCGCCGGCCAGCTCGGCAATGCGGTCGACGTAGACCCGGGCCGGCTCCGGTAGGTCGCTCAGTTGGCGGGCCTCTCTGGTGCTGCTCTGCCAACCGGGCAGCTCCTGGTACTCCGGCTCCAGGTGCTTGAGATGGGAGATGTTGGCCATGGGATGGTCTCGTGGCTCCCCTTTGCTGCGGTAGCCGGTGCAGATGCGGATGACCTCGAGCTCGTCGAGGACATCGAGCTTGGTAAGGGCGATGGAATCGATGCCGTTGACCCCGACCGCGTAGCGGGCGACGCAGGCGTCGAACCAACCTACCCGGCGGGCCCGCCCGGTCGTGGTGCCGTACTCGGCACCGCGCTCCCTCAGGTATTCGCCGAGCTCGCCCTCCAGTTCGGTCGGGAAAGGCCCGTAGCCCACCCTGGTGGTGTAGGCCTTGAAGACCCCAATGGTCCGACCCACGTGCCGGGGTCCGATCCCCGCCCCGGCCAGGGCGCCGCCCGCCGAAGGGTAGGAACTGGTGACGTAGGGATAGGTGCCCAGGTCTAGGTCCAGCATGGTCCCCTGGGCGCCCTCCAGGATCACCCGCTCACCTTTGGCCACCGCCCCCTGGATGAGCGGGTAGGGGTCGCGGATGAAACGGTCCAGCCGCTGGGCGTAGTCGGTGTACTCGGCCAGGATGGCTTCGACGGTGAAGGGTGGGGCGGAGTAGAGCCGGACCAGGGCTTCGTTTTTGAGCGGGAGGACGAAGTTCAGCTTCTTCTCCAGGAAGCGGAGCTTCTGGAGGTCGCCCACCCGGAATCCGATCCGGCGCACCTTGTCACTGTAGGCCGGGCCCACCCCCCGGTAGGTGGTGCCGAGCCGGTCGTCCCCCCGAGCACCTTCCTCCATGCGGTCGAGAACCGGGTGGTAGGGCATGATCATGTGAGCCCGCTCGCTGATCACCAGGTTGTCCAGGTTGGCCCCCTGAGACTCCAGATCCTCCAGCTCCTGGAGCAGCACCTTGGGATCGAGCACCACCCCGTTGCCGATGATGCAAACGGTCTTCTGGTGGAGGATCCCGGCCGGAATCAGGTTGAACTTGAAGGTGTGGCCGTCGACCACCACGGTGTGGCCCGCGTTGTTGCCGCCCTGGCTGCGGATCACCATCTGGGCTGACTCCGCCAGCAGGTCGACGATCTTGCCTTTGCCCTCGTCGCCCCACTGGCCGCCCAGGCAGATGACCACGCTCACCGGCTGGGCTCACTCACCCTGAGGGTCCTGGTGAATCCGGTCAATGTCGTGGAAGGCGGTCTGGCCGGCGTTGAAGAAGAGGTTGATCCGATCCACCGGGCCGTTGCGGTTCTTGGCGATGTCCAGCTCGGTCATCGCCGGGTCCTTGCCCTCCTCGTGCATCCCCGGGCGGTAGAGGAACATGACGATGTCGGAGTCCTGCTCGATGCTGCCGGAGTCCCGCAGGTCGCTGAGCTGGGGCCGACGGTCGGTGCGACGCTCCGACTCCCGGTTGAGCTGGGAGACCGCGATCACCGGCACGTCCAGCTCCCGGGCCAGGCTCTTCAGCCCGGCGGAGATCTCCGACACCTCCTGAGCTCTGGAGTCGGAGCGGGTGGTGGCGCGCATCAGCTGGAGGTAGTCGACGATGAAGAGGTCGACCTGGTTGGCGGCCCTCAGCCGCCTGGCCTTGGCTCGCATCTCGATCACCGAAAGTGCCGGGGTGTCGTCGATGTAGATCGAGGCCCGGCTCAGGGTGTCCATGGCGGTGGCGATCTTCTGCCAGGTGTCATCGGCCAGCTGGCCGGTCCGCAGCCGGTAGGAGTCCACCCCGGCCTCACTGCAGAGCATTCGCTGGACCAGAGCGTCCCGGGACATCTCCAGGCTGAAGAGGGCGACCCCGTGGTGGCGCTGGACCGCCGCGTGTCGGGCCACGTTGAGGGCGAAGGAGGTCTTGCCCACCCCGGGACGGGCGGCCACCACGATCAGCTCCGACCGCTGGAAGCCCGAGGTGACCGCATCCAGCTTGCCGAAGCCGCTGGCCACCCCGGTCACTGATCGCTTGGCCCGCTGGTTGTAGGCGTGCTGCAGGGTCTCCCAGGTCTGGGGAAGCCGCTCGGCGATCGACTCGAAGTCGCTCTTGACCCGACCCCGGTCGGCGACCTGGAAGACTGTCCGCTCGGCCTCCTCGATCGCCGGCTGGGCCTCCAGGGCCTCGTCGAAGCCCAGGTCGGCCAGCCTGCCCCCGGCCGAGATCAGCCGCCGCTTGAGAGAGTGGTCGGTGACGATCCTGGCGTAGTACTCGACATTGGCCGCGGTCGGGACCGAAGCGGCCAGTGAGGTGAGCACATCCAGCCCTCCGACCCTCCCCAATGACCCCTGGCGCTCCAGCTCGTCGGCCAGGGTGAGGGTGTCGATCGGGGTGCCTTGGGCGAAGAGGTGGAGCATGGCTCGGAAGACGTCGGCGTGGGCGGCTAGATAGAAGTCGTCGGCCTCCAGCTTGCCGACCACCACACCGATCTGGTCCTTGTCCAAGAGCAGCGCGCCCAGGACTGAGCGCTCGGCGTCAACGTTGTGGGGAGGTAGCCGAAGCTGGGTGGCCGGCCGGAGCTCCGGCCGGGCGCTCACGCCGCGGTGACCCGGATTTTGATCCGGGCCTCGACCTCAGAGTGGAGTTTGGCCACGGCCTGGTGTTCTCCCACCTCGTGGGCGGGCTCGAACTCGATCTTCCGCCGGTCAAGGACCACCCCCAGCTGGGTCTCGATCGCCTCAGCCACATCGATGTTGACCACCGCCCCGTACAGCTTTCCGGTCTCTCCGGCCCGGGCGGTGATCTCGACCACGGTCGACTCAAGCTTGGTGGCGGTCGCTCTGGCCTCGGTCAGCTCCGCCTCCACCCGGTGGCGCTGGCGCTCTCGCTGGGCCCGGATCTGGGCTTCGGCGGTGGCCCGGGCGGGCTGGGCCAAGCGACGGGGCAGGAGGAAGTTGCGGGCATAGCCGTCGGCCACCTCGCGGACGTCACCGGCGCGCCCGGTCCCGGCCACATCCTTGGTCAGAATGACCTTCAACTCAAATGCTCCTTGCTAGCTGTGGGCAGGGGGCCGTCGGAACCGGCCTCGCCGCCTGCCTCAACCGTCCGCCCCCCGGCTGCCGCAGGAGAACGGTACCAGGCAGCGGCCCCGGTTGGGCGCCTCCCGGCGGGTAACCGGCGCGGGCC
>JBARIA010000101.1:0-41997 GCA_049799515.1 Candidatus Dormiibacterota bacterium | reverse complement strand
CCAGCTCCAGCCGGCCAGCCAGCGGCCCAGGGCTGCCCCCACCAGCAAGATCAGTACCGAAGTGCCCAGCAGGAGCAGTGGACGGCCTCTCTCCTGGAGGGTGTCGATCAGGGTGCCGAAGACGCTTCCTGGCATCAGCAGTGCCAGTCCGTTCCCGATCACCTCGCTCAAGGACGGCAGACCCGTGATGGCCCTGACCAGGAGGGTGGCCCCCAGGGTCAGGCCCGCAGCGCAGACCCCCAGCAGGGCGCCGTTGGGCTGCCGTGGAGTCTTCACGGAGTCAGCGGACGCTCCAGCAAGTTGGAGCGTCCAGCTTCACGGCCGAAGATTCTGGCGCAGGAACTCCAGTGAACGCTGCCATGACAGCTTGTCTGCCTCTGGGTTGTAGACCTCGGGGCGATCCTCATTGGCGAATGCGTGATGACCTCCCGGATAGGTATGGAAGGTATGGGTGACCTGGGCGGCCTCCAGCCCCTCGGTCAACTTGCGGACCGCTTCCGGGGAGGCGTGCTCGTCGTGGTCACCGAAGTGCCCAAGCACGGCGCCAGCGATCTTGCTGAGATCGGTATCAGGGCCGGGTACCCCGTAGAAGCAGACCACAGCCCTGACCTTATCGTGGCTGGCCGCCAGGGTAATCGCCAGAGCTCCTCCCATGCAGTAGCCGACAGTGCCCACGTACTCACCTTTGGCCTCGCCCGAGCTGAGCAGGTAGTCCACCGCTCCGCGCAGCTCCTGGGCGGCCCGGCCCTCGTCCAGCGCCATCATCGCCTTGCCTGCTTCATCAGGCTCGTGGAACCCGACCACCCGGCCGTGATAGAGATCGGGGACCAGAGCAGCGAATCCGGCCTCGGCCAGCCGGTCCGCGGTGCGCTTGATCTGGTCGTTGAGCCCCCACCACTCCTGGATCACGACCAGGCCCGGGCCAGGCCCCCCCGCCGGGACGCTCAGGTACCCGGTGGCCGTAGTGCCGTTACTGGGGAATTCGACCATCCGACCCGCCATCAGGCTTCCCTCCGTAATCTCGATTCCCTGGAGCCCTGCGGCCCCACCACCCAACAATAATCAGAACCCACCGGCAGGCAAAGCCCCCCTGAGTTCAGTGACGAGCCGGCCGCATGTCTCGCAGCAGCAGCCGAGGCTTCCGGCGTCCTCGCCAGCAGTCCACCTCCAGTTCGAACAGGACGTCGACCTGGCGCCCAGCCGGAAGGTGGGCCTGAAGATCGGGGCGGCTGAAGCTGATCGCCTCGGCACTCCCGGTGGCATCGGAGAGGATCACCTTGAGATGAAGGCCGCTCTTGCCCAGAGGCTCGGTACGGACCACGGTCAGGTCGCTGGCGCAGAGCAGGACCGCAGGGTTGCCGGTCCCGCAGGGCTGGAGCAGGAGCAGTTCCTCGGCGAGTCCCAGCCCGCACTCCCGCAGCCCCACCTCGACGTCGACCCGAAAGGACCTGAGCGGCTGGCGGTCGCCCAACTGCTCCAAGACCGCCTCGGCCAACTTCCCTTCGAACTCAGCGGCGGTCTCTTCTCGGGGGGCCAGGCTGAAGCCGCCGGCGGCCAGGTGTCCGCCGTAGCTGAGGAGGTGGCCCGAGCAGTGCCGGAGCGCCTCCACCACGTTCAGACCGGGCACCCCCCTGGCGGAGCCCCGCCACTTCGCACCGGTCTTGCTGTAGACGAAGGCCGGGCGACCGTACTCCTCGGCCAGCCGTCCAGCCACCAACCCAACCACCCCCGGGCCGATCTCAGTCGACCCCAACGCGATCACCGGCAGCTCGTCGGGCATCTCCTCGACCGCAGCTCGGGCTAGGGTCAGGGCCAGCGCCAACGAGGAGCGGCGGGTCTGGTTGAGCGACTCCAGCCTGGTCGCCGCCTCCTTGGCCTCCTCCAGTTCATCGGCGAGGCAGCAGCGCAGGGCCAGCCAGGGGTCATCCATCCGGCCAGCGGCGTTGATCCTGGGGGCCAGGCCGAAGGCCAGGTTGGCGCTGGTCGGCGAGCCATCGACCCCCGCGATCTTGGCCAGTTGAGCCAGGCCCTGGGGAGCCTGCTCGGACCAGAGCCGAAGGCCCTGCTGTACCAGCCAGCGATTCTCGTCCTGGAGGGGCATCATGTCGGCCACGGTGCCCAGCGCCACCAGGGGCAGCTGAGTCTCCGCCGTTCCCTCGGGAATGAGCTGGGCCGCCTCCAGCGCCCGGACCAGCTTGTAGGCGACTCCCACCCCCGCCAGTCCCTTGAAGGGGTACCGGTCGTCAGGCCGCTGGGGATTGACCAGAGCGTCGGCAGGCGCCAGTTCGACGCTCCCTGTGCCCGCCCCGGCGTGGGGAAGATGGTGGTCGGTGATGATCAGCTTGAGCCCCTCCGGGCGATCTCTGGCTACCTCCACAGCGGTGGTGCCGCAGTCCACGGTGATGACCAGCGACGCCCCCTGTCGGCGCAACTCCACCAGCGCCTCGGAGTTGAGTCCGTAGCCCTCGCTCTCCCGCTGGGGAATGTAGGCGAGCGGCTGGTGCCCGGCCGCCCGCAGGGCCCGGACCAACAGCGCGCAGGCGGTGACGCCGTCGGCGTCGTAGTCCCCGTAGATGGCGATCAACTGGTCGGCTTCGAGGGCAGACCGGACCAGCTCCACCGCCCGGTCCATGTCCGAGAGCAAGAGGGGATCGAACTCCTCGCCCAGGGCCTGGGCGGCGGCCCGCGCCTGCGCGGCGGTGCTGCCCCTCGACCGGGTCACCCGCTCGAAAGCGGTCCCGCTCTGGTCCCCTTCAGGCCCCGGCAGCGTCCACTCCCTGGGGGCGCGTTTCAAATCATTTTGGAGGGCTGCCCGCCGATCGCGGAAGAGGAGGTCTCACGCTCTTCGATTCTAGTCCGCCCCTCGGGGCATTCCCAGAGAGGACACTTGACGGTGTGAGTCCTCGCCAGTCGCGTGTTCCGGTCACCAGAGAGGAGGAGCGAGCCAAGGCCGAGCGGCTACACCGTAGCGTCCAGCTCTCCACCTTCTGCCTGCACATCATGGCCTGGATCCTGGCGACCTTCTACGCCACCGACTACCTGCCAGCCCTCTACGTCCGGCTAACCGTGGGGCTGGACCAGCCAGCCTGGCTCCAGTTCCTTTCCGGCTACCTGATCCTGAGCGTGATCTGCGTGGTCTTGGCAATCACCTTCGGCTGCTTCTACGGGCCGCGCATTCAGGCCAGCCGTTACTCCTGGCGCTGGTACGTGTTCCCGGTGGTTCTGGCCCTGGTGCTGATTCCCGCCCAGGGGTCCAACGAGCTGTTGACCAGGGCGATCGAGGCGGTCTGCCTGGTGCCGGGAATCGCGCTGGGCGTGGGCCTCAGCCGGCCGTTGCGGAGATGGCGGCGGCGGCCGGCGCCAGGTCGCGTGGCCGCGCCGTGATCGACCGGTAGAGGGTGTCGCGCTCCCTGGGAGTGCGACCCGCCCCCCGGATCGCGGCCTCGATCTCCGAGCGGTCGAGGTTCTGGCCGTGGTCGGCGCCGCTCATCCGGGTGATCGACTCCTCCATCAAAGTCCCCCCGAAGTCGTTGGCTCCCCAGCGCAGGGACTCGGCCACCCCGTCAGCGCCGAGTTTGACCCAGCTGGTCTGGATGTTGGGGATGTCGCTGCCGAAGTAGAGCCGACAGAAGGCGGTGAAACGCAGGGAATCCTCCAGGGTCAGCGGCTGGCGGATGCCGTAGTACTTGCCAAGAGTGTTGTGCTGGACCTGGAAGGGCAGCAGCACGAACTCGCTGATCCCCCCGGTCTCCCGCTGCAGGTTGCGGATCACCTCCAGGTGCTGGAGGCGGTGCCAGGGGGTCTCGATGTGCCCGTACATGATGGTCGAGGTGGTCGGGATCCCCACTTTGTGGGCGGTCTTGACAATCTCTACCCATTCCGCGCTGGTCAGCTTCTCCGGGCAGAGGATGCGACGCACCTCCTCGACCAGGATCTCGGCGGCGGTGCCGGGCATGGTGCCCAGGCCAGCGTCCTTCAGCTGGCGCAGGACGTCCTCCACCGATCTCCCCGACTCCTGGGCGATGTACCGAATCTCCTCGGGGGAGAGCGCATGCAGGTGCAGGGTCGGCCAGCGATCCTTGATCTCCCGGAAGAGCGAGTCGTAGAAGGCAACGTTCAACTCCGGGGTGAGCCCCGACTGCATGCAGATCTCGGTGGCGCCCCGCTCGACCGCATCCTCGATCTTGGCGAAGACGGTGTCGTGGTCGTGGAAGTAGGCGCCCTTGGCGTTGATCGAGCTCCGCCGAAAGCCGCAGAAGGAGCAGCTGCCGACGCAGACGTTGCTGATGTTGACATTGCGATTGACGATGTAGGTGACGGTGTCCCCGACCAGTTCCCGGCGAAGCCGGTCGGCGGCCGGCTGGAGTTCCGCCAGCGACTCCTGGTAGACCGGCAGCCGCTCCTGCAGGTGGTAGCCCAGCGTCTTGGCCTTGACCGCCAAGTCCTCCTCGCTGGGCCAGTCGAATTCAGGGCTAACCGAGTCCCCATCCAGGGAGATGCCGCCCAGGTCGGTGGCTCCGGCCTGGACCAAGGACGGCCAGTTCTCGAAGTTGAGGTTGGGCGGTACCTGGACCGCGACGTCAGTGGGGAGGATCGCCCGGGCCAGCTCCACCGTTGCCCGCACCGTCTCTGGGTCGGGGGCCGGATGGTCGGCCATGGGAGTGTTGGCCTTGGGGATGAAGTTCTGGACGATGACCTCTTGGATGTGGTGGTGCCGAAGATGGCTTTCCCGGATCAGCTCCAGGGCGTGGCGCCGGTCTTGCTCGGTCTCCCCGATCCCGACCAGGATCCCGGTGGTGAAGGGAATGGCCAGCTCCCCGGCGGCGTCCAGATGGGCGAGCCGCTCCAGATAGCGCTTGCCACCGCCTAAGCCATGGGCTTTGATCTGGTCGGTCCCGGTCTCCAGCATCAGTCCCATGGAGGCGTTCCAGGGCTTGAGCCGGGCCAGACTGGAGCGGGAGAGCAGGCCCACGTTGGTGTGGGGCAGCAGGCCCCGGCCCATCGCCCGCCGGCAGATCTCCTCGACCAGGTCGACGAAGGCGCTCTCATCGGCGAGCCCCAGGTCGGGGAGCCGCCAGGGCTGCTCTCCAGCCATGATCAGGATCTCCCGGCAGCGCAGCCGGCTGGCCTCCTCCAGGTGGTGGTCCACCTCGGCCAGGGTGATCAGCCCTCCCTCATCCTGGCGGTACTCGCAGTAGCCGCAGCGCCTAAAGCATCGGTAGGTGACATCCACCGTGTAGCTGCGGCTGTAGGTCAGGTAGGCGGCGTGGTACTCCGGCTGGTGCCGGGTGGCAACCCCAGGCTGAACCGGGACGATCGCCTCATAAGCCATAGCCAGATTATGAGACTCGACCGCCTCCGCAGCTTCAGACCCTGATCGGGACCAGGAGGTTGGGGAAGGTGACCCCGTACTTCTCCACGTAGCTGTCCAGCGCCAGCAGCATCTGCTGCTGGAACGCCAGCCGCTCGACCAGGTCGGACGGCGAGGCCCGGTTGGACTCGCCTGAGAGATGGCGCTGGATCCAGGGGGGGATGGTCGAGACCAGATGGGTGGTGCCCCCAGTCAGGATCACCGTCTCGGCGCGGTTGTCCTCGACCCGCAGCCCGACCCGCAAGAGGATCCCGGTGCGGTTGGCGAGCGCCCAGATCCGCTCCCAGTGACCTGCCTCTTGGCGCAAGCGGTCGGGACGGGTGTATCGGATGGCTGGGTCGTTGATGATGCTCATGTCGGAGTCGCCCCAGCGGACCAGCCGCTCGACCACCGGCTCGTCCAGGTCACGGGCAATCCACATCACCAAGGAGGCGCAGCGGTTGTCGAGGTCAGGAGGAAGCACCTGGGTGCCCCGCTCCATGGCCATCGTCAGCACCTCGACGACGCTGGCGTGGCGCAGGCAGTAGGCTCGACCTGACACCGCCTTGAGATGCTCCGGGCAGGCGACCCAGGAACAGTCCACGGCGCGGCGGTCTCGGTACAAACAGCGGTAGGCCTCTTGGTTCTCACAGCCCGCCTGGTCGCAGCCGCCGCCCTCGGCCTCGCCGTAGCGGACGGGGACCTCCACTTCCACCACTGGCTTGGACCGATTGGCCATACCTCAGCGCCTCCCTGGGGGAAAATTCTTCTGCCGGACATCCGTTAAGGGCGGGGCCACAATCGGCAATCGCACTCGCAGTGCCAACTTGGGCCGAAGATAGCAGAGGAACTCACCCCGAGCAAGGGATTTCCCCACAGATTCAGTGGTTGTGACAGCTCCGTCAGCGGACTGGGTCAGGGAAGTAGTCGGTAGGCGGGTATGGTCATGAAGGGCACGAACTCTGGGGCCAGCGCCACCTCGGTGAAGAGCACCCCCGCATCCCGGTAGGCATCGCCCAATTCCGCGATCACCTCGGCCCGGATCGCCAGCACTTGCTCTCGGGGGATCTTCTGGTGGTGTACCCACTGCCAGATCTGCGACCGTGAGATCTCCGCCGTGGCGGCGTCCTCCATCAGGTTGTTGATGGCGGCCGCCCCAACTCCCTGCAGCCAGGAGGCGAGGTACTGGATGCCCACCGAGATGTTGAGCCGGACCCCGGCTTCGGTGATCTCCCCGGGAGTGGCAGCCACGTCGAGCAGCTCGCTCGCGGAAACCTCGACCTCGTCGCGCCGGCGTTCGACCTGGTTGGGCCGGTCGCCGAGCACCTCGTCGAAGACCTCGCGGGCGGCCGGAACTAGGTCGGGATGGGCTACCCAGGTGCCGTCGAAACCGTCTCCCGCCTCACGCAGCTTGTCCTCGCGAACCCGTTCCAGGGCCACCTGATTGATGGCGGCGTCCCGGCGGCTGGGGACGAAGGCCGCCATCCCGCCGATGGCGTGGGCCTGGCGCCGGTGGCAGGTCTTGACCAGGAGCTCGGTGTAGGCCCGCATGAAGGGAACGGTCATCACCACCGATCCGCGGTCGGGGAGAATGAAACGGGGGTCGTCGCAAAACTTCTTGATGATCGAGAACATGTAGTCCCACCGGCCGGCGTTGAGCCCGGTGGAGCGCTCCCGGAGTTCGTAGAGAATCTCCTCCATCTCAAAGGCGGCGAGCACCGTCTCGATCAGAACGGTGGCCCGGATCGCTCCCCGCGCAATTCCCAGGTGATCCTCGGCAAGCCGGCAGGCTTGGTTCCAGAGCCTGGCCTCCAGATGGCTCTCCAGTTTGGGCAGATAGAGGTAGGGACCGGAGCCCCGCTCCAGGAGGCGGCTGCCGCAGTGGAATATGAAGAGTCCGAAGTCGAAGAGGCTGGCTGAGACCGGCTCGCCGTCGACCAGCAGATGCTTCTCGGGGAGGTGCCAACCCCTCGGTCGGACCACCAGGGTCGCGGTCTCCTGCTGCAGCTGGTAGCTCTTGCCTCCGGACTCCAGGGAGATGGTCCGCTCCACCGAGTCGATCAGGTTGCTCTGGCCTTCCAGGCAGTTGGCCCAGGTGGGAGAGTTGGCGTCCTCGAAGTCGGCCATGAAGACGCTGGCCCCGGAGTTGAAGGCGTTGATCATCATCTTCCGCTCCACCGGGCCGGTGATCTCCACCCGGCGGTCGGCCAGGTCAGCTGGGGGGGATGCCACCGTCCAGCTGAGATCTTCCCTAACCGCCTTGGTCTCAGGCAGAAAGTCGGGAAGCTGACCCTGGTCCAGCTGGGCCTGCCTCACCGCGCGTGCCTCCAGGAGCTCAGCCCGGATGGGTCCCAGCTCTCGTTGGAGTCGGGCCACCAGGGCCAGGGCCGCCGGGGTGAGCACCCGCTCACCCGCCACGCCCCCATCCTGGAGAACTTCGACGCCGGCGACCGAATCAGTTCGGGAGTTCACGCGGCGGGAGTCGTCTCGAACTGGGCCTCCTCGGTGGACCCCTGCAATGCAAGGGTGGCACTCTGGCCCCCGGTGACGGTCTCCAACACGGAGTCGAAGTAACCGGCCCCGACCTCTGACTGATGGCGGGTCGAGGTGTAGCCCTTCTGCTCCAGCTCGAACTCGCGCTGCTGCAGCCGCACGTAGGCGCTCATGCCCTCTTCGGCGTAGCCCTTGGCCAGCTCGAACATCGAGCTGTTGGCGACGTGAAAGCCGGCCAGGGTGACGAACTGGAAGCGGTAGCCGAGCTCCCCCAGCCGCCACTGGAAGTTGGCCACCTCGGCGTCGCTGAGGTGCTTCTTCCAGTTGAAGGAGGGCGAGCAGTTGTAGGCCAGGATCTTCCCGGGGAACTTGCCGTGGATCGCCTCCGCGAACTGAGCCGCCTCCTCAATGTTGGGGGTAGAGGTCTCGAACCAGAGGGCGTCGACAAATGGAGCGAAAGCGAGGCCCCTCGCGATCACCGATGCGATCCCGGGATGAACCCGGTAGAAGCCCTCCGAGGTACGCTCGCCAGTGAGGAACGGCTGGTCGCGAGGATCGATGTCGCTGGTCAGCAAGGTGGCGCTCAGAGCGTCGGTCCTCGCCACCAGCAGAGTCGGGACGTCGAGCACATCGCCAGCCAGCCGAGCTGCCACCAGGGTCCGCTCGAACTGGCTGGTGGGCACCAGGACCTTGCCACCCAGGTGGCCGCACTTCTTCTCCGAAGCCAGCTGATCCTCAAAGTGGACCCCGGAGACCCCGTTCTCGATCATCGCCTTCATCAGCTCAAAGGCATGCAGCGGACCGCCGAAACCAGCCTCGGCGTCGGCCACGATCGGGACTACCCAGTCACCGTCCCGGTGCCCCTCGGCCCAGGCGATCTGGTCCGCTCGGAGCATGGCATTGTTGAGCCGGCGGGCCAGGGCCGGAGCGCTGTTGGCCGGGTAGAGGCTCTGGTCCGGGTAGGTCTCCCCGGAGAGGTTGGCGTCAGCAGCCACCTGCCAGCCGGAGAGGTAGATCGCCTTCAGGCCCGCCTTGACCATCTGGACCGCCTGCTGGCCGGTCAAGGCACCCAGGGCGGGGACGTAGCCGGAGTTGGTCAGCATCTCGTGGAGCCGCTCCGCGCCCCTACGGGCCAGGGTGTGCTCAACCTGGACCGAGCCCCGGAGCCGGATCACGTCCTCGGCCGAGTAGGGCCGGGAGACATCCCGCCAGCGGTCACTCGCCCAGCTGTCCTTCAGCTGGTTGGCAGCGCCCGGATTCTTGCCGTTCGGATGGCTCGGGGTGGATGTCATGGGATGGTGCCTCCTAGCTGGGTGCGCTCGGAATAACGCGAAACGGTGTAGTCCATTTCAGTGGGACCGCTGGCTTACGGGCTCTATAGGCTCCGCTACCGATTCGGCGGTGCGCGACGGGCGGGGTCGCTCCCCTTTGCTCGCTGAAACCGACCCTGCGTCCATCGCAAGATCCTAGGGGGCAAGGGGGAAACTGTCAAGAAGTGGCCGTCCGCTTTGTTGTAGCTCAGCGAATCTGACCGGTCCTAACAGCTCAGCGAATCTGTCCGGCCGCACGAGACGGGATCGCGTCGGGCTCAGCTGAACCAGTGCGAAGTCAGTCCGTCCTGGGGCCGGCCTTTGCCGTCCTGCTCTTCTCCCGGGTGGCGGTGCTAGGGCTCAGGTGGTTAGTTGGTGATGGCGGCGCCACTCTCGAGGTCGAAGACTTGGAGGTGGTCCGTGTCTGGGACCAGGGTTACCGTCTCACCCACTTTGACCTGGACTCGGGGGTCGACCCGGGCCACACCGGGAGCGGTCTTGTCGCTGCCGCCGGCACCGATGACCAGTGGCAGGGTCTGGTCCTCCCCCTCGGCCACAGCCCCTCGGGACGGATGTGATCCGCCTTTATCCGGAAGTGCACGATGTCCTCGGCCCCCAGCGACTCCAACAGGTCGATCTCGGCGGGGAGCACAGACGGGTTGTCGGGAAGCCCGTGTCCGACCGCCAGGTGCTCGGGCCGGATCCCCGCCGCGACCTGGCGCCCACGGTAGGCGGCCAGTCCGGGCCGGGAGCAAACAATGCGGAAGCCTCCCGACCTGTGGCATGCCCTGGGGAGCCGAGCCCCGGCTGTGATCGCGAAAGTTCCTTCAAGGTCCCGGCCCAACCTCCCTCTGGTCGGCTGATGGACACCTCTGGGCAGGCCCCCGACAGTCGCGCTGATTCTGGCGACGGCTGGCATCGTCGGCTTGGCACGTCGCTACATTCGCTCCGCCTAAAGACGTGCGCCCTCCAGGCAGAACTCGAGGGGTCCTCTGGCCGCCCCGACTCAGGGTCGCTTCACCGCCCGGGTCCGGCGTCGAGGACGGGCGACCCCCTGGCTGTCCCTGGCGACCACGCTGATCGAGCCATCGGTCTCCAGCTCCACCCGCGAGGTCTCTCCGACATCGACCAGTCCGTGTTCGCGGAGGGCCTCGTCGGCATCCTGCAGGTCCAGCCCCTGACTGCTCAGGGCCCCAGGGTTCCAACGCCCGCCTGAGGCCAGCACCGTCGAGGGGGACTGCAAGAGCCGGCGCAGCAGCGGGCTGCGCAGGCGGCCCTGGCCAACCGCCCAGTTGATCCCCAGCAGCGTTCCAATAATCAGCAATCCCCCTACCAGCGAGGTGTCCGGTCCGGTCATTGCCGGCTGCACCGCATTGGCGACCAGGAGCACCAGCACCAGGTCGAAGACCGTCATCTGTCCCAGCTCGCGCTTGCCGAATATCCGGAGTCCAACAATCATTACCGCGTAGATCGTCAGGCAGCGAATCACCATGTCCCAAGGGGCGATGGCAAGGTGGGTCAAGTCCATGGCTACTCTCCAGTGGCAGGTGGTGGATGCATCGCGTCGAGCAGGCAGGCATCGACTGGTTGATGATCGACTCCCCACACCCGATGCGCCACCGGCTCCGCCGTCTGGTAGCTCGGGGCCCAACCGTTGCGCTCCCGGATGGAGCAGCTACCGATAGATCCGCGCCCGAGCGGTACGTCTCCCCCCGTAAGGGCCAGCCCGACCAAACACTTCGGCGGCCCCCGACGCAGCTATCTGTACCGCCGGCCCAGGTCTATAGCCCGAGGTGGTGAAGCAGTCCAGTGATTTGAGAGAGGAGCCCGGGGATCGGCGCCGGCAGCTGCAGCGGGGTGGGGTCGGGCGCTGGAGCTGCGGCGGGCGTGGGCGAGGCAGGGGCAGCGACCGTGGGAGTGGGCGGAGCGGGGGTGCTCGCGGGACCTCCCTGGTCCACCTCGGCTGCGGCCGGAGCCGGGGTAGGGGGGGCCTGGACAGTCACGCTCGGGGCCCTGGCCGGAAGCGAGGGCCGGGACGGCTGAGAGATGCCCGCCGAAGTCGGGGCGGGAGACCTGACCTCCGCGGGGTGGCTGATGCCCACGACAAGGATGGCTCCCGCAGCTCCCGCTGCGGCAGTCGAGCCACCCAGCCCGGGCAGGGCGCGACTGAATATGCCAAACGCCTGGGAGAGTAGGGGAACCTGGCAGAGGATGGCGCCCAGTCCCACAACCGGCCAGAGCTCCCCAACCGAGACGTTGAGGAAGGCGCGGATCACCTTGGGGTCGAGCTGAGTGCCGGAGACCCGGACCAACTCCTCGCGGGCCTGGGCGATGCTGATCGGTCGGCGGTAGGGACGGGGAGCGGTGATCACCTCGAAGACGTCGGCCACCGCCACGATCCGGGCCGACCTGGAGATCTCCCCGCCTCGCATCCCCAGCGGATAGCCGCTGCCATCAAACCATTCGTGGTGCTGGGCCACCGCCTCGCCCCAGACCCCAAGCCAGGGCAGGACCGGAGCCGCAATCCGAGCGCCCTCGGCGGGATGCCGGCGCAGGATCACCCACTCTCTGGCGTCCGGCTTCGCCGGCTTGTTGAGGATCTTGGAGGAGACCTTGAGCTTGCCGATGTCGTGCAGGAGCGCGGCCCAACGGAGCCGGGCTCGGTCCGCCTCCGGGAGGTGGAGTTCTCGAGCGATCATGTCGGTGATCACCTGGACCCGCTCCGAGTGACCCCGGGTGGCCCGGTCATGAACACTGAGGGCGACGCTCAGCTCGAGCACCGTCTGGGCTGCCTGCAGCTGGGCACTGCTGCCGTCCTCACCCATCGCCTCCAGCTGGCGCAGGACCTGCTTGGGCCGGGCGGCCCGGCGGGCCACCGCAAAGCGGGCCGGAGCATGGTCGGGGAAGAGGAGTGAGAGCCGGAGCAGAGCCGCCAGCGGCAGGAGCTGCCGGGTCGCCCGCTCAGTCAGAAAGAGGGCGGCGAGACCCGCGAGGGAGATCAGCGCCCACCAGCCGACAAGTCCAGGTATCTGACTTGGGCGGCTCCAGATGGAGGCGAGTTCCGCCACCACCCAGAGGCCCACCGCCACCGGGGTGACGAAAACGAAGGCGCGCAGGCCAAAGCTGAGGAATGGACGGCTCCTCCACTCCGGGGTCACCGCTTGCCGCACGGTCACGTTCTGCTTCACCCCAGTGAACTCCTGCCCATCGGCCACAGTTGGCCAATTCCGAGTGTCCGAGCGGCAGATCACTTCGTGATGACAGGACGGCCACAGAAAAGTGCATCCTCCTGGCCGCGCCGTCAGCTGGCTAGGGGGGCGTCAGGCCGGCGCGGGCGGGCGGCGAGGGCTCCGGCGCCGTGGCGCTGGCCCGGTCAGGCTGGTGCCACAAGCCGAGCAGAAGCGGGCATCTTCAGAGTTCACCTGTCCACAGCTGGGACAAAGGCCGGGGGGAGCTGGAGGCGGTATCGGTGGCGTGATGGTGACCGACTCCCCGGCGGTCGACGTGGCTCCCGCTCCACCTGGATAGGGGGCATTCGCCACCCAGATCCGCCAATGTGCGACCCCAGCCAAGGCGATCAGAATCGCCAATGCCAGAGCGACCCAGAGGAAGGTGCCGCCGTATACGAGGGATCCGGTGGTCGAGTTCATCCAGGTCAGCCTGGCCACTACGTTGACGATGGTGAAGATGAGGACTCCAAAGGCGAGCGCAGAGCTGATCAGACTGCGGTAGCCGACTCCCAGGCCCACGTTCAACCGGGCCACCCTGGCCGCCTCCCACAAAACCAGCAGGCCGACCAGCACCCCAGCCACCGTGCCGGCCCCGCCCCAGCCGTAGGTCTGCGAGGTGCAGAAGGCGGCAGTGACGTGGATGGCGGTCTGGCCGAAGTGCCCGGGCCCGGGCGCGGGTTGGAAGGGTGTGACGACCGGGGTGAGGCAGGACTGCGACCAGGGCAGGAAGAGGTCGATGAAGTAGAGGACGGCCAAAAGCGCCAGTGTGGTCCCCTCGGCCGCCCACCTCGTTGCCCTGCCGGTAATGCTCATCAGACCTACCTCCAACCGCTCCCCGAGGCACCATACACAAAAAGCGCCGGTACGGCGTCGCGATTCAGTGCCGGAAGTGACGCCGTCCGGTGGCCACCAGCGCCAGCCCGGCGGCATCCGCGGCAGCCAGAACCTGGGGATCACGCACCGAGCCGCCCGGGTGGATGGCCGCTGTGACCCCCGCCCGAGCCGCGATCTCGAGCCCGTCCGGCATCGGGAAGAAGGCGTCAGAGGCCAGGGCGCTGCCCTGGGCCCGATCACCAGCCCGGCTCACCGCCAGCTCCACCGCCTCGACCCGGGACATCTGCCCGGCCCCGATCCCCACCGCCCGGTCCTCGCGACTGAGAACGATGGCGTTGGACTTGACCGATCGCACGATCCGCCAGGCCAGTCGGAGCTGGCGCCACTCGTCGTCGGTGGGCGGGCGCTGGGAGACCACCTGGAATTCCCCCTCGTCGTCGGTAGGGGGATCTCTGAGTTGAACCAGCAGGCCGCCGTCGACGCTCCTGAACTCCAGCCCCGGCACTGATCCGGCCCCGGGTAGGGGCACTTCGAGCACCCGCATCCGCGGACGCTCGGCCAGCAGGGCCAAGGCGGCCGGGGTCGCCGAGGGCGCGAGCACCAACTCCAGGAAATGCTTGGCGAGCGCGGCCGCCACCTCCTCGTCGAGGGGGTGATTTAGGGCGACAACGCCCCCGTAGGCGGAGCGGGGGTCGCAGTCGTAGGCGCGCTGGAAGGCCTCGGCGGCCGTCCCAGCCAGAGCCACCCCGCATGGATTGGTGTGTTTGACCACCACCGCAGCCGTGCCCTCCAGACCGCTCACCAGCCGCCAGGCGGCGTCAGCGTCCAGCCAGTTGGTGTAGGAGAGGTCGCCGCCCTGCAACTGGGTGGCGGCGGTCAGGCCGGAGGGGCCGGCTCCGGTCTGATACAAGGCTCCTGGCTGGTGGGGGTTCTCCCCATACCGGAGCTGCTGGCGCAGCTCGCCGCCGAGGGCCAGATGGCTGGGCCAGCGAGCCGTCTCGGGATCCCAACCTCCTGCCAGATAGCTGCCTATCAGGGCGTCGTAGGTGGAGACCAGCTGGAAGACCGCCGCCGCCAGGCGTCGGCGGGACTCAGGGCTAAGTCCGCCCGCCGCCAGCTCGGCCAACACCCACTGGTACTGGGTTGGCGTCGAGACGACCCCGACGCTGGCGAAATTCTTGGCCGCCGCCCGCAGGAGGGTGGGGCCGCCGATGTCGATCGCCTCCAGGACAGCTGCTTCCGCTGAGCCTGTGGAGACAACCTTGGCGAAGGGGTACAAGTTAACCACCACCAGGTCGATCGGCTGGTAGCCGAGCCTCTCCAGGGTGGCCATGTCCTCGGGTAGGTCGCGCCGGGCCAGGATTCCAGCGTGAATAGCCGGGTGAAGGGTCTTGACCCTGCCCTCCAGCATCTCCTCCACCCCGGTGACCGAGGCCACCGGGGTGACCGGTAGTCCGGCCCCGCGCAGCTCCCGCTCGGTGCCGCCGGTCGCGATCAGCTCAAATCCCAGCCGGTCCAGGCCCGTCGCGAACTGCACCAGGTCCGCCTTATCGTCCACCCCCAGGAGCGCGCGCGGCGAGCTCACGAGCCCGGACTCGCCTGGAGCACTCGGCGGCCCTCCACCCGGAGCTCACCTCGGGCCAGCATGGCGATCGCCCTGGGCAGGAGCAGCCACTCCTGCTGGTGAATCCGCTGAAGCAGGGTTGCCGCGGTGTCGTCGTCCTCGACCGGAACCGCCGCCTGCAGCACGATCGGACCCCCATCCAGGTAGTCCTCGTCGACCAGATGCACGGTGCAGCCGGTCAGCTTGACGCCATGCTCGAGGGCCTCCTGGACCGCGTTCATGGTCCCCGCGAAGGCGGGTAGGAGGCTGTTGTGGATGTTGAGCACCCGGCCCGGGAAGGCACGCAACAACGGCCTGGTCAGAATCCGGTCGTAGCCGGCAAGGGCCAGAATCGACGCTCTCTCGCTGAGGAGCCAGGAGGCGATCGCCTGGTCTCGGGCCTCCAGGTCACCGGAGAAGGTCGAGGCCGGAAATGAGCGGCTGGGCACTCCGGCCGCCCGGGCCACCTCCAGGCCCTGGCAGCTGGGTCGGTTGCTGCCGACCGCCACCACCTGGGCCGGGAAGCCATCAGCTTGGGCTGCCTCCAGGATCGCTCGGAGGTTGGTTCCAGCGCCCGAGACCAGCACCGCCACCCCAACTTTGGACTCAGCCGAATCTGGCTGGCTCAGTGCAACAGCACCCGATCCGGGCCCCTACGTTCTCCAACCTCGCCGATCTCGAAGAACCGGAATCTGGAGAGCTGGGGGGCCACGGCCACGGTGGCAGCCGGGACGACGGCGATCATCCCCACGCCCATGTTGAACGAGCGCCACAGCTCGTCCTCGGGGATGTCGCCCAGCTCCTGGAGGGCCCTGAAGAGAGCCGGCACCTGCCAGCTCCGACGATCCACCACCCCTGCCAGCTGGTCGGGCAAGACCCGGGGCAGGTTCTCGATGATCCCGCCGCCGGTGATGTGGGCCAGGGCGTGGACCTCGCCAAGGGCCCGAAGGGCGCGCACCGGTTCGAGGTAGGAGGCATGAACGGCCAGCAACAGGTCGCCGATCGGGGCGGAGGTACCCGGCAGCAGGGTGTCGTACTCCAGCTCGCGCTCCGCCAGCAGGTGGCGGACCAGGGAGTATCCGTTGGTGTGCAGCCCGGTGGAGGGCAGCCCCAGCAGGCGGTCGCCAGCCTTGACCCGGGCCGGACCTAGGACTGCGGCTGCCGAGGTCATCCCCACCAGGAAGCCGGCCAGGTCGTAGTCGCCGATCCCGTACACGCCTGGCATCTCGGCGGTCTCCCCGCCCACCAGAGCGCAGCCGTTGGCCCGGCAGGCTTGGGCCATCCCCTCCGCCAGCTGCTCCAGCACGGCCGCCTCGATCCGGCCGCTGGCGAAGTAGTCGAGGAAGAAGAGGGGGTCGGCGCCAGTGGTGAGCACATCGTTGACGCAGTGGTTGACGATGTCCTGGCCAATCCCCTGGTGCCGACCGACAGCGACGGCGACTTTGGACTTGGTCCCGACCGAGTCGGTGGAGCTGACCAGCACCGCGTCCTGGGGCAGATTGTTGCCCAGCTTCCAGACCGCGGCGAAGGGTCCGATCCCCTGCAGCACCGAGGGGTTGTGGGTGGTCGCCGCCAATTCAGCCACCCGCGCCACCGCCGCCCGCGCGCGGCCCCGGTCCACCCCCGCGTCGGCGTACCTGCTCAGCTCAGAGGTCCCCGCCCCAGCACTTCCGATCAGCCTTCAAGGGCCAGCTTGTCCATCTCCAACTGCTGGGGAACCTGCACTGGGTAAGCGCCGTCGAGGCAGGCAAAACAGAAGCCCGACCCGCTGGAGCCGGCCCGTAGCGCCTGGCGCAGACCGCCCAGGCTCAGGTAGGCCAGAGAATCGGCGCCAATCAGCTCGCGGACCTCCTCCAGCGTCCTGCCGGCAGCGATCAGCTCACTGCGGCTGGCGATATCGATTCCCATGAAGCAGGGGAACCGGATCGGTGGGGAGGCGACCCGCATGTGCACCTCCAGGGCCCCGGCCCGCCGCAGCGCCTCCACGATCTGGCGAGAGGTCGAGCCCCGGACGATGGAGTCGTCAACCAGGATCACCCGCTTGCCCTCCAGGACGTGACGCATGGGGTTGAACTTGAGCCTGACCCCGGCATCGCGCATGCCCTGCTCGGGTTGGAGGAAGGTGCGATTGATGTAGCGGGACTTCATCATCCCCTCGGCGAAGGGCACCCGGCTCTCCTCGGCGTACCCGATCGCGGCTGGGGTTCCGGAGTCTGGGAGCGGGATCACCAGGTCGGCGTCGACCGGCGCCTCCTGGGCCAGCCGCACCCCCATCGCCCGCCGTGCCTCGTAGAGGCTGCGATCCTGGAGCACCGAGTCGGGCCTGGCGAAGTAGATGAACTCGAAGGAGCACATGGCCGGCTGGCGGCGCACCCCGAAACTGGCGCTGCGCAGGCCGTCCTTGTCGATGGTGACGATCTCCCCGGGGCGCACCTCCCTCACCAGCTTGGCCCCCACCACATCGAGAGCGCAGGTCTCGCTGGCGATGATGTAGCCGTCGCCACCGGGGGCGTCGAGGTCCCCCAGCCGACCGATGCAGAGGGGCCGGATGCCCAGCTCGTCACGGGCGGCGATCAGGCTGTCCCTTGTGATGAATCCCAAGGAGTAGGCGCCCTGGGCCCTCGGCAAGGCCCGCTGCAGGACCACCTCCAGCCGATCTCCGGGGGTGCGAGCGAGCAGGGTCGCGAGCACCTCGCTGTCGCTGGAGGTCTCGAACTGCTGGCCCTCCTCGACCAGCCGGGCGTGAAGCGCCTGGGTGTTGGTCAGGTTGCCGTTGTGGGCCAGGGCCACCGGTCCCAGCTGGCCGTGCTCGAAGGTGAAAGGCTGAGCGTTGCTGAGGCGTGAGGAGCCGGTGGTCGAGTAGCGAGTATGCCCGATCCCGACCGGGCCCTTCAGCTGGGCCAGCACATCGGCGGAGAAGACCTGACCCACCAGCCCCATCTCCCGGTGGAGGTGGAACTCCAGGCCGTCGGAAGTGCAGATCCCGGCCGACTCCTGGCCGCGGTGCTGGAGAGCATAGAGCCCCAGGTAGCAGAGATTGGCCACGTCCTGGCCCGGCGCGAATACGCCGAATATGCCGCAAGCCTCATGCAGCTTGTCGGGCTCGGTCGCGTCCAGAGCGGATGCGACAGGGAGCTGGGCAGTTGATCCTGCCTTGGCTGTCACCACCACAAGAATACCTGGAATTGGAACGGGGTAATCCCGGTCCGCCGCCCAGCGGTCGGTCTCAAGACCCGACGCTCGGGGCCAGTGCCAGCAGTTCGGGGATCGCTCCCGACCAGGCTTTCTGGGCCTCAGCCAGGCCGATTTCCGCCACCCCCTCGATCGCCAGCACCGAGCCACCGACCGATCCGAGGGCGGTGAACGGCGTCTGATGCTCGGCGAAGAGCGCCTCGGCCGCGCCCAGTTGGCTGGGAAGCAGGCTCACGAGATATCGTCCCTGCGACTCGCCGAACAGCAATCCGAAGCGCCAGCTGGGGGCGAGCTTCTGGGGGAGGTCGAGGGGAGGCTTGATCCGAGCCCCCAGGCCGCCCAGGAGCCCCGACTCAGAGAGGGTCACCGCCAGCCCACCCAGGGAGCAGTCGTGGGCGGAGCGGAGCAGCCCCAGCTGGATCGCCCCGCGCATCGCCGCAGCTGATCTGGACTCCTGCGCCAGGTCCAGCTCCGGGGCGGCTCCCTCCAGGACTGAGTGGGCCATCCTTTGGTACTCCGAACCCCCCAGCTCCACCTGAGACGGGCCGGCACCGCGGGGCCCGACCAGAGCCACCAGGTCGCCCTCCGCCACGAACCCCGCCCCCAGTCGGCGGCTCAGGTCGGGAAGCAGGCCGACCATCCCCAGAGTGGGCGTCGGGGGGATTCCCTGGCCGTCGAACTGGTTGTAGAGGCTGACGTTGCCACTGACCACGGGGATGCGCAGAGTCCTGGCCGCATCGGCCAGCCCGGCGACCGCCTCCTCCAACTGCCACATGGTCTCGGGACGGTCAGGGTCCCCGAAGTTGAGGCAGTTGGTGATGCCCAGGGGCTCGGCTCCGACGCAGGCCAGGTTGCGCGCCGCCTCGGCGACGGCGATTGCCGTTGCCCGGCGGGGTTCGAGAGCGGCGGAGCGGTGGGCGGTGTCAACGGTCAGGGCCAGGGCATCCGAGCGACCCCGCAGCCTGAGAACCGCGGCATCTCCACCCGGGCCCAAGACTGTGTCGTCGCCCACCTGGTGGTCGTACTGGCGCCAGATCCAGTGCCTATCGCAGCAGTTCGGCGAAGCCAGCAGCCTCAGCCACGACTCCCCTTCCGACCATGGCGGGGTCCGGTCGAGCGGGTCAGCCGAGCGCACCGAGGAGAGTTCAGGAGCCCGGGCCTCCGGGTGGCGCTCCGGAAACCCAGAGATCAGGACCTGAAGCGGCAGCGAAGCGACCGGGTCGCCTTGGTCGGTGATCTGGAACAGCGGCTCCTCGATCACCCGGCCCACTACGTCGCTGTGCAGCCCCCAGTGCTGGAAGACGGACCGGAAACGGTCCTCGCTCCCCCTCCGCACCACCAGCACCATCCTCTCCTGGGACTCGCTGAGCATGACCTCGTACGGGGTCATCCCCCTCTCTCGGCGGCTCACCCGGTCGACCGCGATCTCGAGCCCGACCCCGCCCCGGTGAGCCATCTCGGCGCAGCTGCTGGTCAGCCCGGCTGCTCCGCAGTCCTGAAGGCCGATCAGGTCGGGGTCCCCGGTCAGCTCCAGACAGGCCTCGAGCAGGCACTTCTCCAAGAAGGGATTGCCGACCTGCACCGCCGGCCGGCGCTCCTCGGCGCCCTGGTCCAGCTGGACCGAGGCGAACGTCGCCCCGTGGATCCCGTCCCGGCCGGTGTCAGCCCCCACCAGCAGCAGGGGATTCCCCGGGCCGCTGGCTTGGGCCCGCACCAGCTGGTCGCGGCGGACCAGACCGACGCACATCGCGTTGACCAGGCAGTTGTGCTGGTAGGCCTCGTCGAAGTAGGTCTCCCCGCCGACGGTCGGCACCCCGATGCAATTGCCGTACCAGCCAATCCCCTCCACCACCCGGGCGAAGCGCTGGCGCTGGCGGGGATCGGCCAGATCACCGAACCGAATCCCGTCCAGGAGCGCAACCGGCCTGGCCCCCATGGCGAAGACGTCGCGCAGAATGCCGCCCACCCCGGTCGCGGCCCCCTGGACCGGCTCCACCGCGCTGGGGTGGTTGTGTGACTCGATCTTGAAGCAGCAGAGAAGATCTCCCCCCAGGTCCACCACCCCGGCGTTCTCGCCGGGCCCCTGGACCACCCGCCCGCCCTCTGAGGGCAGCTGGCGCAGCAGCGCCTTGGAGGTCTTGTAGCTGCAGTGCTCGGACCAGAGCGCCCCCAGCATCCCCAACTCCAGACGGTTGGGCGCCCGGCCCAGCTGCTCCACAGCCGACCGGTACTCCAGCTCGGTGAGCGCCAGCTCCCGCAGCTCGGCCAGGGTCGGGGTCAAGCCAGCGGAGGCCTGGCTCATCCTGAGAGCGGAGTCAGGTACCGGATCGCCGAGTTGAACAGCTCCATGCCGTGGTCGGATCCCAGGAGCTCCTCGCAGGCGCGCTCGGGGTGGGGCATCATCCCCAGCACATTGCCTTCCGAGCTGAGGATCCCGGCGATGTTTTGGAGAGAGCCGTTGGGGTTGGCGGAGGGGGTCAATTCCCCTTCCTGGTCGCTGTAGCGGAGCGCCACCCGGCCCTCTGAGTTGAGCTGGGCCAGGGTCTCCTGGTCCGCGAAGTACCGGCCCTCGCCGTGGGAGACCGGCACCCGGAGCAGCTGGCCCTGACGGCATTGGGAGAGGAAGGGGTTGCCGTTGGTCTCGACCCTGAGCCAGGTTGGCTGGCAGCGGAACTGCAGACTCGAGTTGCGCAGCAGGGCTCCCGGGAGCATCCCAGCCTCGCAGAGGATCTGGAAGCCGTTGCAGATGCCGAGCACCAGGCCACCGTCCAGGGCGTGCTGGCGGACCGCCTCCATCAGGGGGGCGAAGCGGGCGATGGCTCCGGCTCGGAGGTAATCACCGTAGGCGAAGCCACCGGGCAGGATGACCACGTCAGAGCCCTTGAGGTCGCGATCGGCGTGCCAGAGGGGCACCGTCTCAGACCCGGTCAGCCCGACCGCGTGTGCGCAGTCCCGGTCGCTCCAGGTGCCCGGGAAGACGGCGATCCCGAAGCGCACGCTCAAACGTCAGCTACCGGCCGCAGCTCGAACCGATACTCCTCGATCACCCCGTTGCAGAGCAGCCGGCGACACATCTCGTCGACGCGTAGGCGGGCCGCGTCGACGTCTGCTC
The DNA here is from genome assembly GCA_049799515.1 of Candidatus Dormiibacterota bacterium. Classification (GTDB taxonomy): domain Bacteria; phylum Chloroflexota; class Dormibacteria; order Aeolococcales; family Bog-877; genus Bog-877. The sequence continues at coordinate 20,873 of JBARIA010000101.1, read as the reverse complement.
CGGCCACCTCCAGGCTGATGAACTTGCCCACCCGGGCGCCGGCCACCTCTGGATAACCGAGGGAATGGAGGGCGTCCTTGACCACCAGCCCCTGGGGGTCGTTGACCACCTCCTTGAGGCTGACCAGCACCTCGGCTACAAATCGCTGCCGGTGATCCGTCTCGAGGCCTCCAGATAGCGGCGGCGGGTCTCCCTAACCAGCTCCTCCGGGAGGGGCGGCGCCGGCGGATTGCGGTCCCAGCCGGTGGAGAGCAGGTAGTCACGAACCGGCTGCTTGTCGAATCCGTGGGGGTCCTCACCGGCCACCTGCTCCAGCTCCCAAAGGCGCGAAGAGTCGGGGGTGAGCAGCTCGTCGATCAAGTTGAGGGCGCCGTCGATGAAGCCGAACTCGAACTTGCTGTCGACCAGCAGAAACCCAGATTCCCGGCAGTGGACCTGGGCCAGCCGGAAGATCCGGATGCTGAACTCCTCCAGCCGCCGGGCCAGCTCCGTGCCCACTACCTGGGCCAGCTGGCTCCGGCTGATGTTCTCGTCGTGGCCGTGGTCGTTCTTGGTGGCCGGGGTGAAGCGTAGCTCGGGCAGCTCGGCTCCAAAACTGAGCCCTTTCGGAACCGGCTCGGAGGCCAGCTTGCCGGTCGCCTGATACTCCTGCCAGCCGCTCCCGGCCAGCCGCCCCCGGACCACGCACTCGATGTCGATCCGCTGGGCCTTGGCGACCAGCATCGCCCGCCCCCAGAGCTGTTCCATCGCCTCCTGGGGGAGCGCCGCCTGGTCGTCGGGGCGGAGATGGTTGGGAATGAGGTCGGCGGTCGTCCGGAACCAGTAGCGGGACATGGCGGTCAGCACCCGGCCCCGGTCGGGGATCAGGGTGGGCAGCACGCTGTCGAAGGCGGAGACTCGGTCGGTGGAAACCATCAGCAGCTGGTCCCCCAGATCAAAGGTGTCTCGGACCTTGCCCCGGCGGTAGAGAGGCAGGCCGGGAAGGTCGACCTCTCCGATGCCGATCGGGAGCGCCATGTCGTCAGTCATTGCGGGGCCACGGGTTCAGCAATCGGGAGCGGCTCCAGCAGACCCACTCGGCGAAAGCTCTCTTTGATCTGGGCGAGGTAGGGCTGCAGGTCAAAGCAGGCCGTCACCTGCTCGGGGGTGAGAGCGGCGGCCACCTCTCGGCTCGCCCTGACGGTTGCCCGGAAATCTCCGCCCGGCTGGTCCGCCTCCAGCGCCAGCGACTGCACCAGCTGGTAGGCCTTCTCGCGCGGCTGGCCGGCGCGGATCAGCGCTATCAGGAGCTGCTGACTCTGGGAGATCTGGCCCCGTCGCTCGAGGTTGGTCCGCATCGCCAGTTCGTCCACGTGCAGTCCTCCCAGAACCTGGGACAGAGTGCGGAGAATGTGGGCCATCGCCATGGTGGCGTCGGGCAAGACGACCCGCTCGACCGAGGAGTGGGAGATGTCCCGTTCTTGCCAGAGGGCGACGTCCTCAAGCCCCGCAACCGCCCAGCCGCGCAGCAACCGGCAGAGCCCCGAAACCTGCTCCAGACGCACCGGATTGCGCTTATGGGGCATGGCCGATGACCCCTTCTGGCGCTCGCCGAAGGGCTCCCGCACCTCGCCGACCTCGGTACGTTGCAGGTGCCGCAGAGTGGTCGCGAGTCGTTCACATACCGCGCCCAGGACGGCCAGGGAGCAGAGGTAGGCGGCGTGGCGGTCTCGAGCCACCACCTGGGTGGTGATCGGAGCCGGCTTCAAACCTAGCTCTTTGAGGGCGAGCACCTCGACCTCCGGACTTAGGGTGGCGTGGGTGCCCACGGTGCCGGAGAGCTTGCCGACCTCGACCTCGACCACCGCCGCACCAAACCGCTTGCCCGAGCGCTGCAACTCGTCGTAGTGATTGGCGAGGACGAACCCGAACGTGACCGGCTCGGCGTGCATCCCATGGGTGCGTCCCGCCATCGGGGTCTCCTGGTGACGCTGAGCTAAGGTTCCCACCCGCCAGAGAAGCATCTGCAAATCCACTTGGATGAGCCGGCTGGCCTCCCGGAGCTGGAGCGCCAGCGCGGTGTCGACTACGTCCTGGCTGGTCATGCCCAGATGGATCTGGGAGCCCTCTTCGCCCAGCTGCTCCTGGACCGCGCTGACAAAGGCGGCCAGGTCGTGGCCCGACTCGGACTCGATCTGGACCACTCTCTCGACCGAAGGAGGCTTGGCCTGGCGGAGGGCATCCATCTGCGCCGGGGGGATCTCTCCCAGAGTTGCCCTCGCCGCGCAGACTGCCAGCTCCACCTCGAGCCAGAGCCGCAGCCGGGTCCCGTCCGACCAAAGCTCCCGCAATTCCTTGGGGGCATAGCGGTCGATCATGATCGACCGCCAGGCAAGGGTCGCTGCAGCGGCAGGGCCATCGTCACCTCAATTGAGTATAGGTGGAGGCTGCCGCCCCACCACCCTCCGATGGTTCCCGGGCAGGACGTGACCCGACCCAGTCCGCCAGCAGCCGGCAGGGGCCGCTCTAGTCAGGCGTGGGTCGCGCGCCACTCGCTCGCCAGCAGCGCGTAGACGGCCTCATCGGTCCACTCTCCCTTGACGTACTCGTTCTCGACCAAGTGGGCCTCGCAGCGCATGCCCAGGCGTTGGAGCAGCCGGGCCGAGGCCAGGTTGCGGGCGTCGAGGCGACCGACGATCCGGTGTAGTCCGAGCTCGTCGAAGCCAAGGGTGAGCAGCACCGAGGACGCTTCGTGGGCGTAGCCGAGGCCCTGGTGGTCCGGGTGCAGCACGAATCCTATCTCCCCTTGCTGGTGCGCTTCGCTGGTCCAGCTGAGCACCACGTCGCCGACGACGCGGCCGCTGGCACGAGGCACCACCGCCAGGCACAGTCCGTCGCCCTCCCGCTCAATGGACACTTTGGTGGACTTGCGAGCCAGCTCCTCGGTGAGCTTCGCTTCGGTGGCGGGCTCCTCGTATAGATAGCGGACAACATCGGCCCGCGAGCGGTAGGCGAAAACGTCGGCCAGGTCGCCGGCAACCAGCGGCCGCAGCAGCAGTCGAGGGGTCTCGATCGGGAAGGTAGGGCGGATCACGGGCCTAGGATAGGGGCCCTGAGATTGACCCCAGTGCGACTGGTGCCAGGCCTCGCCGTCCCACTGTTTGCGATCCGATCAGGATCGACCGCCTGGCAGGGGTCGCTGCCGGGGCAGGGCCAAGGTCACCTCCGATGAGACTAGGCGACGGCCGATGGTTCTCCTCTGGCGCGGCTCGGCTGGCGAGGAGGCTACCGTTGGCTGGTGGGGTCAGCAGAGACGCCGGTGTTCGTAACCGCTTGCCCCGTCAGAGCGTTTGTGGTTCCGGTCCGCGGATTGAGTCGGTGAGAATCCCCCCGGATCACGAGGAGAGGCTGATCGCCCGGGCGCAGGCCGATCCTGAAGGCTTCGGCGAACTGTATGACCACTACTTCCCCCAGATTTACCGGTACGTCGCTTCCCGAGTGCGCAGCGCGGAGCTGGCCGAGGACATCACCAGTGAGGTGTTCTTCAAGGCGCTTCGGGCGATCGGGCGCTACCGTCCGAGCGGGCATCCCTTCTCGGCTTGGCTCTATCAGATCGCCATCAACACCATCACCGACCACTACCGCTCCCGCAAGCGGAGCGAGGAGAGCCTGGACAGCGGTCCGGAGCTGGCCTCGGGAGGAGTCGCAGTTGACGACCAGGTGGCTGAGCGGATGGGGCTGGACCAGATCTGGCAGGCGATCGAATCCCTGCCCGACCAGCAGCGCACTGCTATGAGCCTCAAGTACTCCGAGGACCTTCCCCTGGCTGAGATCGGCCGGATCATGGGCAAGAGCGAGGGCGCCATCAAGCTGCTGATCTTCCGGGGGACCGCCACCGTGCGCTCCGCCCTGCGCCCCCAACCCATCGCAGCGGAGGAATCGCGTGGCTAGGTTGACCCGCTGGTTCCGGCGTAGGCCGTTGCCGGCCGAGCCCGAGGGTGTCGATCCCGAACTGTGGTCGATATTCCAGGGCCGTGACGGGGTCCAGCATCCCGAGCTCCTCAAGGCCGCCGAGGAGATCCGCCACCAGCTGCAGGCGCAGCCGCCCCCCCAGGCAGATCCGCAGTTCCAGGCCCGGCTGCGGGTCAACCTGGTGCGGGAAGCGCAAACCACGCCAACCGGCCGGGTGCGGACCCGGCGGCTGGCGCTGCCGCTGACCGCGGCCCTGGGGATCGCCGGTCTGGCAGCGGTCGCGCTGGTGGTGGCGTCGCTGGTGGCGCTCCCGCTGGAGCGGGGCCAGGTGAAGGTCAAGGCGGCGGTCGCCGGCCACCATGAGCTCTCGGTCACCCAGGCGATCCAGATCAGCTTCAACCGTCCCATGGACGAGGCCGCGGTGGACCAGGGGTTGAGAATCAAACCGGCCGTCTCGTACCAGGCCAACTGGTCCAACCCGGAGACCCTGGTGATCTCGCCGGCCCACGGACTGGCACCCAACGTGGGCTACGTGGTGACCATCCCGAAGCCGGACGTCAAGGCTCAGAACGGGGCCGAGGCGAGCTCCGCCATCGTCATCCCCTTCGGCACCGGCGCGGCGCCGACCACCCCGCAGGGCCAGATCCCCACCCTGGTGTCGGTGACCCACGTCGCGGTAACAGAAGGGGTCACCTCGCTCAGCTACATGCCGGACGGGGCGCTCATGGTGCTGAGTTCGGGGGTCGCCCTGGCGGTCCCCTCTAGTGCACCATCTCCCGAACCCAGCGCCTCCCCCTCTGCCTCGCCCAGCGCCTCCACCACCTCCGGCTCCTCCTTCGGGACCCTGTACGTGCTCAACCCATCGCTCAGGACCGTCGCCACCGATGCCCTGGGAGCGGTCGCCTCTCCGGACAGTCAGGAGATCGCCTACTGGACGGCGGGCAGCGACGGCACCCTGTCGCTGGAAGTGGTCGCCGCCAGCGGCAGCGGCACTCCCCAGACCCTGGCTACCTCCCCTGATCTAGACCCTGGTCTGGCCTGGCTGGACAACGGCGACCTGCTCTACGCGGTGGCCGGTCAGCTCCAGCAGGTCAGCCTTGACGGCCAGATCACCAGCGTGGACCCCAAGGTGCAGGTTGGCCCCAGCGGCTACTTCAGCCTCTCCCCCTCGGCCCAGGCGCTCCTCGCCCGCCCCGGCGGCGTTCCCACCATCTACTCGCTGCCGACCGGGGCGGCAACCGTGCTCAACGACCTGGTCGGGGTACCCGCCTGGTCGTCGTCGGGATCCGATCTGGCCTACACCTCGAGCACCGACGGCGTCGAGACGGTCCAGCTGACCAGTGACCTAGGCGCCCAGAGCGAGGTGCTGCTGACGGAACCGGCAGGGATTCAGCTGAGTGACCTGAGCTTCGACCCTACCGGGACCTATCTGGCATACGTCTCCGCCGCCTCCGGTCAGCCGTCGCAGCTCAACGCCCTCGACGTGCAGTCCCAGGTCAGCGGAGCCCTGGGCAGCCTCACCGCCGCCAGCGACCCCATCTGGGCCCCGACCGGCGACCAGCTGACCGCACTCGCCGGCGTCCCCAGCACCACCTCGCAGGACGTCGAGACGCTGCTCCTGTCGGGCGGCCCCCGGCCACCCGCCAGCGATGACACCGCGGCCGACACCGCCCTCGCGACCGCCTCCAGCCTGGCCCAGTACCAGGTGTCCGCCAGCCCGACTGCGTTGACCGAGATCACCGCCCTCCTGGCGCCGGGGAACTACCTCACCCCGTCGGTTCTCCTGCCAGGCAAGTTCGACCGCTACTACGCAGTCTCCTCAACCCCGACCGCGGCGGGATCGACCTCGTACAGCGTCGACCTGCATTTGGTGCGCGACGCGACCACCTCGTCCGGGCCCGCGTTCCTGCCGGAGACGGTCATCGTCCAGACCGCTGGAGCAACGCCACTGATCAGCAACATCACTCAGGGCAGCCTGACGCCGGTGCCGACCGGCCCCTCGGTGCTGAGCGTCTCGGCGACCAGCAGCAGCGGTACCACGGTATTTGTGCTGCATTTCAACGCCGATCTCAATCCCCTGACGGTGGGAGCGCAGTCGATCACTATCAGCGTCGGCGGTCACCTGATTTCCGGCGCTCAGTTCGATTACGCCGCATTGACGCGTTCCGAAACCGTGACTGTCAATGCGCTGCCCCCCGGCGCGGTGACGCTGACGGTGGCCGCCCCCCTCGCGGACATCGACAACACCGTGATGCAGACTCCCTATCAGGTGGTGTTGCAGCCGGAGCCGGCGACCGCCGGCTGATCCGCGTGGCGGCACAATTCCGTCAGGGTTAGCCGCCTATTTATTGGGCAGCGCTGACGGCAGCCGTGATCGCCGCAACCTGGCGGGCTTGGGAAGAGAGTTGCCTTAGCGATTGCGGTTGTTGATCACGCCAGACCGCGGCCCGTGACATCAGCTCCGGGTGGTTGGCGATGTACTCGGTTGTCAGCTTGCCTTGGAGGAAGTCCGGGTCGTCCAGGAGCGCCGCATGAAAGGGAATGTTGGTGATGATTCCGCCGATCAGGTACTCAAAGAGAGCACGCCGACCACGGGATAGCGCCTGCTCGCGAGTGTCGCCGTGGACGATGAGCTTCGCCATCATGGGGTCGTAAAACGGGCTGACATTGCTGGGGCCCCCCAGGGAACTGTCGACCCGCACCCCGGGGCCCGAGGGCTCGTGATATGAGGTCACCCGTCCCGGGGTGGGCTGAAAGTCGTGCCAGGGATCCTCAGCGTTTATGCGGCATTCAATGGCCCATCCCCGCCACTCGATCTGCTCTTGACGCCAGGGCAGAGGCTCCCCCATCGCCACCTTGAGCTGAGCCGAGACCAGGTCAATGCCGGTCACCAGCTCGGTCACCGGATGCTCCACCTGGAGGCGAGTGTTCATCTCCAAGAAGTAGAAGGAACCGTGTGACTCGATGAACTCGACCGTGCCTGCGTTCACGTAACCCACTGCCTGGGCCGCCTGGATCGCCGCCTGTCCCATCTCCTCCCGGGTCGCTGCGCTGATGGCAGTCGAGGGACACTCTTCGACTAGCTTTTGATGGCGCCGCTGAATCGAGCATTCGCGCTCGCCCAGGTGGATGGTGTGGCCGTGGGCGTCGGCGAGCACCTGGATCTCGACGTGGCGCGGATCGGTGACCAGACGCTCCAGGAAGACTCGCGGCTCTCCGAAGAATCGCTGCGCGGACTCCTGGCAGCTGCTGATGGCGGCCTTGAGCTCCTCCTCGTCGTGGGCGGCGCGCATGCCAATCCCACCCCCTCCCGCGGATGCCTTGACCAGGATCGGGAAGCCGATCTCCCGGGCAGCCGCCAGGGCTCCCGCTTCATCCGAGATGGCGTCGCTGCCCGGGACTACCGGTACTCCCGCCTGCTGCATCCGCTGGCGGGCGCGCACCTTGTCGCCCATCGCCAGCATGGCCTCAGCCGGCGGACCGACAAAAGTGAGCTGGGCGGCAGCGCATGCCTCCGCCAGCAGGGGGTTCTCGGAGAGAAATCCGTAGCCGGGGTGGAGCGCATCGGCCCCTGCCTCCCTGGCCGCCTTGATGATCCGCTCCAAGTTGAGGTAGGACTCGCTGGGTGGGGCCGGGCCGATCTCCACCGCTGAGTCGGCCAACCGGACATGGAGCGCTCCTCGATCCGCCTCCGAGTAGACGGCGACCGAGCGCAGCCCCAGGTCGCGGCAGGCCCTGATCACCCGGACGGCGATCTCGCCGCGGTTGGCGACCAGCACGGTCCCGAAAGGGCTCACCTTCGGACTAAGCGACCTGGACCAGGACGTCGCCCCGGCTCACCACCTGCCCCACCGCCACCAGCACCGCGCTTACCGCCCCGGCTCGGTCGGAGGGGATGTCGTTCTGCATCTTCATCGCCTCCAGCACGACCACCGTCTGACCCACTGTCACCTGGTCTCCCACCTTCACCGGAATCCGGGCGATCAGGCCCTGCATCGGGGCCTTCACCCCATCGCTGGGGGGCGCCGATGCCGGTCCTGCGGCGGCGCCGCTGGCCCCTCCCCCGAGGCCGCCCCCGTCGGTGGCCGTCACCCTCACCTCGAAGACCTCACCATCAACCTCGACCGAGAACTCCCGCGCCGGCGCGGTGGGGAGCGGGTCGGGAGCCGCTGGCGGAGGCGGAGGAGGTGGCAGCGCCGAGAGGGGAATCGCGGCTGCGTCCCCGATGGGCTCGCTGAGGTCGCCGCCATCCACCAGAGCCGCCGGGGTTGGGGGGGGCGGATCGGGATCCGGCTCATCCTCCAGCCGCTCCACCCGGGCCTCCCCGCGGAGCAGGGCCGCGGTTGCCTCTGCGAAGAGCAGGAAGCAGAGCTGCTGCGAGTCGGAGGGCTGGGGCCAGCCCTGCCGAGCCAGGGTTCGGCGGGTTGCCGCCATGGCCGGCTCCAGCACCTCGGCGGGCCGGACGGTGATCGGCTCCTCTTCCCCGATGACCAGCTTTCGGATCTCGGGATCCACCGCCCCCGGCGGTTGTCCGAAGAGCCCCAGGAAGTAGTCCTTCACCTCCTGGGCGACGGTCAGGTAGCGCTGCCCGGAGGCGACGTTGGCGACCGCCTGGGTGACCACCACCTGGGCAATCGGGGTGATCAGCGGCGGATACCCCATCTCGGCCCTGACCCGGGGGATCTCCTCCAGCACCGCCGGCAGCTTGCCTTGGGCTCCCTGGGTCTCGCACTCGCGGCGCAGGTGGTCCAGGACCGACGGGGCCAGCTGAGTCCTGAGAGTCGACGAGTCGTACTGCCAACCACTGGGATCGGCGATCGCCTGATAGAGCGGCATCAGCTCGTCGAGGGCGTCGGCCGCCGCCAGAACCCGGCGCTCGTCGACTTTCGGCTGGAGGTCGGTGCCGCCCAGGGCGGCGTAGACCCCCTCGGTACTGGGCAGGGAGGCGCCCCCTGCGAGCGGCGACAGGCACACGTCAAGGTTCTGTGCTCCAGCCTCAGCAGCCGCCAGGTAGGCAAAGGAGGCCTGGCCGGTGATGGTGGCGCAGTGGACGCTGACCGGCAGCCGGGTGCGCTCCCGCAACCCCTCCACCAGGGCTCGGGCCGAGCCGGCCCCTAGCAGCCCTGCCGGATCGAACACGCAGAGGCTCAGGTACCCCAGCCCAGCCAGCTCCACCCCCAGGTCCAGGAAGCTCTCCACCGAGTGCACCGGGCTCTCCGTGTAAACCAGGGTGCCCTCAGGGTGCTTGCCGGCGGTCAGGACCGCCTCCGCGACGTGGGCCAGGTTGCGGGAGTCGTTAAGGGGGTCGAAGCAGCGGAAGACGTCGAGGCCGCAATCCGCCGTCAGTGCCACGAAGCTGTCGACCGCGTCGTCAGGGAGGGGCCGGTAGCCCACCAGGGACTGGCCCCTGATCAGTCCCACCAGTGGGGTCTTGGTGCTGGCCCGGATGGCCCTGAGCCGCTCGAAGGGGTCCTCCCCGAGGTGCTCCAGCGACACTTCAAAGGTGGCCCCGCCGAACACGTCCAAGCCGGCGTAGCCACACCCGTCTAGCTTTTCGATGACGGTGAGGATGTGCCGGGTCCGCACTCGACTCAGGAGCAACGTCTGCTGCCCGTGACGCAAGCAGCTCTCGATCAATCCGATCGGGGCCATGAACTGCCAAGACTAACTGGAGAGGAGCCGGCGGCGCGATCTCGGAGCCCAACGGGCTACTGGCAGTTAGCCCTCTGGCGGGATCGGACCAGACGGGGTACCGCTCCGGCGCTACTCGGCCGGATTACCTCAGGCGATATCTGATCGACCAGCCGCCGTCCAGCTCCGCCCCAAGTCGTCAGACCGCCAGACGGCATCGTCAGCCGCGTCGAGGAACCATGCCGCTCGGCTGTCGGCCACGGACAGGGAGGAGGTGGCGAGCCCCTGGTCTCCCCCCGACGACGAGGGAGTGGTGCGGGAAACCCAGCTTCGGCCACCATTGGACGAGGACCAGAGCTCAGCCGTGGTGGCAACCGGACCGCCGTATGGAGTCCAGCCCAGCAACGCATCAGGGCTGGCCCAGGCCAACGATTCAAGCTGAAGGCCCGTCGGGAGCCCGCGCCAGTGGGTGCCCCCATCGCTGGTTGATGCCAACTGCACTACCTTGGGCGCCTCGACAAAGGAGACGATCCCCCGGTCAAGGTTGGAGGGAAGAAAGCTGGCCGCCAGAACGGTGTCCAGTTGTGCTCCAACTTCGATCGAGGCTCCCTGGGCCCAGTGGCTGCCACCATCATCGGTGTGCCAGACGAAGGCCGTCGGCGGGGCATCACCAGCCTGGCCCGGCGTCGAGTAGAAGGCCCCCACCAGCACGCCCTGTCCGTTGCTAGACATCCAGGGACCGAAGACTGGTGCGCCCGTGTATTGAACCGGTCCCACCTGAGCCCAGTTGGCGCCCCCGTTGCTGGTCGCGTAGAGTCGCCAGGTTTCGGTGCTGAGGTCAGTCGTCGCAGCGTATCCGCGTTTGGTGTTGATGAAGTCGAGGCCGGTGATAGTTCCGGGAACTTTTCCCTCGACCTTCCAGGTTTCACCACCGTCGCGTGTCTCGCTCACCGCGCCGCCAAACGAGGCCTCCCCGGCGCCAAAGGCAATCCGCCTGGAAAGAGCGTCCACGCTGAGTGTCGGCGTCGCGCCGGGAAGGACCTGGCTCCAGTGCGCGCCGCCGTCGTTGGTACGGAGCAGCGCCGTAGTCGACACCGCGTAGCCAACTGAGGTCGACGGCCAGGCCATTGCCAAAGGCGAGAACTGCGACCAACTGAGCACCGGATGCCACGTCGCCGGCAAGTTCCCCGATGCAAGGTTGAGGACGCTCGCCGGAGCGGGGCAACCAGCCAACTCGACATTGAATGTGTCCCACACATCTCCCGCCGGATCTTCACTCAACACTGACGCCGGTGCCGAGTCGCTGCATTGGACCGCGGTCGAGGGCGTGTCGTCTGTCCATTGACGTCCACCGTCTTGGCTGGACCACACAGTGGCATCGCACCCTCCCATCGCGCAGTCATCGATGTCGAAGAGGCTCAGCCAAAGCCGGCCCCGCGTCCCGACAACTAGTTTCGCGTTCAGTGCCGGAGTCACCAACATCGCTGGCAACGAGCCCACGTTTGACCAACTCTGGCCTTTGTTCTGGCTCTTGAATATGGAGATCATTCCATTGCCGTCAGCCCCGGTATACCCACCCAGCGGCGCCTCCACGTCCCACAACGTTCCCGGCGATTGGGCCACCGCGAAGACCGGGCCCCGGGTCTTGAGTGAGGTCTTCCAGTGGGCGCCGTCATCGGTGGAGAGCAGCACACTGCCCCGGCAGGAGGGAGGCGGGTAGCTGGTCTTCCCGGCACCCGATTCCTGGCCAACGCATCGGCTGACACCGGCCGCCAATCCCAAAGAGGGTGTCGAGAAGGCGATCTGCGCAACGTTATCTGTGGGGAAAGTTCCTCGGTAGGTCCAACGGCCTCCCGCGTTGGAACTTGCCAGTAGGTTCGAGACGCAGGTGGAGTCGGCGGGTGAACCGTTGCAGTTGGAACCAGCCTGAACCAACGCCCAAACATGTCCGGAGACACCACTCTCCACCTGCCCAACTACCCCAGGCCCGTCCCACTCGGACCGCCAGCTGCGTCCGGAGTTGGTCGTGCCCAGAATCTGCCCACTACCCCCCTTAGCGGCCGTGACCCAGCCCGTCGTCGGCGATGCAAAATCAACGTCGCTGAGGGTCGCCGAGACCAGGGGGACCGCACCCAGAGTGAGGCGCGCAGGTGTGGCCTCAGCGTGGTGATCGAGGGAAGAGTGGCTGCCCATGAGGGTTCCGACTGCCAGCAGCGCCAGCGCCGAAGCGATGGCGCCGATCCCTCTCCTCAACGAGAATCGCCTGCTGTTTGGGGGATTCCGAAGTGGCCTCGCCATAGGGCGATCATCGCTCCCAGAACGCGGTAGATGCGCCGTGGGTTACGGGGGCGTCGCCGGTGCCCGCGGCGCAGAAACCTAGTCCGCCTCCGCGACATTCTCTCTTTCGCTAGGGCTCGGTGATTGTTGCCCCGCCAGCGCGGAGAGCATCTCGTCCAGGCCGGGACCGGGCATTTGATCGCGGAAACCGGAGAGTCGCGAGTAGACATCGGCGGCCGCCCGGTGAAAGGCCCCGGTCACCTCGACGGCTTCAAAGGACTGGGCAATCTGGTCCATCTCGGCGACGAAGCGCCAGGCCTTACGCGGGCTTGATCTGACGATTCCCGCGAAGCGCTCGGCCAGCTCGGGATGCGAAGAGTCCCACTGGTCCAGAAGTGGCCCTTCGACGTCCATCTTGACCGCCGCCGCGCGGACGGCCAGCAACAGTGCGGTCGATCCCTTGGTCCAAGCGGCGAAGCACATCTTGAGAGCGGAGGCAGCACCAAGGGGAGCATCCAGGACGGTCGTGCTGAGACGGTTGCTGCCCTGGAAGAGGGCCGCAACTGGAGACGCCCTGGCTCCCGAGAGATAGAGCCGCGTGTCCCCGCCCGGCCCTGCCGGACTCCCGATGATCCCGCCGTCCACAAAGTCCGCGCCCTCTCCTTCGATCAGCGCCGCCATGCGGAGGATGCTCTGGGGGGAGACCGCGTTGGCATCGACGTAAACCCCCTGGAAATGGCGCGACGCCACCTCGGTGGCCAGTTGCTGAGCCGCCTCTGGTGGACAGATGGAGAGGACAAACGAACTCGCCTGGAGTAGGGCGGTCAGCGATGTCGCCTCCGTCAGAAGCGCCGTCTCCGCCCGCGCTCGGGTGGCCGGGCTCCGCCCCCGGCTCAACCAGAGAACCGGAGTGCCCAGGGCGCGGAGAGCAGCCCCGATCGAGGCGCCCATCTCGCCCGGGTAGAGCAGCCCGACGGTTGGAGTGGCCCGACTCACCGTCGGGCTCCGGGCCCCATCGGCTAGCGGCGCAACTGGGACTGGCATGCGACGCAGCGAGTCGCCCAGGGCAGGGCCTCCAAACGCCCTTCAGGCACCGGGCGTCCACATCCTTCGCAGACCCCGTAGGTACCCTGGTCGAGCTTGACCAGAGCTGCCCTCACCTCCTCCTCCAACTTCTCCAGCTCACCCGCCGTTCGGGAGCGAGCCATCCGATCCGCTGCCTCGGCAACGTGGTCGCCGGCACGCTTGCCGTACTGCACCTGGGTGCCCGGCTCGGGTGCGGCAACGGCCAGCGACGATTCCTCTGCGGCGAGCTGACCCAACTTGGCCTCGAGCATCTGGCGGACGGCCCTGCTGTCGGGGGTCGCTGTACCACTTGACGATGGGTCGTCCGGCAAAGGATGTACCTCGGAAAGATTTGGCTCGACCTGGAGTGGCAGGGACCGTCCCGACCAGGGGCTCGGCTCAGGCCCCTATGTCCTGACGGTACCGCATCCCGGTAAAGCTAATCTTGGCCAGGCCCGCATAGGCCTTCTCGCGAGCGCTGGTCTGGTTGTCCTCGAGGGCGGCGCAGAGCAGAACGCGACCCCCGCTCACCTCGACCGATCCAGCCTCACCGGGACGGGTGCCCATCTGGAAGACCAGGCACCCCGCCTGCTCGGCTGCTTCAATGCCGACCACCTCCCCGCCCGCCTCGACGGACTCGGGGTAGGGATCGCGAACGGCGACCACTCCGACGCAGGCACCTGCCTGCGGCTCCGGGTCAGGACCCTCCAGCCGGCCGCCGGCGCTCTGCCAGAGAAGTGGCACCAGGTCTGCAAGAAGCGGCAGTTGGACCTCAGTCTCGGGGTCGCCGAAGCGGGCGTTGAACTCCAGTACTTGGATCCGGCCGCTAACCATCATCGCCCCCACGTAGAGACAGCCCCGGTAGGGTGTGCCCAGCCGGAGCATCTCCCCAAGCGTCGGCTCGACCACCTCCTGGCGGACCCTCCGGTTGAGCTCTCGCCAGCCCCAAGCTGGCGCGGGAGCGTAACCGCCCATGCCGCCGGTGTTGCCTCCCTGATCGCGGTCGAAGGCGCGCTTATAGTCGCGGGCTGGCGGCAACATCACTGCCGACTCACCGTCGCAGATGGCGAAGAAGGACAGCTCCTCGCCATCCAGGCAGTCCTCGATCAGCACCCTGGCCCCGGCCTCCCCCAGCTCTCGGCGTACCAAGAGCAGCTCCAGCGCCGCCCGGGCCTCCTCCTCGGTGCGGCACACGAAGGCGCCTTTGCCGAGCGCTGGGCCATCTGCCTTGACCACCACTGGAGCGCCCCGCTGGCCCAGGTGCTCCAGGGCCTGGGGATGGTTCTCGAAGGCTTGGAATGCCGGGGTGGCGACTCCCGCGCGCTGCATCACCTGCTTGGCAAAAAGCTTGCTGCTCTCGAGCCGGCCCGCCTCCTGCCGGGGGCCGAAGCAACGGATCCCAGCCAACTCCAGGGCATCCCCCACTCCTGCCGCCACCGCGGCGTCCGGACCCAGGACGACCAGGTCGACTCCCTCCGCTAGTGCCAGGGCGACCAGGCCCTCGGCATCGGTCGCCGCCACCGCCCGGTTCTCTCCCGCCAGAAGCGTGCCGGCGTTGCCGGGGGCGCAGGTAACCCGCTCTACCAGAGGACTGCGCCGGCAGGCCCAGGCCAGGGCGTGTTCCCGGCCCCCGCCCCCCACCACCAGCACATGCAAGTTCTGAGGCTCTGCGGTCACTCCCACTCGATGGTCGAGGGCGGCTTGCTACTGATGTCGTAGACCACCCGATTCACCCCGGGGACCTCGTTGACAATGCGACGGCTGATGTCGGAGAGGACGTCGTAAGGCACCCGGGCCCAGTCGGCAGTCATCCCGTCATCGGACTGGACGATCCGCACCGCCACCACGTTGGCGTAGGTGCGGAAGTCGCCCATCACCCCCACGCTGCTGATCGGGGTCAGGATGGCGAAGCTCTGCCAGACCCGGTGGTAGAGACCACTGCGCTTGATCTCGTCGATGACCACCCAATCGGCACTCCGGACCGTCTCCAGCCGCTCTCTGGTCACCTCTCCGATGATCCGGATCGCCAGCCCCGGCCCCGGAAAGGGCTGGCGCTGGATCACCTCGTCTGGCATCCCCATCGCCCGGCCCACCCGGCGCACCTCGTCCTTGAAGAGGTAGCGGAGTGGCTCCACCAGAGAGAAGCGCATGCCCTCGGGCAGCCCCCCGACGTTGTGATGGGTCTTGATCTTGTGGGCCCCGAAGGTGTCGGAGGCGGTGCTCTCGATCACGTCTGGATAGAGCGTGCCCTGAGCTAGAAAGGGCACCCCACCCAGCCGTCTGGTCTCTTCCTCGAAGGCGGCGATGAATTCCCGGCCGACGATCCTCCGCTTCTCCTCGGGGTCAATCACCCCCTTGAGGGCCTGAAGGAAGCGCTCCTCGGCCTCCACCCGCACGATCTTCATCCGCATGCTCCGACTCAGCGCCTCGATCACCCGGTCGCCCTCGCCGCGGCGGAGCAGCCCGTTGTCGACGAAGACGCAGGTGAGCTGGTCGCCGACCGCCCGGTGGACCAGGGTGGCCGCCACCGCCGAGTCGACTCCCCCAGAGAGAGCGCAGATGACCTGCTCCCCTCCCACCTTCTGCCGGATCTCCTGGACCGCCTGCTCCACGAAGCTCTCCGCCGCCCAGCTGCCGCTGCAGCCGCAGGTGCCGTAGAGGAAGTTGCGCAGCATCTCCATGCCCTGGGGGGTGTGGGCCACCTCCGGATGGAACTGAATGCCGATCCGCCCCCTCGGCCCGGCCATCGCCGCGACCGGGCTGTTTACGGTGTGGGCCACCGAGCGGAAGCCCTCCGGCAATTCTTCGATGACATCCCCATGGCTCATCCAGACAGACATCTCGGTGGGCAACCCTGAGAAGACCCCGTCCTCGCTGTCGACCACCACCGAGGCCAGGCCGTACTCCCGGCGCTGCGAGGGCTTCACCCGGCCCCCCAGGTCGCTGGCCAGCAGCTGCATCCCGTAGCAGATGCCCAGGATAGGTATCTCCATCTGGTAAATGGCTGGATCCGGGTGGAGGGCGCCCTCGTCATAGACGCTGGAGGGCCCGCCGCTCAGGATCAGCCCCCGGGGACGGCGACGGGCGATCTCGCTGGCCGGGGCGGTCCCGGCGATCAGCTCGCAGTAGACGTTGAGCTCCCGGATCCGGCGGGCGATCAGCTGGGTGTACTGGGAGCCGAAGTCGAGGACCAAGACGGTGTCGGTGCCGGCCGCCAGACCCAGGTCAGGCCCGGCCGGACTCGAGAGGGGGAGGGTGGTGGTGGTCATCCTCGCCTCCCTGGTGGCACCTCAGCGGGCCATCCCGACCTGCTGGGCCTGTTGGAAGAGCTTGCCCTCGGTGAGGATCGAGGGAGCGATCACCAACTCGGTCTGCTGGAACTCCTCGATGGTCCTGGCTCCGCAGACCCCCATCGCCGACTTGATCGCCCCCAAAAAGTTCTGGGTTCCGTCGTCGACCCGGGCCGGGCCCAGGAGCAGCTCCCGCAGGGTGGCCTTGGTGCCCACCTTGATCCGGGTGCCCCGGGGTAGGTTGGCGTCGGGGGTGGCCATGCCCCAGTGGTTGCCGTGCCCGGGGGCCTCCTCGGCCGAGGCGAATACTGAGCCGATCATCACCCCGTCGGCACCCGACGCCAGCGCCTTGGTGACGTCCCCGCCAACCCGCATCCCCCCGTCGGTGATGACGGTTACCGGCTGGCCGCCGGCCCGGCGGTGGTCGTGCCGGGCTGCCGCGACATCGGCGGTGGCGGTCACCTGGGGGACACCGATCCCCAGCACCCCGCGGGTGGTGCAGGCGGCTCCCGGTCCGACTCCGACCAGGATCCCGGCCACACCAGTGCCCATCAGCTCCAGGGCGGTGTAGTACTCGACGCAGTTGCCGACCACGATCGGCAGCTTGGAGTTCCTGACCAGCTGGGCGAAGTCGAGCTGCCGGTAGGAGCGGGAGATGTGGCGGGCGGTCAACACCGTCCCCTGGACGAAGTAGAGGTCGGCCCCGGCCTCGGTGACGATGGGGAGCTTGCGCTCGGCGTCTGCGGGGGTGGTGGACACGCCGCAGACCACCCCCTCGCGCTTGATCTCCCCGATGCGCTGGGCGATCAGCTCATCCTTGACCGGCTGCCGGTAGAGCTCTTGGAGCAGGACATTCACCCGCTCTCGAGGGGCCTCGGCGATCTGCTCGTAGACCGCGGCCACATCGTCGTATCGGCAGTTGATGCCGTCCAGGTTGAGGACGGCGAGCCCCCCCAGCTTGCCCATCTCCACCGCGAAGTGGGCGTCCACCACCCCGTCCATGGCCGCGGCCAGGATGGGGACGGAGAGTTCGACCTCGCCGATGGTCAGCCGGATGTCGATCTCGTCGGGATTGATGGTCACCTTGCCCGGCACCAGGGCAACCTCATCGAACCCGTAGGCCCGCCTTGCTCTTTTACCCCTTCCTAATTCGATGTCCAAGCAAGGCTTCCTCCGTTGGTCGGGGTGCGCGGGGACCACCGAACCTAGCGCCAACCCGAGATCAAGCATACCAGACGCGAGCCGGCTGTCCTAGCCACCAACCCAGCATCTAGTGGGTGTCTCTACGCGCGGCCCCCCCATGTAGTGGCCGCCGGCCCCGGTGCAGTGCCTAGCTGGTCTGGAGCTGGGCCCGGATCACCAGCCGCTGGCTGTCGACCCAGAGCGGGGTGCAGGTGATCACGGTGATCCAGGTTCCACTGCTGATCGGCTGCAGCTGGGTCACCTGGGAGGGGTTCTCGGTCCACATGTTGGTGATCACGTAGGTGAACTGCTGGCAGCTTCGGTTGGTGAGGACGATGGTCTCGCCGGTCTTGAGGGTCCCCAGCGGCTCGAAGTTGGGTTCGCGGTGCAGGGCGTAGAGGCCGTTGCCAGTCTGCCCTGGGCCGGGGGTGGTCGAGTAATGGACCACCGATCGTTCCAGAAGAAGGGACCAGTTACCGTTGCCGGCTACCCCCTCGATCCCGGAAAGGCTCGGGAAGTCGATCAGGGCGTATTCGGAGGCGGGCGAGCCGCTGCCGCAGCTGGGAGCGGTGGCCACCGGGCTGGTCCCCGGCTGCTGAACGGTCTTGACCTTGGGCAGCTGCTTGCTGAGGGCGGAACCGGGACTCTTCCACTTCTGGAGGGCCAGGGTGTCCTCATGGGAGCGCTGCAGGACACCCACCAAAGGCGGGACGAAGACCGCCAAGCCGGCCACGATTAAGACGATGCCGCTACCCGCCAGGACCACGCCCAGCCGGCGCCTCCCTGTCCACCTGGGGAGGCTCCTCAAAGGATTCTTCAACTACCGCTCCACTTGATTCCCCAGGGTCATCCTACCTGAAGTCGCAGAGGGCCTCTTCGCCGTCACAGCCACCGTGCAGCTTGTTACTCACCCGTGCCCAGACCACGATGAGCCGATCGGCGGAGTCCGGAACACAATCGGGTCGTGAGCCAGTTTGCAACCATCGACACTGACGGCGGCTGGGGCGCCCTGGGCGCTCCTCTGGGGTTGGCGGCCTCCAAGATCCTGGTCATCGACGACGACCCGGCCATGCTTCGACTAGTGGAGTTGATCGCGGCCGAGAACGGCTACGAAGTGGTCAGCGCCACCACCGGCGCCTCCGGGCTGCGGCTGACCCTCGAGACCGAGCCCGATCTGGTACTGCTCGACCTGGTACTGCCGGACATGAGCGGCGTCGAGGTCTGCCGCCGTCTGCGCTCGGCCGGGGTCAAGGTGACGGTCCTGATCATCAGCTGCCTGCACGATCCCGAGGATGTCGTCGTGGGGCTGGAGGTGGGCGCCGATGACTACCTGCGCAAGCCCTTCGAGGTCCGCGAGCTGGTGGCTCGGATCAACGCTCGGTTGCGCCGGGCTCAGCTCACCAGGGAGGCCGGCGGCGTCGAGCGCCTCCACTTCCCCGGGCTGACCATCGACATGGGCCGACACGAGGTCCGTCGCGATGGCCGCCCAGTGGCTCTGACGCCCACCGAGTTCAAGATCCTGGTGGCCCTGGCCCGTCAGTCAGGTGCGGTGGTGCCGCGCCCACAGCTGATCGCGGAGGTCTGGCGTAACCGGGACCCCTATCGGGTGCACTCCCTGGACGCACACCTCTACCGGCTGCGCCGCAAGATCCAGCCGCGGGGTGACGGCGCCCACTACCTGCACGCGGTGATCGGCGCCGGCTACCGCTTCGAGTACCAGCCGCCCCGCAGCGAATCCCAGCGGCAGCGGATCCCCTACCTGCGCCTAGCTCACTAGGGGTAGATCCCGCGAGCCTTGGCGGCCCGCGCGACCCGGCCCACCGCGATCAGATAGGCGGCCTCCCTCAGTGAGACCTTGTGATGCGCGTGATAGGCCCACACCTGCTCGCTGGCGCGCAACATCGCCCGCTCCAGTTGGGTGTTGATCTCCTTCTCATCCCAGAAAAAAGACTGCAGGTCCTGAACCCACTCGAAGTACGAGACGGTGACCCCCCCAGCGTTGGCCAGAATGTCGGGGACGACCACAATGCCATCCTCCGCCAGCACCGCCTCTGCGGCCGGGGTGATCGGTAAGTTGGCTCCCTCAGCGACGATGCGCGCGCGCACATGGCTGGCGTTGGAACTGTCGATGGTGGACTCCACCGACGCCGGCACCAGCACGGTGACCGGCATTCCCAACAGTTCCTCGCGGGTCATCAGCTCTCCCGGAACCTTTGCGTCGGCCAGCCGTCCGCCGGCTAGCTTGACCTCCTCCAGTCGAGCGAGTTCCACTCCGCTGTCGCAGTGCCAGCCATCGTGACTGTCGGATACCGCCACCACTCGGCAGCCCGCCTCACCTAACAAGCGCGCGCAGGTACGGCCGACGTTGCCAAAGCCTTCGACCGCCACGGTGGCACCTTCCAGACTGAGCCCGGTATTGCGCAGCGCGTGCATCACGACGGTCGCCAACCCCCGTCCGGTGGCTTCTACTCGACCCACTGAACCACCCGCTTCGATTGGCTTGCCGGTAACCGATGCGGTGACCGAGAAACCCTGATGCATGGAGATGGTGTCCATGATCCAGGCCATGATCTGCGGGCCGGTACCAATGTCGGGGGCGGGGATGTCGCGCTCAGGTCCCAGTAGCAGGCTGATTTCCGTAGTGAAGCGGCGGGTCAGCCGCTCCAACTCGCGTGAGCTCATCCGATGGGGATCAACGCGCACCGAGCCTGCGGCGCCGCCGAAGGGCAAGGACATCAAAGCCGTCTTCCAACTCATCGCCATCGCCAGCGCCTTGGTCTGATCCAAGGTGGCCCAGGCCCCGTAGCGGATCCCACCCTTGGCCGGTCCGCGGGCGATGTTGTGATGGACCCGGTTGCCGACGAAGACTTCTACTGAGCCGTCATCCAGCACGACTGGGAAGTGCACCTGAAAGATCCGTTTGACTTCGCGCAGAACACATCGAGCATCCTCGTCGAGATGAAGCATCTCGGCCGCCTGATCCACGCGGTGTTGGGCGGTGCCGTAGAGGTCTTCGCTTCCCGGCGTCGGGGCCAGCGCGATCACCGCGTCAGTATAGGAGCGCCGTGGCCCGGAGTTTGGGACCGATTGGGTGGCTGCGACGACCCGGTAACACTTTGCCAAGAGGCCCCAAAGTGGTTGACATCGTCACCCTCATGCACGATTGTGTGGCACAATCATATTAACTAGGTCGTGCAGGCACCCGGTTTGGCACGCTTTCACCTACGTCACAATCACAACCGGCCTCAATAATCAAGGTTCAACCTGAACCTCAAGGCGCTCACGGAACTTGCGCCAAAGCAAACTAGGAGGATACGGACCTATGCCCCGAACGCCCAGGAGAACTGGCACCAAGCGCACCACGGCGCGCCCTGCCACGCGGACCACGCGAAGGCCGGCGACCAGGCGAACCGCCGCACGCACGACGGCACGTAGCACGGCGGCCCGGCGGACCACAGCGCGGCGCACCACTCGCAC
>JBARIA010000100.1:0-4867 GCA_049799515.1 Candidatus Dormiibacterota bacterium | reverse complement strand
GGCACGGGAGATTGCAGATGCCGATCGGAACTATCAAGTCGATCAACGAGCGTGGATTCGGATTCTTGGCCGCCGAGGACGGAGTGGAGTACTTCTTCCACCGTTCCAGCGTTGAAGGCGGAGCCTTCGAGTCGCTGACGAGAGGTTCTCAGGTGGAATTCGAGATTGAGGCCAGCACCAGGGGTCCTCGGGCGGGGCGCGTCCGCGCCGCCTGATGGTTGCGCAGGCCGTCGGCAAGCCGCCGGTCCAGCGCCCCTTTCGCCGGCTTCATCCGGACCTTCCTGCTGCTCGTAATTCGCTTTACGATCCCTGGCAGTGCGGGTTCCTCCACGATGGGCGGCGGAAGACCTGCCTCTTTGACGTGAGAGATGCCCAGCGCGCAATGCGCGCGCTGGGTTTTCCTCAGGAGCTCTGGACCCCCCTCAGCGAAGCGCGGATCGCCCACGACGAGTTCAATCGTCATGTGGTTGCGGTGCACGAGGCGCTTTCGGTCCATGCAGACACCGCCGAGGCCCGCCGGCGCTCGATGGTTCCCTCCGCGGTCCGCATCGTCCAGAACTATCTGGGCTGGGCCGACCGGGTTTGCACTCATGGCACCGGAGTGGTCGAGACCGACGACCGGCGCCGCCCGATTCCCTGACCGTCAGTTGGGTTGGCCCGGTCTTGGGGCCGGATCAGCAAGGGCGATCAGGATGCGCTCAGATGTGGAGCCGCCGTGCTTTGATAAGGAAGACGGCAGCCGCTCAGGGAGGAGCACGCATATGGGATACGCCAAAGGACTTAGCCACGGACTGGCCATCGGGCTGGCGATCGGGGTTTTGACCGCGCCTCGGGCGGGGAGTGAAACCAGGGCGCGGCTGATGCGCACTTTGACCAGCACCAAAGAGCGGTCGCGGCGGATGACCGAGAAGGTCCAGCAGGGCTGGCAGGTCGCCCAGCCAGCTCTGGACAAGGCTACCCAGGCCGCCGGCGGCGTCGCCAGGGCGGTGCAGCCGGTCGCGCAGGGCGCCACCGAGCGGTTCGTCGAGCTGGCCGGACGGAGCGAGAAGCCGATTCCGCCTCCGGTGCCGGGATTCGACCACCCGAACTGATGGCTGTCGACGAGCGCACCCCTCAGGAGCGGATCCGTGCCTTCACCGACGCCGTGGATGAGGAGATCCTAATTCCGACTCGGCGTTATGTCCGGGGGGTCAGGCGCGGGATTCTGCTGGGCGTGATCCTGGGCATCCTCTACGCGCCCAGGCCTGGGCAGGAGAGCCGGGCCCGGCTGCTGCGGGCCTGGCGCACCGTTTCCCGACACCTGCCAGAGCGGGGAGGGGCCTCCTAACCGGAGACTCCCAGTCAGTCGGTGAAGCCAGCTCCAGCGACGATCTGGTCCTCACCGCCGTCCAGGCTGCCCGACGCCCCATCCGGGTAATCCGCCATGAACGAGGTGCCACAGCCGCAGGCGTTGCGGGCGTTGGGATTGGCCAGCCGGAAACCCCGGCCCCGGTAGCTGTCCTCGAAGTCCAGCACCGAGCCGTCGATCAGAGGCAGTCCGTCCTCCTGGACGACCACCTTCACCCCGTCGAAGACGGTCAGGACGTCATCACCCTGAGCGGCCTCCTCCAGATCGAAGAAGAGCTTGAAGCCTCGGCAGCCGCCCAGACGGACATCGATCCGGAATACCGTGTCGGCCTTGGCGTCGCGCTCCTGCCAGGCCTTGATCTCCTCGATCGCGTCGCGAGTGGCCAGAACTCTAGGACTCATCTGCCGATTGTAGCTCCGGCCGGACGGCCCCCTCTAGGTAGCCTTAGCCGAATGGAAGTGGCCGAGCTCTGGCGCTACCCGGTCAAGTCGATGGCGGGGGAGCGCATCACCACGGCCGAGGTCGGCGAGCGGGGAATCCCGGGAGATCGCCGGTTGGCGGCCTTCGAGCTGGCCCCTCACCCGAGGGAGAAGCGGCTCAGCGCCCGCGACGTGGCCGGGCTGTTGCGCTTCCGGGCTAGCCTCAGTTCCGGATCCGTACAGGTCGCGGGCCCAGAGCTGGATCCAAGCCCCTGGGACGACGAGGCGGTCAGGATCAGTCTCAACAAAACCTGCCAGCGGGTCTTGGAGCTGAGGCCGATGCCAGACGGTGCCTTCGACGACTCGCCGATCCTGCTGGTGCATCTGGCGACCGTCGCAGCCCTGTCGGTGGAGTTGGGCGGCTACGTCGATCCCCGAAGATTTCGAGCCAACATCTACCTGGGAGGGTCAGGCATCGCGGCCCACCAGGAGCCGCTGCTGGTGGGCCGGCAGCTCCGGTGCGGGGGCGCGGTTCTGGAGGTGACCAGCGGCTGTCCTCGTTGTTCAATCACCACCCGGGATCCGGACACCTGGGCGGTCTGGCCCCAGCTGCTCCGGCACCTGGTCCAGACTCACGACGAGCTGGTGGGCGTTTACTGCCGGGTGAAGGTGCCAGGACCGATCAGAGAGAGGGGACAGGGTTGAGCTCGTCTGAAACTGAAGCTGGGCTTCGGGTGGGGTTGCTGAGCCAGGACCTGATGGTCCGATCCCGAGTCGAGGCCGGCCTGGGCGGAGCCTCGGTCAAGGTCGAGATGATCACCGGGGAGGAGATCCCGGGAGGCTTCGATCTCCTGCTGGTCGACCTCAACCGGGAGCAGGAGCAGCGGCTGGCCTGGCTGGGCCGGGCGACGGTGTCTCTTCCGGGCGCCGAGGTGATCTGTTTCGGCCCCCATACTGAGATGGCGCAACTGAGTCCCGCCGCCAAGGCGGCGGGAGCCAAGGGCTGTGTCGCCAACAGCCATCTGGCGGAGACCCTGCGGCGCTGGCTACGCTCTGGGGGCGGGGCGCCGCCCGGATCGAGGAGAGCAACCGCTTGACCAGCTACGACCTCCAAGCCGAATCGCAGGCCCTGGCCCCCCAGCTGGTGGCCGACCGGCGTCATCTCCACCGCCACCCGGAGCTGGCGGGCCACGAGCAGGAGACCTCCCGCTACATCGCCGGGCGGCTCTCGGCACTGGGGCTGACTCCCAAGCTGCTGCTCGAGGAAACCGCTGTGACCGTGGACATCACCGGGGTCGGACCCGCGGGACCGGTCCTGCTGCTCCGCGCCGACACCGATGCCCTGCCGATCCAAGAGCGAGGCGAGGAGCGTCCCTACCGGTCGCAGGTCCCCGGGGTCATGCACGCCTGCGGCCACGACGGCCACATCGCGATCGCTTTGGCGACGGCCGAGCTGCTGTCCTCCCACCGAGACCAGTTCGGCGGGATAGCGCGGATCGTCTTCCAGCCGGCCGAGGAGACGGCGGGTGGGGCCGAGCGGATGATCTCCGCTGGAGTCATGGACTCACCACCGGTCCAGGCGGCGCTCGGGCTCCACCTCTGGAGCGGCCAGCAGGTGGGCCGGGTCGGGGTAAGGAACGGGGCCATCTTCGCCTCCGCCGACGAGTTCGCGGTGGAGATTCGCGGCCGAGGCGGCCACGGGGCTCTGCCCCACCAGGCTCTCGACCCGATCCCGATCGCCAGCCTGGTGGTGCTTGCCCTCCAGACCCTGGTTTCCAGGGAGACCTCGCCCTTCTCGTCGACGGTGGTGACGATCGGGACCTTCAGCTCCGGCCAAGCCTTCAACATCATCCCCGAGACGGCTCAGCTGACCGGCACGGTTCGGACCTTCACCGAAGCGGAGCGGGAGCGGCTGCTCCGGCGCATCGGCGAGGTGGCCCAGGGGATTGCCGCTGCGTTCGGCGCCACCGCCAGCATGAAGCTAGGTGCCGGCTGCCCCCCGGTCGTCTGCGACCCCGGCATGGCCGATCTGGTCCGGCGGGCGGTCGCCGATTCACCGGGGACCGAGCTGATCGAGCCCGAGCCGCTGACCGTCGGCGATGACGTTGGCCTCTTCCTGCGCTTGGTCCCGGGCTGCTACTTCCTTTTGGGAGCTGGCAATGAGTCGAGCGGGATCACCGCTCCCCATCACCACCCGGAGTTCGACATCGACGAGGCCTGTCTGCCGATCGGGGCCGAGGTGATGACCCGGGCAGCGCTGAAATTCCTGGCCGCCCCGGCCCCCGGCTGAGCATGCTCTACAACCCTCCTCCCGACACCTGCGATCATTGCCGGCAACGCACCACCGCGTGGAAGCTGGTGGACGGGCCTGACCAGATGGTCACGCTCAGCGGTGGCCGCGAGGTCGTCCGGCGGGGCCGGGTCTTCGTCTGCGGCGACTGCGGGCACACGGTCCCGGCCTCCAGCGAGGGGGTGCGCTGAGCGCCAGATGGGAGCCCGTCCACGATGACTGATACCGCCGCCACCAAGTCGCTGAGCCGCCCCGATGTGGGTCCGGTTAGGGTCCGGGACGCGACCAAGCCGTCGCCCCGCCAGCTGGTCCGTTTCGCCTTCTACCGGGTCATGCCCGAGTGGCGTCGTCTGAACCCGGCCGAGAAGGCCCAGCAGAGAGGGCAGCTGGCCCAGGTGCTCTCCGAGCACACCTCCCGCCTCCTGGTCCGCACCTACACCCTGGTCGGCACCAGAGGCGATGTCGACTTCATGATCTGGGCGGTCAGCGAGGAGTCGGAGCGGCTCCAGGCCCTCTTCGCGGACATCAACCGCACCGCCCTGGCTGGATACCTCGACTGCTCTCACAGCTACACCTCGATGACCAAGCGCTCGATCTACGTCGATGTCGACCATCCCAACAGCGGCAGCGGCCGGGACCGGCTGGTCCTGGCTCCCGGCAGCCGCCGCTACCTATTCGTCTACCCCTTCGTCAAGACCAGGGCCTGGTGGGCCCTGCCCTCAGCTGAGCGGCAGCGGATGATGGAGGAGCACATCCGGATCGGGCACCAGTTCCCCAGCGTCAAGATCAACACCACCTACTCCTTCGGTC
>JBARIA010000099.1:0-26876 GCA_049799515.1 Candidatus Dormiibacterota bacterium | reverse complement strand
CTGCCCCGCAACCGGCTGGCGCGGATGGCGAAATGGTAGACGCGCGGGGCTTAGAACCCCGTGGGGTAACCCGTCCGAGTTCGATCCTCGGTCCGCGCACCGCTACGCTTACCCAGAGCAGGATGAGCCCAAGTAAAACTGACGTCGCGGAGCTGGAGGTGAGCGTCGAGCGCCTGGCTGGATCCCAGGCCAAGCTGAGGGTCGAAGCACCGACGTCCGAGGTAGACCGAGCCCTGGTCCTGGCACTCAGCCATCTGGGGCGGCAGTACCGCCTGCCCGGGTTCAGACCCGGCAAGGCACCAGCCGCCGTGGTCGAGCGGGCGGTCGGTTGGGAGGCGCTCCGCCAGCACGCAATCGAGGACCTGCTTCCGGAGGTCTGGGCCCGAGCAGTTGCTCAGGTCGAAGTCGAGCCAGTCTCCAACCCCGACGTCAGCGAGGTGGAGTTGGAGCGGGGCGAGCCGTTCCGGTTCACCGCGACGGTGGTGCTTCGTCCTGAGGTGGCCGTCGGCGACTATCGGAAGATCAAGGTGCCGGTGACGTCTCCCGAGGTATCCGAGGAGGACGTCGACGGCACGCTGGGGGCGCTCCGCGAGCGCTACGCGCAGCTGGAGGACGCCAGCGAGCGCGAGGCCCGGCTGACCGACGTGATCACCGCGGAGCTGACCATGCGCCACAACGACGAGTTGATTGGCATTCCGGCGCAGCCCCAGACCCTTGACCTGGAGCGGGGCGACCTGCTGCCTGGAATGGCGGACCAACTCCTGGGCGTCCAGGTCGGTGAAACGGTCGACCTCACCCTGACCCTGCCTGAGGAGTACGGGAGACCCGAGCTGAGGGGGGAGATGGTGGTGATCTCGGCCGACATCAAGCAGATCCAGGCCAAAGAGCTCCCAGCTTTGGACGACAACCTGGCGGCCATCGCTGGTCATGGCGAGAACCTGGCTGAGCTGCGCCGGTACGTCCGCCAGCAGCTGACCGAGGAGGCTCGGATCGAGAGCGAGCAGGCCCAGGAGAGCAAGGCTCTGGAGGAGCTGGTGGCGACCTCCCGGGTCGAGGTGCCCGAAGTGATGATCCAGGCGGAGATCGACCGCCAGATAAAGGACCTCGAACTGCGCCTCTCAGCCTCTGGGATCTCCCTGGAGCAGTTGCTCGCCTCGGATGACAAGCAGGTCGAGCAGCTCCGAGGAGAGCGCCGGCAACCAGCCGTGGAACGAGTCCAGCTGGAGCTGATCCTGGAGCAGGTGGCCAGGCAGGAGGGATTGCAGGTCTCCGACCAGGAACTTGACGAGAATCTCGGTCGAATCTTCTCCAAAGGCGCCTCCAAGGAGAGCCGGCGGCGGGCTCGGGAGCCACTGCGCCGGGAATTGCTGCTGGGTGAGGCGCGGCGCTTGGTGTCGGCGCTGGCCAGAGGCGAGACTGGGCCGGAGCCGGCCGAGGGATAGTTTCCTAACCCCTGGGTATACTCGCGATGAAGGCCAGCGAGAGCCGGTCCCGGCAAGCCAGCGACACCAGGAGGAGACCATGGCCCTCGTTCCGATGGTCATCGAGACAACCAGCCGGGGTGAGCGCGCCTTCGACATCTATTCGCGGCTCCTGAAGGACCGCATCATCTTCGTAGGCACCCCGATCGACGACCAGATCGCCAACTTGGTGATGGCCCAGATGCTGTACCTGGAAAGCGAAGATCCCGAGCGGGACATCAACCTCTACATCAACAGCCCCGGAGGCTCCGTCTCCGCCGGGCTGGCGATCTACGACACCATGCAGTACGTCAAGCCCCGGGTGAGCACCTTCTGCATGGGTCTGGCTGCCTCCTTTGCCTGCCTGCTCTTGGCGGGTGGTGACAAGGGGCTCCGGTTCAGTCTCCCCAACACCCGGATCATGATGCACCAGCCTTCGGGGGGCTTCCAGGGCCAGGCGTCGGACATCCAGATCCAGGCTCAGGAGATTCTCCGGCTTCGGCGGATCCTGGACCAGATCCTGGCTCACCACACTGGCAAGCCGGTTGACCAGATCACCCGAGACTCCGACCGTGACTTCTACATGTCACCGGACGAGGCGAAGGAGTACGGACTTATCGACCACATCATCACTGGTCATCGAGGACTCGACCAGGTGATCGCAGTTGAGGAGGCGGATGCCCCGGTGCCGGAGCCGGCGCGGGTGGAGGCTTCAGCAGCCCCAGCGACGGAGAAGAGTTCACCCGCCCGCTAGCATGAGGACCCGGAGGATCAAGCTGACAGTGCGAGAGACTCGAATCTCCAGTTCCAGGCGGCCACCCCTTCTGGTGCGGGCCCCGGGCCAGCGCTGCGACTTCTGCGGCAGGCTGACCAGCACCGCAGCAGTCGCTGTCGGCCGGGAGCCGGCCGGGACCGTGATCTGCCCGAGCTGCGTAGACAAGGCGGCCCAGCAACTGTTCCGACCAGGGGGAGGGGACGCAGCATGACCGAGCGAGAGGATCGCCGCCGCCACACCCGTTGTTCGTTCTGCAACAAAGGCCAAGAGCAGGTGCGCAAGCTGATCGCCGGTCCCGGGGTCTACATCTGTGACCAGTGCATCGAACTCTGCCAGGAGGTGCTGGAGGAAGACTCCCGGGTCACTCCGGTACGGCGTCCGCGGAGCAACGTGGTGCCGAATCCCCAGGCGATCTGGACCTCGCTGAATCAATACGTGGTGGGTCAGGACCAGGCCAAGCGAGTGCTATCGGTTGCGGTCTACAACCACTACAAGCGCATCAACAGCGCACGCGAGGCCGGGGACGTGGAACTGCAAAAATCCAACGTGCTCTTGGTCGGTCCGACCGGGTGTGGCAAGACGCTATTGGCCCAGACCCTGGCCCGGATTCTCGACGTGCCGTTCTCGATCGCGGACGCCACCTCTCTGACCGAGGCGGGTTACGTCGGAGAGGATGTCGAGAACATCCTGCTGCGCTTGATCCAGGCCGCGGATTTCGACATTGCTCGGGCGGAGCGGGGGATCATTTACATCGACGAGATCGACAAGATTTCCCGTAAATCTGACAATCCCTCGATCACCCGCGACGTCTCCGGTGAGGGAGTCCAGCAAGCGTTGTTGAAGATCCTGGAGGGGACCGTTGCCAACGTTCCGCCGCAGGGCGGGCGCAAGCATCCCCACCAGGACTTCATCCAAATCAATACCGCCAACATCCTGTTCCTTTGCGGCGGCGCATTCGACGGACTGGAGCGCATCATCGACCAGCGGGTCGGCCAGCGGACCATCGGCTTTGGCAGTGCCCAATCTGGCGCCCGCAACAAGGAGAACGCCAAGATTCTCCACGAACTTTCGGCGCAGGACCTGCTCCGCTACGGACTGATTCCCGAGTTCGTTGGTCGGTTGCCGATCACGGTCACTTTGGACTGCCTCGACGAGGACGACATCACCCGGGTTCTGACCGAGCCCAAGAACGCCTTCGTCAAGCAGTATCAGAAGTTCTTCTCACTGGACGACGTGGAGCTGACCTTCGAGGAACCGGCGCTGCGAGCGATCGCCCGCAAGGCCCTGGAGCTAGGCACCGGGGCTAGGGGGCTGAAGAGCATTCTGGAGTCGGTCCTGCTCAACAGCATGTTTGACGTACCCTCACACCCGGAGATCAAGCGCTGCGTTATCACCGAGCGCTCCATCCTGGAGGCCACCGGTCCCGAGCTGTTCCGCGAGGAGGAGCCGCAGGCCGCCTCGGCCTGACCTCTGCAGTCCGCCGGGGTGATGCTCCGGTTAGACTGGAGAGCCATTCCAGTTGAGCTATGCAATGGCGCGCACCCGCTTCCTAAGGATCTGATGAATGTCGATAGCTAGCATCCTGGGCTACCCCCGAATCGGGCGGTCCCGCGAGTTGAAACGGGCCCTGGAGGGCTATTGGTCGGGCCGGCTGTCCTCAGACCAGTTGCTGGCCGAGGCCGCCAGCCTCAAGGCCGATCGCTGGCGCCAGCAGCTGGCGGCTGGAATCGAGCACATCCCGAGCAACGATTTCTCCCTCTACGACCACGTGCTTGACACAGCTCTGATGGTGGGAGCAGTGCCGGCCCGTTTCGAGTGGTCGGGAGGTGTCCCCGACTTGGACCTGATGTTTGCCATGGCTAGGGGCACCAGGGGTGAGTCCGAAGTGTCTCCCCTGGACATGACCAAGTGGTTCGACACCAACTACCACTATCTGGTCCCCGAACTTGCCGCCGAGCAGCGCTTCAGCCTCGCTTCCCGGAAGCCGATCTACGAGTTTCTAGAGGCTAAGGCACTGGGAATCAAGACCCGCCCGGTGCTGCTGGGGCCAGTGACCTTCCTGAGACTCAGCAAAGGTCAGGCGGAGGGGACCTCAACGCTGGAATTCCTCGATCGGTTGCTGCCGATCTACGCCCAACTCCTCAGCGAACTGCGCCAGTCGGGTGCCACTTGGGTACAGCTAGACGAGCCGTGCCTCAGCCAGGACCTGCCGGTGGTGGTGTTGGAAGCGCTGGAGCACACCTATCAAAAGTTGAGCCAGGCCGCCCCAGGGCTCAAGCTGCTGCTGGCCTCCTACTTCGCCGGAATGGGGGGAAACCTGGCCACCGCGCTGGCGCTTCCGGTCGACGCCGTTCACCTGGACCTGGTTCGCGGGGAGGCCGATCTGGAACCGGCGCTGAAGCTGGTCCCCGAGGGGATGGCGCTCTCGCTGGGTGTGGTCGACGGCCACAACATCTGGCGCACCGACCCGGATCGGGCCCTCGACCAGATCCGGCGGGCGGTGGCCAAGCTGGGAGAGGACCGAGTGCTGGTGGCGCCCTCCTGCTCTCTGCTGCACGTGCCGGTAAGCCTGGAGCCGGAGACGGAGCTGGACCCCGAGCTTCGCTCGTGGCTGGCCTTCGCTGAGGAGAAGCTGACCGAGGTCAGTTGCCTGGCTCGCGCGGACCATGGCTCATTCGAGGTGGAAGCTCGGCTGGCCGCCAGCCGCGAGGCCTGTGCCGGCCGCCGCCGGTCGCCGCGGGTGACCAACCCGGCAGTGAGAACTCGCATGGCCCAGGTAACTCCTGACCAGCTCACCCGTCCCGGGGACGGACTTGCCCGTCGCATGATCTGGCGCAAGGGGGTCTCCCTGCCGGTTCTGCCGACCACCACCATCGGGTCGTTTCCCCAGGTTCCCGAACTGCGCCAGGCCCGAGCCAGGCTTCGCCGTGGGGAGCTCAGCCAGGCCGCATACGATCAGCTAATGGAGGCCGAGATCCGCCGGGTGGTGCACTTCCAGGAGGAGATCGGTCTCGATGTGCTGGTTCACGGAGAGCCCGAGCGCAACGACATGGTCGAGTACTTTGCCGAGCTGCTGGACGGCTACGCGACCACTCGGCAGGGCTGGGTTCAGTCCTACGGCTCGCGGTGCGCCAAACCCCCGATCGCCTTCGGTGACATCTCCCGTCCGCACCCGATGACGGTGCGCTGGACGGTGTTCGCCCAGAGCCTCACCGACCGTCCGGTCAAGGGGATGCTGACCGGGCCGGTAACGATCTTGCAGTGGTCCTTCGTCCGCGACGACCTGGAACGCAGCCAGACCTGTGCCCAGATCGCAATGGCCCTGAGGGACGAGGTGGCTGACCTGGAGGCTGCCGGGATCAACGTGATCCAGATTGACGAGCCGGCCCTCCGGGAGGGCCTTCCCCTGCATCGGACCGAGCAGCCAGCCTACCTGCGCTGGTCGGTGGACAGCTTCCGGCTGACCGCCGCCGGGGCCGGGGCGCAGACCCAGATCCACACTCACATGTGCTACTCGGAATTCGAGGACATCATGGATGCGATCGCCGAGCTGGACGCGGACGTGCTCTTCATTGAGGCGGCTCGTTCCGCCATGTCCCTGCTCCAGGCCTTCGCCGACCATGGCTACACCAATGAGGTAGGCCCCGGGGTCTATGACATCCACTCACCCCTGGTGCCCTCGGTCGAGGAGATGGCGGCCCGGCTGCGCAAGGCAGCCACGTTCATCCCCGCCGACCGCTTGTGGGCCAATCCCGACTGCGGCCTGAAGACCAGGGGCTGGGCGGAGGTAGAGCCGTCCCTGCGCAACCTGGTTGGGGCGGCGCGGCAGGTTGCGGCCGAGCTGGCCGCGGTCTCTCCGGCCAGCTCCTAGCCGGGCACCGGGGAGGTCCGGTGGAAGCTGCCTACCAATCGGAGACGACCGAGCGGCACTGGCGCCAGCGCTGGGCGGAGATCGGCCTGGGAGCGGCCGACGCCTCCAGTTCCAAGCCGGCTTTCTCAATCGCCCAGCCGCCGCCCAATATCACCGGCACCCTGCACATGGGCCATGCTCTAAACGCCCTGGTGCAAGATGCCCTGTGCCGCTTTTATCGGATGAACGGTTACGAAGTCTGCTGGGTGCCCGGAACCGACCACGCCGCCATCGCCACCCAGAACGTGATCGAGCGGCAGCTGGCTGACGAGGGGACAACCAAGGAGGATCTGGGGCGGGAGGCCTTCGGCCTGCGGGTGGATGACTGGTACCAGAACTACCAGGGTCGAATCCTGGAGCAGCTGCGGCGGATTGGGGCTACCTGCGACTGGTCACGTGAGCGATTCACCATGGACGAGCCCTACGTCCGGGTGATCCGGACCGTCTTCGGCGAGCTCTACCGCCAGGGGCTGATTTATCGCGGTCCCCGGATCGTCAACTGGTGCCCACGCTGCCGGTCGGCCATCTCGGACGAAGAGGTCGAGTACCAAGAACAGCAGGACACCTTCTATTACGTGCGCTATCCACTGGTCGAGGGTGGGGGCGGGCTGGTGGTCGCCACCACCCGTCCCGAGACCATCCTGGCCGACGTGGCAGTTGCGGTCGCCCCCGGGGACGAGCGCTTCAGCCAACTGGTCGGGAAGCTGGTCAAAGAGCCGCTGGGGGGGAGAGAGATCCCGGTGATCGCAGACCAGGCGGTGGACCCCAAGCTCGGAACCGGAGTGCTCAAGATCACCCCGGGCCACTCGGCGGACGACTATGGGATCGGCGAGCGCCACCACCTACCGATCCGGACGGTGATCTCGCTCGACGGCAGGATGATCGCTCCTGACTTTCCCACCCTGGATGGCCAAGGCGTGGGCGAGGCCCGCGAATTGGCAGCGGAGTTGCTGCGCAGCTCGGGGGCCATGCTCCGAGAGGAGCCGGTGCTCCACCAGGTCGGCCACTGCGATCGGTGCGGCACCATCATCGAACCGCTGGTGACACCGCAGTGGTGGGTGCGGGTGCGCCAGCTAGCCGATCCGGCGGCCGAGGCAGTCGCTTCGGGACGGATCACGATCCACCCGGGACAGTTCCGGGGCCAGTACCTGGACTGGCTCGCCGGACTGAAGGACTGGTGCATCAGCCGCCAACTCTGGCTGGGCCACCGGATCCCGGTCAGCAGCTGCGTCAACGGCCACACCTTCAGCTGGCTGGAGGAGCCGAAAATCTGCCCCGAGTGCTCCACCACCGAGCTGACCGCTGACCCTGACGTCCTAGATACCTGGTTCTCCAGCGCCCTCTGGCCGTTTGCGATTCTGGGTTGGCCCGAGCCGAGTCCATCACTGGCGAAGTTCTATCCAACCTCAGTTCTCAGTACCGCCAGGGACATCCTCCAGCACTGGGTGGTTCGGATGGTGATGATGGGGCTGCACTTCACTGAGGAGATCCCTTTTCACGTGGTCCTCTTCCACGCCACCATCCTGGGAGCTGATGGGTCCCGAATGTCCAAGAGCCGGGGCAATGTGGTCGACCCATTGGAGATGGTGGACAAGTACGGGGCCGATGCCCTCCGGGCCTGGGGAGCCAGCGTCGCGATGGGGAATCAGGACGCTCGGTTCGACGAGACTCGGATCGAAGGATTTGCCCACTTCGCCAACAAGCTTTGGAACATGACCCGGCTTCTTCACCATTACCACTTCCCTGAAGACGGTCAGGAGGGCGAAATCCCGGAGGTGGCTGAGCCCACCAGGGAGAGCCTGCAGCTAGCGGATCGCTGGATCCTCTCCCGGCTGGCTGCGGTGACCCAGCTGACCACCAAGGCGCTCCCTGGATTCAACTATGACGGTGCCATCGACACCCTCTATGACTTCGCCTGGCATGAGCTGGCCGACTGGTACTTGGAGCTTGTCAAGGGACGACTGGAAGCGGGCGACGCGACCGCCCTCTGGGTCACGCGCCGGGTCCTGCTCCAGACCGCGACCCTCCTGCATCCAATCATGCCGTTCCTGACCGATGCACTGGCGGATCAGTTTGCGGGCACCCCGGCGAGCCTGGACTTGGCGGCCTGGCCGGAGGTTCCTGGAGACTGGGCCGACCCCCAGTCGGAGGCGGCGATGAACGGTTGCATGACCCTGATCTCCACTCTCAGAAAGTGGCTAACAGAACTGGGAATCGAGGTGACACGGCACAGCAGCCGAGTCCCCTTCTCGGTCTCTGAGGCCGGTCCCGAGTTGGCTTTTCCCGAGTCCTTGGGCTACATCAGCGCGCTCTTGCCAGTGGATTGGGTCGAGCCGTCCGGCATCTCGGGTGCCGTCCCTCCCCAGGTCGTCGCGGGCCGTTCCACCCTTTCTTTGGGACACAGCGCTGGCGGGGGCACCGAAAGGTGGAAGGAGTCGGCAAGCCGGGAGCTGGCCAAGTCGGAAGCCTTTCGGATCAGCCTGGAGCGCAAGCTGAGCGGGCCCTTTGCCGAGAAGGCGCCCGCCGAGGTCGTTGAGCGGGATCGCCGCCGACTGGAGGAGGTGCGGCAACGGGTTGCTCTCCTGAGCCGATTGATCGACAGCTGAGCCGGACCGGCTGAGTGCTCTCGATCACCACCCTCCCGCTGATCGCGCTTCTGCTTCCGGCCGCCGCCACCCTGGTCTGCTCGGGGCTCGGACGCCCCTGGCCGCGTCGGCCGGCGTTCTGGGCCAGATGGGCCCTCCGACTGGCGCTGGTTCTGGCGTTGGCCGATTTGGTGACCATCTTCTGGTGGCTCCAACCGGATGGCACCCTGCAGGCAACCCTCTGGCAGCTGGATCCGCGGCTGCCGATCACCCTCTCGGTCGATACCGGCGGTACGGTGCTCGCGATCATGGTGCTGGCGGCGGCGCTGGTCGTCAGCTTCTCGGCCCGGGACCGTCGCCCCCTGGCCTCGGCTGCCCTGGGACTGGCGGTGCTGGGAGCGATCGGCGCCGCCTTCGCCGGCGATCTGCTGAGCCTCTACATCGGTCTCCAACTGTCTGCGCTCGGAGGCATCGGCCTGACCTATGTCCGCCAGCCCCGGGCGGCCAGCTCCCGCATGGTCTGGGCGGTGGTCGCGGACCAGAGCATTGGCCTGGTTTGGCTGGGGGCGATGGTGGTTGTCCTGCATCAAACAGCCACCTTGCAGTTGGATGCGATCCCCACCAGCACTGTCAGCCCCGCCCTGGCCGGGTTGCTGCTCCTCCCGGCGGTAGTGCGCTTGGCTGGCTGCGGACTGATTGCCGGGTCGACCACTCCAGGACGGCCGGGATCGACCGGAAGGTCGCTCGACGTCGCCGACTGGTTGACGGTGGTGGCGGTGCCCACGTCGCTCTTGCTACTGATCCGGGTCCAGGCGCTCTCCGGCGGTAACTGGCCCGCCCCCTGGTTTGGGACCAGCCTCGACCTCTTGGCGTTGCTGATGAGTGCGACGGCCGTGGCCGGGTTGCTCATTTCAAGCAACTGGCATTCCGGGCTGCGGGCCGTGCTGCTGGTACTGGGGGCGCTGCTGGTGGTGGGGTTCGGGCAGAACACGTCCGATGGAACCTTGCTGGGGCTGACCGCCGGCCTGTTCTTGGAGGTCTCCGCCGCCTTTCTACCCCGGGCCCTGCTGGGAAGCCCTAGGAGACGGCGGCCCTCGCTGCCGCTGCTTCAGGATGACCGGACCGGGGCTCAGCGAATGGCGGGTGTGGTCGTCGTGCTGCTGCCTTGCCTGCTGGGGTTTGCGGTCGCTCTCCTGGGGATGGCCCTGGTGCTTCGAGGTGGACTGGAGCTGGGGCTCGCCCCGGCGCTGGCCTATCTGGTGGCGTTGGCCGGGTTGGTGCTGGCGATTCCTCGGCTCCGCCGCGCAGCCACCTCGCCAGCCCGATTGACTTGGCCGTTGTGGCTGCCAGCTCTCGGACTCATTGCGGCGGCGATCCTGCCGGGATGGGTGATCACCTACGTCGCGACCGCGCTTGCCCCGCCGGGGACGGCCAACCTGGCAGTGCTCTCTGCCCCCGACCCTCTGGTCATCTTGGCCCCGGGCTTGATCTGGCCCGGCGGGTACCTGGTGCTGCTCGCCGGGCTGGTGGGTGGGGGGGCTTGGGCCTTGCGACTGGCGACCGGGGCCAGCTCTCCGGTCAAGGAGCCCCTGGCTCAGGCGTCGGAACCAGCGATCGTCCTCTCTGGCCGGCTGGCGGTGTTGGTCGGCAGGGGCGGCTCCGCTCCCGCCTGGACCAGAGAGGTGCGTGGTTGGTACGCGACCTTGATCGGGTTGGCCGACCGCGAGGTCTCGGAGCGGCCGGTCTGGCTGTGGGTGGTGGCGGCGGCAGCGGCCGCCTGGTTGCTGGCCGAGGTGATCAGGCTGTGACCTGGGCGGGCGTTCTAGCTGGCGGTGGCTTCGCCGCCGGGGCCATCGCTCTGTTTTCCGTGGGGCCCAACGGGATGGCCATCAGCTCCCTGGCGCTGGGGTTGGGGTTGGGGGGAGTGGCGTCACTTTCGTCCGGTCCGACCGGTTTCGCCTGCCTGGCAGGGATGGGTGGGGTCGCGGCGATCCTGGTTTACATGAGCGGCCGTCTCACCTGGCTGGACCCGTCGGGGATGCTCCTGGGAGCCGGGGTGGTGGCGGACCGACCGCGCGTCTTCGGCGTGCGCAGCCTGCGGGCCATCCTGGGTGCGGTCGGGCTGTTCACCGCCAGGCTGCTCTCCGGGCATCTGACCGCGGGCACGGTGGCGACCCAGGGCCCGGGATTCGCCTGCCTCTTCGTAATCGAGGTGGGGCTGATCCGGATCGGTACCGGCCGGGGCCCGGCGGAGATGGGACTCGGCGGACTCTGCGCTGGCATGGGCGCGGCGGCGTTCCTGCTGCTCAGCGCACCCGATTCCTCCCTCGCCGTGGCGGTGATTGCCAGCGGCGTGCCCGCCCTGACCCTGGTCGCCCTGGGCCGGGCTGTCCCTTGGGAGACCTCAGCTTGAGTTCCTGGCTGGTCCCCGCACTAACCGGCGGCCTGGTGATGGCGCTGATCTCGGCGCTGCTCAGTCGCCGGGTCCAGCTTCTCCCGCCTCTATTGCTGCTGCTGACCGCCGCCGGGGTCTCGTTCTTCTTGGTGGAATCGCTGGCGACCCACCGTCCCAGCCCGCATTTGATCGAGGATGGCTTGGGAAGCCTCAGCCTAGCTCGGCTACCGCTGGGGGTGCTGGTGGGCGGATGGGCAGCCCTGGTGCTGGAGCTGGGCGTGGCCCACCGCCCCCGGCTCTCCGGCGGCACCATCGCGGCTGGGTTGGTGATGGGGGTCACCTCCTGCGGGGCGCTGCTGGTGACCGGGGTGGTTCCCCTGGCGTTGCTGCTGGCCTTCATGTGCTCCTTCCTCTGGGTGCGATGGCAGCGCGTCAGCGGGCCATCACTTCCCATCCGCAGCCTGGGCCGGCAAGCGGCTCTCCTGCTGTGCGCTTTGCTGGCGGGCGCAGCTGTTCTGCCCTCGCAGCGGATCGGCGCCGCCCCAGCCGCCTTGGCCGGGATGCTGCTGGTGGGGGGGCTGGGCGGGGTGGTGGGACTCCTGCCCCTGTCCAGCTGGGTGGGGGCCGTGTCAAGAGTCACGCCTGCTGAGGCGGCGACCTGGCGCATCTGGTTGGTGCCGGTCGGAATCGTGGCCATAGCCCGGGTGATGCTGGCGGGACCCCCCGCCCTCACCCAGGTGATCCAGCTGCTCTTGGTGTCTCTGGGCCTGGCCACCGCCATCTTCTGGGGCTGCGCCGGCTTTCGCGCCGACCCGAGCGTCCGTTACTGGCGGGTCCTCCAGGCGGACGTCGGCTTCATGTGCGTCGGGATCGGCAGCGGGGACGTCCAGGGACTGGCCGGGGCGCTGCTGCTGATCATCGTCCACTGGCTGGCTGGAGCCGCCCTCAGCGAGCCGAGGGGCGCGCGCTCCCACCTCCTGGCCTGGGTCGGACTCTCGGGGGTGCCGCCGTTCGGTGGGTTCACCGGTCGGCTGCTGGCGGTGGTCGGGGCCACATTCATGGGCCCGGTAGTGGTGGCTCTGCTTCTGGCAGCATTCGGCCTCCAGCTCGCCTCCTGCGGGGCAGGGGTGCGAGAGGCGGTGCTGCGAGCGGCGTTGAGGGGTCCCCGGCTTAGTGAACTGGTGGGTCTGGTCGCCGCAATAGGGGCTCTGCTGGTCGGTTTGGGGTCCGGGCCCCTGCTCCAGGCGGCATTCGGAATTCACCTGTGAACCACCTGCTCTTCGGCTTCGCCCTCTGTGCCGCCCTGGCCATATATCCGGGAGGTCTGGCAGTGTTGGTTGCCTCAGTCGTCGGGGGAGGCGCCCAGCTCTGGCTGCGACCCGGCGCGCGGACCGGCTGGATATCGGGGGGTGTCGAAGGCCCCTGGTCCTCGCTGCTGGCGCTGGGGTTGGCCGGAGCTGTTCTGGCGCCCATGCCCTGGCCGGACAACCCGGTGGCCCCGGTGGGAATCTCCTGGGCCTCCGGCAGCAACCTCGGCGGCCTCGCCCTCAGCCTGGGCGGGATCTGGGCATTGGTGCTGCTCGGGTCGCGCCAGCCTCGCCGGGGTTGGGTCCTGACCATCCTCGGCAGCTGGTCGCTGGGGCTGGTGCTTCTGGCACTGGCGGTGCACTCGGGCAGCTGGTCAGGAGTTTTGACCGCCGGCGGGCTGGGGGCGGAGTTGGGCCGAGTGGTGCTGGCCGCGGTAGGGATCTGCTCGCTGCCTTGGGTCTTGATGGGCGGCCCCGGTGGCTCCTCGGTCAGGGGCGCGGCTTGGGCAACCGGCGCCGGCGTGGCTCTCTTTTTGGCGCTTCCCCAGCTTCAGGCAGCCCCATTCCCGGTGATCTTGGCGGGGTGGTGGGCGCTGCTGGCGGCCCTGGGTCTGGGGTGGGCGGCTGGCGCCAACTGGGGACCGAGAATCTTTGGTCGGCTAGGCCGCTCCACGTCCGCTGCTACACTCAATGCTCCGTGAAGCGCTTGCCGGCGCCGGGATTCGCATCCTTCTTCGACCGGCCCCCGCCACGGGAATTGGAGGCCCTGTGAGGACGTGGTCGAACTAGTCCTAGCCTCCGGCTCAGAGCGCCGCCGCGAACTCCTGGTGAGGCTGGGGTTGAGGTTCGTCGTGGTCCAGCCGGAGGTCGAGGAGAAACTGCTGCCCGGCATGTGCGCCGACCTGGCGGTGCAGCTGATTGCTCGCAGCAAGGCCCATGCCGGATTGGCGATGGTCCCGACCAGAGACGCCTACCTAATCGCTGCCGACACCATCGTGATGGGCCCAACCGGTCCCTTGGGCAAGCCCCACACCGTGGCCCGAGCCCGCGAGATGCTGGTTTTGCTGCGGGGCCAGCGGCACGTGGTTCTGACCGGAATCTGCGCGCTCAGCGCCACCTCCAAGAAGGAGGCCACCGGAGTCTCTCGCTCCGCGGTCCGGATGCGCGACTTCAGCGACAGTGAGTTGGAGCAGTACATCGCCGGTGGTGAGCCGCTGGACCGATCTGGCTCCTACGCGATTCAGGGGCTCGGAGGATCACTGGTGGACGCGATAGCCGGGCGCACCGACACCGTGATCGGCCTTGACTGTCAGATGGCCATGCAGCTGCTGATCGAGGTCGGGTATCCGGTACCCCTGCCAACTGCACCCGACCGTCATGTCGCCCTGGGCAAGGCAGCGGCCACCCGTCGGCCCCTGGCCAGCTCTAATCGGGTGGGAGGATCCCGCTGAGGCTGCGGGCGCTCAGCGGCGCGGCGGGGGTCGTCTCTGTCGGGTTAGCGCTGGGATCTCTGATCACCGGCTGCGGATCCGACCGGCTGGGCGGCCTGGAGGTTGCGACTCAGGTTGTTTCCAACGGTTCCACTGCGAGCACGCCCACTGTGCCTCAGG
Organism: Candidatus Dormiibacterota bacterium; assembly: GCA_049799515.1. Classification (GTDB taxonomy): domain Bacteria; phylum Chloroflexota; class Dormibacteria; order Aeolococcales; family Bog-877; genus Bog-877. The sequence goes on along the minus strand of JBARIA010000099.1, from coordinate 12,834 downwards.
GGACGGATGTAGACCTCAAGATCACCATTAGCAACGTCAGCCAAAACAGTGTTGGCGGGGTCACTGCTCGGGTGACCGTTCCAACCGGCTTCACCTACCTCAACACTGTAACCACTTCCACCAACGGCAACTCCGAGCGCTCCGCCGACATCGCCCCCAAGAGCAAGGAGTCGACCCTGACCTGGGGAGCCTGGGCGATGGGGCCGCGAGCCGCTTCTAGTAAGTCGCAGGTCGTGATCACTGCCGAGTTGGAGGCCACTGGAGCCCCGGCCACTGTTCAGTTCGCCCCGGATGTCTTCGCGACCGGGTTCGTCAACACCCTGTCCGGAACTCCCCTCGGACTCACCATCTCGCCGGCCCCCTCGCTCAACCTGCAGCTACGAGCCAGCCCCACCGCCGTTGCGCCCGGAGAGCGGCTGACCTACGAGGTGGTGGTTACCAACACCGGAAGCGGCCAGGCCCCCGACACCTCTATCGGCGTTACCCTGCCAGATGACTTCGACTATGTCGGGGCCGCCGGGAGTTCCGGCAACTCCAGCTTGGGCAATGCGACCTACCCCAACACCGGCACCGAGATACCGATCTGGAGCGGCATCGACGTTCCGGGAGCCGGTTCGTCGGGGCCGGGTACGCTTTCGATCAGCTTCACCGTCGAGGTGCTGGCGATTGTGCCGCACGGGACCTACACCAGCTCGGCGTCTCTGGTGGCCGGGACTGGCTCGCAGACCCAGAACTACATCCAGCAGAACTACACCGCCCTGGCGTCGGTCCAGGTGAACGGGACCTAAACCGGCCGCTGGAGATCGCCCCGATCTCGACGGCAGTTGGCTCTGGTAAAATCGCTGCCCGGATGCGAGGCGCGCTGTTGCCTCACGGCGACCGGACTTCGAACTGGTCGGTCGCTGGCCAACTCCTCTACTCCAAGGGAGTCTAGATGTACGCCATTGTCCAAGTCGGTGGACGCCAGTACCGGGCGGTGGCCGGGGAACGGCTGGTGGTCGATCGACTGGAAGTGGAGCCCGGTTCCCGGGTGCACCTGTCCGATGTGCGGATGCTCATAGCGGAAGAGGGCGACGGGACCGAAACCGAGATCGGTCGGCCTCGGGTGGCGGATGTCGCGGTGGCGGCTCGGGCCATCAGTCACTTCCGGGGCCCCAAGATCCTCGTCTTCAAGTACAAGCCCAAGAAGCGCTACCGGCGCCATCAGGGCTTCCGAGCCGAGCTCACCGAGCTCCGGATCGAAGAGGTCCGCCGGGGAGCCTACGAGGACAAGCCGGCACCTGAGGCCGCCAAGAAGCGCGCTCCGGCCCGGAGTTCGCGCACGGCTGCCATTAAGGCGGCAACCGCCCCAGTAGAGGTATCCGAACCCTCAACCAAGGCCGCTGCGGAGGCCACGAAGGTGGCTGTCCCGTCGCGGAGCAAGGCGGTACCGGCCGCGAAGGTGGCTGCTACCTCTAGGGCCGGGCGCGAGGCGGCCGCCAAGGAAGCTGTCACCAAGCCGAAGGGAAAGGCGGAGGCGGCTTCGGTGGCTGAGAAGCCTAAGCCGACTCGGGCCGCTCGCAAGCCTGCAGAGACGGCCCCGACCCCCCCGGTGGAGAAGAAGTCGGCGCGGCCCCGAACCAAGTCCGGGAACAAGCAGGAGCAGCCAGATGGCTCATAAGAAGGGTGGTGGCAGCAGCCGCAACGGGCGCGATAGCCAGTCGCAGAGACTGGGGGTCAAGGTCTACGGCGGCCAGACGGTGGGGGCGGGTGCGGTCCTGGTTCGTCAGCGTGGGACCCGGATTCTGGCAGGTCCGGGGGTCGGAGTCGGGCGTGACCACACCCTCTTCGCCCTCCTTCCCGGTGTCGTGGACTACAAGCCGTACCGGACTGATCGGACCCGAGCCTCGATCACCACTCCTGGCAGCCAGACCGGCTGAGCCGCCGGGGCTCACCGCCCGTGGCCGCGAATGTTTCTAGACGAGGTCGAGCTGAGCGTTAGCGCTGGCCGGGGCGGCTGCGGCTCGGCAAGCATGCACCGCGAGAAATTCGCGCCCCGGGGTGGCCCTGATGGAGGCGATGGTGGGCGCGGTGGCGACGTGGTGGCGGTGGCCGACGGCAGCCTCAACTCCTTGCAGCGCTACCAGCTCTCCCGCTCCTTCAAGGCTGCCAGCGGAGGAGCAGGCGGGCCATCCAGAAGACACGGGGCCGACGGGGACTCCAGCTTTCTCAGCGTGCCGCCGGGAACCCTGGCCTGGGATGTGGCGACAGGCCAGTTGCTGGCGGACCTGGACCATCCCGGAGCCAAAGCTGTGCTGGCCAAAGGGGGTAAGGGGGGTAGGGGAAACGTCCACTTCGCCAGTCCGACCCACCAGGCGCCCAGGCGTCGTGAGCTTGGCGAACCAGGCGCCACCCTGGCGATTCGTCTGGAGCTGCGCCTGATCGCGGACATCGGACTTGTGGGACTTCCCAACGCCGGGAAATCGACTCTGCTGGCCCAGCTCACCGGAGCTCGGCCCAAGATCGCCGCCTATCCGTTCACCACTCTCACGCCCAACTTGGGTGTGGCTGAGGTGGGGAAGGGCAGGGTCCTGACCTTGGCCGATGTGCCTGGGTTGATTGAGGGAGCCCACGAGGGGGCGGGACTCGGACTCGCGTTCCTCAAGCACCTCGCGCGGACTCGGGTCCTGGTGCACTTGGTGGACGCCAGTCTCGGTGAGCAGGGAGTCATCGCCGCCTACCGGGAGGTTGCGGCGGAGATGGAGATGCACAGTCCGGAGCTAAGTGGCAGACCCACCCTGCTGGCGTTGAACAAGCTCGACCTGATTGACTCTGACGAGGGAGCTCGGCTGCTGGCCCAGCTGACCGAGGCTCTCCCCAAGACGCTGTTGGTGCTGGGAATCTCGGCCGCCACCGGGGTCGGTTGCTCAGAGCTTTTGACCGCGGCCGGGGTACTTCTGAGCCGAGCGCCGCGCTCCGGGACCGTTGATGGCGAGAGCGGCGGGTTCAGGCTCTATCAGGGACCCCGCGGACTGAGCCGAGAGTTCGTCGTCGAGAGGGTGGGGGAGTCGTTCCGGGTAGCCGGAGAGTACCTGGAGCGGTTGATCGCGGTGACCGACCTGGACGACGATTCCTCGGTGCTGCGGTTGCAACGCCAGCTGGCCAAGATCGGAGTCGAGGCCGCCCTGCTCAAGGCTGGAGCTGAGGAAGGGGACGAGGTGCAGATAGGGGCCGAGGCGTTCACCTTCTATCCCGAGCCCACCCCGGCACCCGTCGCTGGCCGGTCCCACGACGAGCAGTCGGACTGACCCGGTGCCGGAGGGCTCTTCTTCGACGGTCTTCTTCGGTGGCACCTTTGACCCTCCTCATCTGGGGCATCTGGCAGTGATCCGCGGACTCCGGGAGCAGACAGACCTGCCAGTGCTGGTTGTCCCAGCCGGTTTGCCAGGCCATCGACCACGTCCCCAGGCCAGTCCCGAACAGAGGGCCGAGATGGTGGATCTGGCCATCCAGGGGCTGGAGGACGCTCTGGTGACGGTCTCACGGCGCGAGGTAGAGCAGTCCCAGCCCTGCTTCACCGTCGATACCGTGGAGTGGCTGCGATCGCAGACCCCCGACGTGTCCCTGGTGCTGGCCGTGGGCTCCGACGTGGCCGCCGGACTGCCCCAGTGGAAGCAGGTCGGCCGGCTCCTGATCCAGGTGAGGCTGTTGGTCTTTGAACGACCGGCGGCGGGTGAACCCGGAGAGGTGGTGCTGGCCAACCTGAGGCGGCGCCAGCTACCGCTGGTCGGCGCCCAGGTGATCACCATCGCCGCGCCAACCGTCGACGCCGCGGCTATCCGGGAGCGGGTTGCCCAAGGAGAACAGTGCCTGGACCTGCTACCGCAGGTGGTGGCCGAGTACGTCCAAAGCCACGGTCTTTACGGTGCTGACCCCAGGACCGGTCCCTCATCTGGTGCGGGATAATCGCCCGCGAATGACGCCGCTTCAGCTCAGCCGCCTGCTCGCTGATGCGGCGCTGTCCCGCCGGGCCCGTGCGGTGGTCAGGATCGACCTCCGGGGCAGGACCACAATCGCTGACTTCTTCGTGATCTGCGAGGGAGATACCGATCGCCAGGTTCGGGCGATCGCTGGTGAGATGTCCGAGCTGGCGGCCCGATCAGGAGCGCATCCGCTCTCGCGTGCGGGCCTGGAGGAGGGCTCCTGGGCTTGCCTGGACTTCGACTCCGTGATAGCCCACGTCTTTTTGCCAGGGGAGCGGGCCTACTACGACCTAGAGGGGCTGTGGGGCCCGGCGCGCCGGGTCCGAGCCCGGCGGCTCGCCCCGGTCCCAGCTGGCCCGTGACCAGCGATGCACTTCGGCTCGGGTGCTTCATCCCCCAGGGCTGGCGAGCCGAGTTTCCTCAGTCGCTAGGGACGGGCGAGCGCTGGGAGGCAGCGATCAGTGTTGCCCGGCGGGCCGAGCGCAGCGGCTATGGGGCGGCCTGGGTCTACGACCACTTGCAGGTGGCTGACGCCGAGCCGCCCAGTCCCGTCTTCGATCCCCTCCTACTCCTGGCGACAGTAGCCTGGGCGACCTCGACCATCAGGATCGGAACGATGTGCCTTGCCGTGCCACTCCATCACCTGGGCCGATTGGCGCAGCAGCTGGCCTGTCTGGACGTGGCCAGCGCCGGGCGGCTGGAAGTCGGGTTGGGGGCGGGCTCCGACCCGGACGAGGCGAGGGCCTTTGGCATCACGGTCCCCGGGCTGAGGGACCGAATCTTCGCCTGCGGCGAGGCCGCTGAGCTGCTCCGGGCAAGCTGGGGCCACGAGCACACCAGCTTCGAAGGACGTTACACCCTGATCGAGGATGCGCTCATCTACCCCAAACCGGTGCAGCGCCAGGGCCCTCCAATCTGGATCGCCGGTGGAGGCGAGAAGCTGACCCTTTGGCAGGTGGCTCGCCACGCTGACGGTTGCAGCCTTTTCGGGCCCCCGACCTGGGTGGCGCGCAAGCTGGAGATCCTGGCCTCCCACTGCCGCGCGGCCGGCCGGCGTCCAGAGACGGTCCGGGTGGCCGTGGTGCTGGACTGTCTGGTCGCCGACACCGAGCCAGCAGCCGACCTGCTAGTGGAGCGCTTCAACCGGCATCGGGAGGACGTGTCCAGCTACCGTGCACGCCGGCTGGTGGGGACGGCTGAGGGCTGCGCCCAGCAGCTCCAAGAGTATGTCGACCTGGGAGCCAGAGAGATCTGCTGCGTCTTCCCCGACGCGGTCACCTCCGACGGACTGGAGAAGCTGGCGGCTGCAGTCCTGGGACCGCCGCGACCGCCGCGCCTTCTCGGTCCGGGGAGCTAAAGACGCCCCGGTCCGGGGCCGGTCGCTCGTTCCGCTGCCGGTGAGGCCGAGGTGCGGCTGGACTCCCTTTGATTTGAGCGGCTAGCATGGAAGTGTGCCCCGCCGGCGGCTCCGAACTGGCTGGGCCCCACCAAGTTCAGGGAGAGACTGCATGCATCGGAAGCTGGACATCCTGGCGGAACGGGGCTTTGTCGTGCTCCGGGACTATGACGGTCCGGCCATCCCCCCGCCGGAGTGGGAGAGCTTGGACTACGTGGACTGGAAAAGTGGCGGTGACACCAACTTTGCCCCACTGGCCTCTGCCAACGGAGACATGGAATGCCACGGCTTCTGGGAGCACGGCAAGCCCGACAAGGGCGGTGTCTGGACCGACAACCAGAAGATTGCGCCCAGCCTGGTGAAGTATGTGGACGCCATCGGCGGAAACTTCGGCCGGGTGCGGGTGATCAAGCTCAACCCCAGTGAGGAGGAGCAGGCTATCCGTCAGCTCCATCTCGATGACAACAACCGACTCAACCCCGAGGGGTCCGGCTGGGTGGTGCGGGCTTGGCTGGAGTTGGCGGACAGTCCGGGCAAGTCGACCTTCATCCTGAGGGAGAACAAGGACGATCCCTCAACCGAGAGCAGGATCGTGCTGCATCCAGGCATGCAGCTGGTGATCGATACCGAGCGGCTGTCCCATGTGGTCCATCACCCCGGGCCCGATCCGCGCTACTCGCTGATCACCTCTTGGGAGTCCGACGACACCATCGAGAACTGGATCAAGAGCCAGCTCCCGGCAGGGGAGGGCGTCGGCTCCCGCTGAGCCGGGCCCGGCCGATCTCCAGCGGCTGGGCTGGCCGGCTGGAGCGCGGCCAGCCACGACTTCCGCGGGCTGCTACCTGTGGTGCCGACGCGCTCTGACTAGCAGACGCCGTCCCAGTCGGAGCGGTAGGCCCCGGGGCAATTCACGTCCGAATTCTCGTAGGACACGGTGTTGGGAAGGTAGAAGTTGGCATTGAGGCCGCTGCCGACCTGGACCACATCGGATGGCTTGGTGTACCAGATGTCGGGCTGGGCCGGAAGCACCTCCTCCATGTACGTCTGCCACAGGGGCGCCGCTCCGGTGATTCCTGAGGAGACAGCCGACAAGGTGTCGTAGTTGGGGTTGCCTACCCATGTCGATGTCTCCAGGGTCGGCGTCCAGCCGAAGACCCAGTTGTCGCCGATCCCGGCCAGGTCGCCAACTCCGTAGTCGGAGGTGCCCGTCTTGACCGCGACTATGCGGTTGGGGATGGTCAGGCCGTTATCGATCCCGAATTCCGGTTGGCGGTTCTGATTGCTCTGCAGAATCATGTTCAGGATGTAGGCCACGTTGGCGGGCAGTACCTGCTGCGAGTTGTCCGCCACGTTGTACTGGTAGATCGTCTTCTTGCCCTTCAGCACCTGGAGGATGGTGGTCGGTTGGTGGAGCACTCCGCCGCTGGCCAGCACCGAGGCGCCGGTCGACATGTTGAGCATGCTGATGCCGAGCGCGGTCCCCCCAAGAGTGAGGGCGAGACCGTAGGTGTTCGCCGGGTTCAAGAGGTCGGTAATCCCCATCCGCTCGGCCATGTTGACCACGTTCTGCAGTCCGGTGATGTCCTCCACCTTCACGGCTGGCACGTTGATCGAGTTGCCGAGGCAGATCTTCAGTTGACAGATCCCGGTAAAGGTGCCCGAGTAATTTTTCGGAGAGTAGCCATCGATGTCGATCGGCTCGTTGAGGATGGGCGTCGTCATGGTGAATTTCCCCGAGGCCAGTGCGGCCGAGTAGGTGAACATCTTGAACGACGACCCGGTGCGTCTTGGCTCAAGGACCATGTTGATCTGGCCCCACTGGCCCGATGGATCGGTGGTCCCGACCATGGCCAGGATCTCGCCGTTGCGGGGGTCGACTGACTCCAGGTCGGCGTCTCCGATGTTGTAGTCGCGCTCCAGCTCGGCATCCTTGGTGGGGTTCTGGAGGTCGGCGATCCCGGCGGCTTGGTCGGTGGTGTTCAGTGAGGTGTAGATGGTCCAGCCTCCGGGATTGAGGTAAGCGTCGCCGAACTGGGCCTGGAGCTGACTCTCGACGAAGGCCACGAAGTCCGGCTGGGTGTCCACTTCGCTGTCCTCCCAGGGGTAGAGGGTCAGGACCTCCTTGAAGGCGGCGGTGGCCTGCTTCTGGGTGATGTAGCCGTTGCGAACCATGGCCTGGAGCACTACATGCTGACGATCCTTGGCGAGATTGGCGGTGCCGGTCACCCCCTCGTAGAGGATGGGGTTGTAGGCGGTCGGGGCATCGGGAATCCCGGCCAGCAGGCTGGCCTGGGCCAGGTCAAGTTGGCTGGCAGGTATGTGGAAGTAGAGCTCGGCGGCGGAGCCGATGCCGATCGCCTGGTTGCCGTAGTTGATCCGATTGACGTACATCTGAAGGATGGCGTCGGGCTTGAAGACCTTGGAGATCTCGTAGCCCAAGAGCAGCTCGCGGATCTTCCTGGTGAGCGTCTTCTGGGGGGTGAGGAAGGCGATCTTGGCCAGCTGCTCGGTGATGGTGCTCGCCCCCTGCTGGGCGCTGTGGTGGAGCAGGTCGTTGACCCCGGACTCGATGATCCGAGGGAGGTCGGCGGAGGCCGTGTCCTGGTAGAAGTGGCGGTCCTCAACGGCCACGGTGGCCTGGACCAGCAGAGGGCTGACATCCTTGAGGGAGACGTCGACGTGATGCGCGCCCGGCTCGTGGAGGACGGCCAGGAGCGTGCCATCACTGGCTAGCAACTCGCTGTCCTGGGGGGGGCCGAGATTGGGCAGCGCCGCCACACTGGGCAGGCCAACCTGGAAGGCGGCCAGGACGATCATCCCCGACCCGATCCCGACGCAGGCCACCAGCACCCCCACCAGTCCTGCGGTGGCGACGTTGCGCAGCCACAGGTGGCGTGTCCAGAAGCCGGGCTTGGAGGGTCGCTGAAGCCCGTTGCGCCGGCGAAAGCCGGACCGACGGGAAGCCCGCTCTCGCGGGGTGACTGTAATTTCCTGCATTCAGCTCACGCGGGAAGAGGGCAGACCCCCCGCCGCCCGATTATGCCAGGCTCTCGATCCGCGACCCCAAAGGCAATTGGAGCCTGACTTGGTGACAGCTTGGTGGCGGGAATCTCACGACCTTGCAAATACGGGGCTGACCGGGGATGAGTTACGCCCGGGGGGTGTAAGACTCGAGCGGAAGATCCAGTCCGGGAAGGTTCCCGAACCAGAGAATTGAGTTCATAGCCGATGTCTGCAGCCGCCATGGCCGTCGCCCCTCCCCAGCGGGCCCAGATCGGATTCCCGCCGGTACCTCAGAGTCCCAAGGAAGCCGGAATTCCGGCCGGCTTCATCAATGATCTTGTCCTGAAAGTCATCTACTACAACGGCGTCATGCTGGGTCGCGAGGTCGCCCGCCATGTCTGCCTGCCCTGGAACATCGTCAGCGACTCGCTCAAGTTCCTCTCCGACGAGGGCTATATCGCCACCACCGGGATTCGCGGCACGGTCGGCGGGTCAGAGTTCGCCGACGGGCTGCAGTACGCCATCAACCGGGGCGGCCGGGAGCGAGCCAAGGAGCTGGTCGAGGTCAATCAGTACGCGGGGCCAGCCCCGGTGCCGCTGGACGTCTACATCGCGGTCGCCAGGCACCAGGGCCGGAGCAGTAATCCGGTCACCCATCAGATGCTCAGGGCCGCCCTGGACCATCTGGTGCTGCCGCCCAGCGTCCTCAATCGCCTGGGCCCGGCGCTGGGCGCGCGTCAGTCGATCTTCCTGTATGGGCCGCCAGGAAACGGCAAGAGCAGCATCGCCGAGGCTTGCGCCTCCTTGCTTGGGGATGCCATCTTCGTGCCCCACGCCCTCTATGTGAAGGGTGAGGTGATTCGGGTCTTCGACCCCATGCACCATCGTCCGGTCACGACCGACCTGCCCTCGCATGACACCCGATGGGCCCTCTGCGCCCGCCCGGTGGTCAGGGCCGGCGGCGAGCTGACCGGCCGGGAGCTGGAGCTGAGCTTCGATCCCCGGATGGGATTCTTCGAGGCCTCCCTCCAGCTGAAGGCCAACGGTGGGCTCTTCCTCGTCGACGACTTCGGCCGTCAGAAGCTGAGTCCCCAAGACCTGCTCAACCGGCTGATCGTTCCTCTGGAAGCGGGCTTCGACTACCTCAACATCGGACGGGCGGGGACCACCGTCATGGTCCCCTTCACCGAGGTGCTGATCCTCTCCACCAACCTCAAGCCTCGGGACCTGGTCGATGAGGCCTTTCTGCGCCGGATTCGCTACAAGGTGGAGGTTCCCAACCCCTCGGTGATCGAGTACGGGAGGATCTTCCGCCGGGTCTGCGACTCGATCGGGTTGGAGTACGACCCGGCAGCTGTCAACTACCTGGTCGAGGAGCACTACCGCAAGACCGACCGGCCTCTGCACGGCTGCGAGCCTCGAGACATCCTCGATCATCTGGTCCACGCCGCCTCCTATTTCGGTGTCGAGCCGCGGCTGACCCCGGAGCTGCTGGATCACGCGGTCTCTGCCTACTTCGCCAACCTGGACGACGACCCGCCCCCGGCTGAGCTCTGAGGCCGGGTCTGCCACCATTCCGGGATCAGCTCCAGCTGACCCGCATCGCGCGCCGCCAGCTCTCGAGCGATTCCCGGTTCCCGTCGACCTCCAGGGAAGTGCTGGGGAGCCGGTTCCAGAGCCAGAGAAAAATCTGGGAGCAGGTGCCGCTGATCCGACAGTCGGCGTCGGCTTGGCCGCGCTCAGCTAGGATCCCGTCCGGCCCCAACTGGACCAGCCAACCGTCGGGTTGTTCCCGGGGCCGCAGCGCGATCTGGAGCGGAGCGGGCAGCTTGAGGTGTCGGCGGCCGGCGGCGAAGCCGAACAGCATCTCCTCGATGCCATCGGCGGCGATTGCCTCCGGGAAGCTGACCGCACCGGACCTGGCTGCGAACTCCGCATCGGCTCGGTGAATTTCGGTTTCATGGGCCTGCCGGCGAGCCCAGAACGCCAGCGGAGAGGGAGACGGCAGAAAGGACCAGCACTGCAGATCGGCCGGGGCATCACCCAGAACCTGGCATAGGTTGCGCTGGCCCAGTTCGAACCATTCGAGCAGATACCGGTCGGCGGGGTAGGAGGCCATCAAACCTGCCGCCTCTTCCTTGGGCATCTCCTCGGCACGACCGCCGGCGACGTGAGCCGCCGCCCAGCGGTGGACCCCGCCCAGATGGCGGACCAAGTCACGCACCTGCCACTCCGGGCAGGTGGGCACGGGAGCGTCGAAACCGGCTTTGGCCGCTGCTTGCGCCAGTGCCTGACTCTCACTTCTGATCGAAGCGATCCAGGCGGCCCGGTCCAGTTCCGGCTCCGGGGTCAGGGCGCGCTCCCTGGGATCAGGCGCCATCCGGGGGCCAGCCTCGCGGTGATCGGGTGGTCCCTCCATCTGCCAGGGACCACCTCACGCGGGCTGAGCTCCACTGGATAGCCGATCCCCGAGCCTCTCCATCAGCCGTGGCGTTGGGTGAAGCTGTACCAGTTGCCCGAGTTGTCGCGGAGCACGGCCTCGACCCCGTAGGGCCGATCGGCTGGCAGCTGGGTGAACTGGACCCCGCGAGCCGCCAGCTGGGCATGGTCGTCGCGGCAGTCGGTGGTCGCCATGACTCCCGGGCTAAGCGCACCCTTGGCCACCAGGGCTCGGACCTGCGCGGCCGTCTCCTGGTCGAGCATGGAGTGGGAGGGGTCCATCAGCAAGAGGTCCTGGCCAGTGCTGCCCGGAGGACGGACCGTCAGCCAGCGCATGCCGTTCTCCAGCTGGATGTCGTTGGTCACCGCGAAGCCCAGCTGCTCGCTGTAGAACTGCTTGGCTTCCTCCTGGTCGAGAACCCATACGGAAACGATCGAAATCCCGGAGATCAAGGTGGCTCCTCCCTGGGTGGTGTGCTCGGCTGGAAAGCCAAGATAGGCGCTGCGGGCCTGGGAGTGCTTCTCCAAAATTGCCGGGATCGGATGACCTGTTAGCCGCGCTCGAGATCCGGATCGGCGGGCAGGCCGCTTTGCCACATCAGGACGAAGCAGCCTGGAATGGGTGCTGGGCCGCCGCGACGCGCTGCTTCGCGGCGGTACTCAGTGGGTGACCGGCCAACCACCCTGGAGAACTGGGAGCTGAAGCTGCCCAGACTCTGGAAGCCCACCAGCAGGCAGATCTCGGTGACGGTCAGGTTGGCGGTCCTGAGAAGCTCGGGGGCCCGTTCTATTCTCCGCCTGAGTCGGTAGCGTCCGGGAGTCTCTCCGTAGGCTGTCCTGAAGTCGCGGATGAACTGGCTGGGGGAGTAGCCCGCCGCCTTTGCCAGGGCCGAGACCCGAAGCGGGTGAGGGTAGTCACGGTCGATCCGGTCACGGGCGCGCCGGAGCGACTGGACGGTCAGACCATCGGGTGGGTGCATGGTTTCTGCCTGGAAAACTGCGAAGGAGAGGACGCTCCACTATTCAATCAACGCTGGGCTGGGGACATCCGCCTGGTACGGCCCAATGCCGTCCAGCGGACGGGAGATGGTGACCGGAAAGTCCTAGTGACCGGCCAGAGTCGGGCAGGTCTCCGAGACATGCTATAAGTAGCATATGGCCTCGGTAGGCGTACGGGAACTCCGTCAGCGAGCGAGCGAGCTGCTGCGGCGGGTGGAAGGCGGCGAGACCATCGAGATCACTGATCGAGGTCGCCCTGTGGCCAGGCTCGCACCGCTTCCGGTAGGCAGTCCGCTGGAGCGACTTCGCTTGGCAGCGGAGCTCGATCCAGCCAGCACCGATTTCGAGGACCTGCCGGCTCCTGTCCGATCACGCGCCGGGGCACTTCCGTCGTCGATCCTCGCCCGCCTCCGCGCCGAAGAGCGCTGATGGTAGCCACCTACCTTGACTCGTCAGCCATCGTCAAGCTCGTCATCGCCGAGGACGAGTCGACGGCGTTGCGAAGACACCTACGTCGGCGCCGACCGCTTGTCTCGAGTGCGCTGGCTCGGACCGAGGTCCTACGTGCGCTGCTCTTTGAGGGAGAGGAGGGACGAGCGAGAGCGACGGCAGTTCTCCAGAGCCTGGATCTCCTCCGCGTGACCGATCGAGTGCTCAACGATGCGGCGAGACTTCTCCCCCCAGAGATTCGATCACTCGACGCGATCCACCTCGCGACGGCTGGTCTGCTGGGCGCCGAACTCGGCCAGATCGTCAGCTACGACGATCGGATGCTCGGCGCTGCCAAACGACTCGGTATGCGCACGGCCAGTCCGGTCTGAGCACCCCCGGAGTTCTGCGCGCCGGTGGACAGGTCGACCCGATGGTCACCAAGATTTCACGAAATAGTCTGTCGAATTCTGACCTGAGCCCCAAAAAGTGGACCGCTCTTATGACAATTTGGCCCTGATCCATCAGGAGCCAAGATGCCAAGGCATTATCCAGCCGCGCTTCGCCGTCGGACCTGCGAGCGGATGCTCGCCGGTGATGCGGTCG
>JBARIA010000098.1:0-11937 GCA_049799515.1 Candidatus Dormiibacterota bacterium | reverse complement strand
GCCCGGGGCTGTCGTGCGCGGCCAGCTCAAATAGAAGAGGCTCCGGCCCGGCCCACGCAGGCTCGGGAGTCTGGCTCATGCCGGTGCCGCCACTGGAAGGCTGGGGGCAGTGACCTGGCTGAATCGGGTGACCAGCCGGTCGATCGCCGCTGGTGAAGTCATCTCGGTGGTGCAGAGCAGCAGGCAGCGGGCCAGCTCCGAGTCAAATGAGCCCAGCGGGAAGCCGGCCAGGATCCCCTCGCCGGCCAGCTCCTTGGCCAGCGGCCCGGTCTCCACCGGTGTCTCGATGACAAACTCCCAGAGGAAGTCGCGTTGGGGAAACTTCAGGCTGAACCCGGGAATCTGGGTGAGACGCTCGGCGAGCCCGTGCGCGCGGCGGTAAGAGATGTCGGCAACGCCGCGCAGACCCACCTCGCCCATCTTGGCCAGGTAGGCGGTAGCGGCCAGCGCCATCAAAGCGTGGTTGGTGCAGATGTTGGAGGTCGCCCGCTCGCGGCGGATGTGCTGCTCGCGGGTCTGCAGGGTCAGACAGAAGGCGCGGCCACCTCGGGAGTCCGTGGTCATGCCGACCAGCCGACCGGGGATCCGCCGCACCAGGTCATCACGGCAGGCGAGCAGCCCGAGCGTGGGGCCACCGAGCTGGGGCGGAATCCCCAGCTGCTGACCGTCGGCGGCAACCAGATCGGCCCCGAGCGCCCCGGGCGGCTCGACTACCGACGCCGCGATCGGGTCGGCCACGACCAGGGCCAGCGCTCCCGCCTGGTGAGCCAGCTCGACCAGCTCACCTACTGGCTCCAGCAGCCCGAGGAAGTTCGGCTGGGAAACGACTAGGACCGCGGATTCCCCGTCGGCTAGGGCGCTGCCGACGGCCTCGAGGTCGGTCACCCCGTCCAGCTGAGGCAGCCGGACCAGCTCCGCCCCACGGCCGGAGATATAGGTCTCAAGAACGGCCATCACCTCGGGGTGGAGGGTGGAGGCGGCCAGGACCCGTGGCCTGCCGGTGTGCAGGGTCGCCAGCAGCGCGCCTTCGGCGGTGGCGGTGGCCACGTCGTACATCGAGGCATTGGCAACGTCTAGATCGAAAAGCTCGGCCACCATGGACTGGAACTCGAAGATCGACTGCAGGTAGCCCTGGCTGGCCTCGGCCTGGTAGGGGGTGTAGGCGGTGTAGAACTCCGGGCGGCCGATGGTCGCCCGCACGATCGCCGGGATGAAGCGTGAGTAGACGCCCGCCCCCAGGAAGCAGTCCCACTGGGAGAGCGGCCGGTTGCGCCCCGCTAGCCGTCGCATCTCCGCGATCAAGTCGAGTTCGGACAGCGGCGCGGGGAGACCCACCTGGGGATCGCGTAACCCTGCCGGGACATCACGGAACAGTTCGCCGACCGAGTTCAGGCCCAGGGCAGAGAGCATCTCCGCTCGATCTGAGTCCGAATTTGGAAGATAGGCCATGAAAAGGCTGGCGCCCCCGCTGAGAAGCTCGACCGCTAGTGCGAATCCGCCTGCGCGAACGAATCGTACGCGGCGGAATCGAGGAGATCACTCGGAAGATCTCCCTCGACGCGAACCCTGATCAGCCAGCCCTTCCCCTGGGGGTCCTGGTTGACCAGCTCAGGCGAGGCGCTGACGTCGGTGTTGACGGCCAGCACCTCGCCGCCGACCGGCGAGTAGAGGTCACTGGCCGCCTTGACCGACTCCACCGCCCCGAATCGGGATCCGGCGCTGAGCCTGGCCCCCACTTTGGGCAGCTCCAGGAAGATCACATCCCCCAGTTGGGATTGGGCATGATCGGTGATCCCCACCACCGCCTCTCCTGCTGCTTCCTCCCGGACCCACTCGTGGGTCTTGGTGAAGTGATACGCGCTCAAGTCGGGCACCAGCTCTCCTCCCGTTCCGTCCAGCCCGCTCCGTCAGCTCTCGGGTCGCTTGTAGAAAGGTAGCGGCACGACCGGCGCCACCGCCCACTGAACCGGGTCGGCTCGGAGTTGGATCCGGAGCTCAGTACCCGGACCAGCACTGTCCGGCTCGACGTAGCCCATGGCCAGACCGGCACCGACGGTGAAGCCGTAGGAGCCACTGGTGACCTCGCCGACCTGGCGCTGGCCGTGGTAGATCTTGTGACCGTGGCGGGGGATCTCCCGGGGGCCGAGTCTCATCCCGATGAAGGCTCGGGGCGGGGCGGCGGCGATGGCGGCCAGCGACTCGCGGCCGACAAACGGTCCCTTGGCCGGCTTGACCACCCAGCCCAGTCCGGCGCTGAGCGGGTCTCCCGCCTCGTCGATGTCCTGGCCGTAGAGCCGGAACCCCGCTTCCAGACGGAGCGTGTCGCGAGCCCCCAGACCGGCCGGAATCAGACCATGCGGACCACCTGCCTCGAGGAGCGCGGACCACAGCCGCTGTCCGTCTCCGGCGCCCGCATAAAGTTCGAATCCATCCTCGCCGGTGTACCCGGTCCGGGAGATGCTGACCGGTACTCCAGCCACCTCGCCTAGGCGGTGGTGGTAGTAGCGGATGGTTTCCAGTTCCTCGGTCGAACTGAGCGACTGCACGATGCGGGTGGCCTGCGGTCCCTGGACCGCGAGCAGAACGGTCTCGCTTGAGATGTCGGTGATCTGAGCGTCGTGCCCGGCCAGGCGCTGCCGCATCCAGTCCAGGTCGACGTCGTGGCGGGCGGCGTTGACCACGCACATGTACTCATCCTGCTGGCGGTACACCAGCAGGTCGTCGACCATGCCCCCGTCCGGATGGCACATCACAGTGTAGAGGGCCCGGCCCGCAGTCAGTTTGGAAACATCGTTGGTGACCAGCTGGTCCAGGAATTCCAGGGCCCCGGGACCGGTGACGTTGACCTCACCCATGTGGGAGACGTCAAAGAGGCCGGCGCGCTCCCGCACCGCCAGGTGTTCCCCACGGATCGAGCCGTAGTGCAGCGGCATGGAGTAACCGGCGAACGGCACCATCTGCCCGCCCAGCTCCCGGTGGGTGGCGTCGAGCGGTACGGTCTTTGTTCCTTCGCTCATGGGCCTTCGATCTCCCCCAGGATGTCCATCAATTCAACGTCGTGCTGCGAGCGCGCCTCATCGACCGCCCGCCGGAGCTGGGCCACTCTCGCCTCCGGCCAACTCAGGTGGGCCGCCAGCTGGAGGTCGGTTGGCACGGTCGCCGAGTTGAGACGCAACTCCGCCTCGGCCGCGAAGAGCCGCTCCGCATCGGCGGCCCAGCGCAGATCCTCCAGCCGGGCTGCCTTTTCCTCGGCGACCAGGGAGGCCATCACCTGGTCCACCGCCTGGCGCACCCGGCCCAGGAACTGATCCGGTGAGAGCGGGTGGCGAGCGTCGAGGCCGTGGACCACGGTAACCAACGCGCTGCTCCCCTCTTGGAACAGGTCCTCCAACGGGATCATCTCCGACTGGTGCGCCTCTGCCGCCTCGAGAACGACCCAGAGCGTTCCCTCAACCAACTGCTGGGCGGCCGCAGCCGGCGACCCAGATTCTGGCGATGAGCCGAGGAGCTGCTTCAGCCGTACTTTACTGAGGCGCCGGAAGCCAGCGATCAGCTGACGGACGTCCCTGGGATGGGCCAGTTCGTCCTTCTCGCCGTCCGTTTCCGACTTCGATCGGCCGCTGACCACACGCCGAGTATAGAAGCGGTCACCACGATCCCCGGAACCCGCAATACGGCTGCACCCGTAGACTCGACCCGTGGCCCCAAGTCGCCTCCGCGTCCCTCCTGATCAAGATCTGCTGGTCTTCGGCGCCACGGGCGATTTGGCCCAGCGCAAGCTTCTCCCGGCGCTGTACGAGTTGAGCCTCCAGGGCTTACTGCCGCGCAAGTGCGACATAGCGGGGACCGCGACAAAGGAGCTTGGTGATCACGGATTCCGGCAGATTGCCGAAGAAGCGGTCAAGCAGTTCTCCCGAACAGGGTTCCAGCGGGCTGGGTTCGCCGAGTTCGCCAAGCGGCTCCGCTACATCACCACCACCCACGACCAGGTCGGCACCGGCGAGAAGCTGGCCAAGACGTTGCGGCAGCCACGGCGGCTCATCTATCTGGCCGTCCCTCCCTCCGCCTTCGTCACCATCCTCCAGGAACTGAAGGAAGCAGGTCTGGCCAAGGGGTCCTCGGTGATTATCGAGAAACCGTTCGGGCACGACTTGAAGTCGGCAGTTGAACTCAACGTGGCTCTGCATAAGACCGTCCCCGAGGATCGGATCTTCCGGATTGACCATTACCTGGGCAAGGAGACGGTTCAGAATCTCCTGGTTTTTCGCTTCGGGAACACCCTAATAGAGAGAATCTGGAACCGCGACGTGGTGGAACAGGTGCAGCTCACCGTAGCTGAGGACATCGGCATCGAAAGCCGAGGCCGCCTCTATGAGGAGACCGGGGCGATCCGAGACATCTTCCAGAACCATCTACTCCAGCTGCTCGCCCTCACCTGCATGTCGCCACCCAGCTCATTCGACCCGGAGGCCCTGCGGGACGAGAAGGTGAAGGTGCTCCACTCGATCCGCCCGGTGGGGCCGAGCGAGGTGGTCCGGGGGCAGTACACCAGAGGCTCCGTCAACGGCACGATGATGCCTGGCTATCGCGAGGTGGATGGAGTATCGCCGGACTCCACCACCGAGACCTACGTGGCCATGCGGCTCGCCGTGGACACCTGGGATTGGGCTGGCGTGCCCTTCTATCTCCGCTGCGGCAAGGCCCTCTGCACCCGGCGTACCGAGATCATGCTGTTCTGCCGCGACGTGCCCCTGCACCTTTTCGCCGGCACCGGGATCGAGCACCTGACCCCCAACCGGGTGACCATCCGGATCCAGCCAGAGGAGGGGATCTCCTTCTCGTTCATGGCCAAGGAACCGGGAGCGACAGTGGTCGAACAACCGGTGCGGATGGATTTCTCATACGGGCAGTCATTCAAGACTGAGCCGGCTGAGGCCTATGAGCGGCTCCTCCATGACGCCCTTCTAGGAGATCACACTCTCTTCATCCGCCAGGACGAGACCGAGGCTGCCTGGAAGGCCCTCGAGCCGGTCCTGAAGGACATGCCCCGGGTCAAGTTCTACCCCGCAGGCAGCGAGGGGCCGGAGGCCACCAATTCGCTGCTGCTGTCTGGATCGTGGCACGACCTCTCACACCACAACGCCGATTCCGGAGCTCCCGAGGACTGACCGACTAGGCAGCTCCGGTTCTGGCTGGGACCAAGTCGGGCACCAACTGATCCGCCTCGATCCACCCCTCCTGGACCTCGTCGCCGCTCCCGGCCCTGACCCGCACCCAGCGACCCGTCTGCTCCAGCGCCACCAGCGGGCTGGCCGGGCGCACCGGCAAACTTCGCTTGGCCTGGTAATTGGGGCCGGAGAAGAGCGGATATCCGGTCCCCGCCCAACTCTGGATCACCGTGCACGGTCCGGGGGGAATCGTCCTAAGCCGGTAGACGGTGGCGGGGTCGCGCTCGCCCATGGTCAGAATTCGGAGCAGGTTGACCGCTCGGATGGTCGCGCTGCGCTGGCCCTCAGCGGTCGTCGTCAGCTCAGTGCCTTGGGCGGTGGGACGACACTCGATCCGCACCTTGGTCTTGGGGTGCTTGACCTTGCTCCACTGCCCGAAGAAGCCGTTGGCCAGCACCTGTGCCACCTCGGCTGTGTGTTCGTCGACGATCCGGAAACTGAAGGGGGGCAGCGCCGTCACCTGCTCGGCCAGCGCAAAGATCTCCCGCGGCGGGGCGTACACGGTGGTGACCCAGCGATTAGTGCGCGGCCGCCCGAGGTAGAGCATGCTCAGATTCTAGGTGGGCGCCGGCATGCACAGGGTATGGTCCGAGACCGGTCCGTCAGATCAGCTCCCCAGCTATCCGATCCGCTAGCTGGGGGAATCAGCGGAGTAGCGGCCGGCGCCGAAGTAGGAGCGCCTCCAGCCCATGCAACGCGGGATCAAGGGGCCCCAGCACCGGGGCGATCATCAGACCGCTGTAGCTGCCGAGTCGGCCGCTCCACTTCGTCTTGAACTTGGCGTAGCCGTGGGCCGGGTCGGCGCGGTCGAATCGGCGGGGCACGCCCCACATGTCATAGATGGTGCACCCCTGCTCGATTCCCCACTTCATCATCGCCCACTGCATCGCGTAGCTAGCGTGGGCCCGCGGTACGGCGGTGCTGGTCCCTCCGAAGAGGTGGACCAGCCGTCTGCCGAAGGCCACCGTGAGCCCTCCCGCCAGGGGCTGACCTCGATAGGACGCGATGAAGATGGTCGCCCCCAGCGCCTCGGCAGCCGACTGGTAGTAGGAGAGGGGTCGGGAGTGGAGCTGCTTGCGACCGACCGTGTCCATATGTAGGGAATAGAAGGTGGCTACCGCCTCAGGGGAGCGCTCGGCGGTGACCACCACCCCTTCTCGCTCGGAGACCCGAATGCAGTACTTGGTCGCCGAGGGGATGCGGGCCGAGAGGGCCTCGACCCCGCCCTGAAGATCCACCAGCCAGGTCTGGCGGTGCTGGACGTCGAAGTGGGCCGGACGGAGGCCACATCGTGCCCGAAGCACCCGAGCTTCCTGAGAATCGACCGGCCACTCAGGATCACATTTGAGTTGGAAGGCCTTCTGATGGCGAAGCCGGCGTGCGGCGGAGTGCAAGAGGGCCCGACCCACGTCGATATCCCTGAGCGATGAGAGGACCGGGCCCTGGGGCGAATATCCCCAACCGAAACCACCCGGGCCGACTCCTTGCTGCAGCACTTGCATCGCTCCCACCCACTCTTTCCCCGGACCGCGGACGGCCGCCAGCCGGAAGACACGCCATCCGTACCGTCGCCGCAACTCTCCCCAACCCCAGGCCTGGAGCAGATTGCCGGTTTCCTGCTCACTGACGTAGCCGTCCCACTTCTGCTTGGCGTCGTCTGCGACGGCCACCACCTGGACGCCGTGAGCTCCCGGGACCTTCAGTCTCCGGCGATTGAAACTGCTGACATCCGGCCTATTATCCTTGGCGGAGTTCAGCGTCGATCAGAACTTGAGCTGCGGCGTATCATCGGAGAACCATGCACCGACGGCCGATTGTGGGTGCGGTTCTAGTAGCCGCTGGCGGCTTCCTCGGAAGTCAGCTCCAAGTCCTGGCGGCTGGCCCCACGGGCCAGGCGGTTAGCCATCCAAGCGGGTTCGTAGGTCTGCTGGCCAACCCCACCTTGGCGTTCGTCATGCTGCTGGTTGCCCTCTTGGGCGTCGGTTTGGAGATCATCCACCCCGGGACTCTGATATTCGGCGCAGTTGGCCTAGTGGCCGGAGCCCTAGCCGTGGTGGGATTGGCCAACCAGCCAGTGGACTGGCTGGGTCTGGTCTTAGTCGGCTCCGCCGCAGCACTACTGGTGGTTGATACCACCGTGCACTCCCACGGGCTGATCAGCCTGGCTGCAGTCGCTGCGGCGGTCGCGGGCGGACTCCTCCTCTATCAAACCTCCCCCGGCACGGGCGGGGTGAGCCTGGCCGCGCTGATCACCGTTCCGGTGGTGGTGGGCGGGGTCTGGATCACCCTCAGTCGGCGCGCGCTTCGGGTGCGGCACCTCCCCTATGCGTCCAGCTCCCATGAACTCCTGGGGCTGACAGCGGTGGTACGCGAACGCGCCAATCCAAACGGGATCGCGGCCGTCGAGGGAGAGTTGTGGAGGATCACCGCCCGGCATGGTGAGCCGATCGAGGTCGGCACAGATGTGGAAGTAATGGCCCAGGATGGCCTTACGTTGATAGTGGAACCGCTGCCCGGCCTGCCGACCGTCAGCGAAAAAACGGCTCAACCCGGCGTGGGTGCCGGGTCCCGTATCGAATAAGGAGGGCTAGGCAATGGGAACCGCAATTGTGGCGGTCGTGGTGGTGGTCGCGGTGCTGGTGTTGATCACGCTATCCACGAGTTTTCGCGTAATCAATGAGTACGAGCGCGGGGTTGTCTTTCGCTTGGGTCGGCTGATTGATGTTAAGGGACCGGGTCCCCGACTCATCATTCCCTACGGTATCGATCGCCTTCTCAAGATCGATCTACGTATCAACGTGCACCAGGTGCCTCCGCAGGACATCATCACCAAGGACAATGTCACGGTTAGGGTTACCGCGGTCGTGTTCTTCCGCGTAGTTGATGCACGCGACGCCTACGTCAAGGTAAATGACTACCGAGGCAGCATCTCCACCGCTGCCCAGACCACCCTGCGCTCAATTTTGGGACAGTCCACGCTCGACGAGCTGCTGAGCCAGCGCGATAAGGTGAACGCTGAGCTGCAGACCGTGATTGACGACCAGACCGAACCCTGGGGCGTGAAGGTCACCGCTGTCGAGGTCAAGGACGTAGACCTGCCGCAATCGATGCAGCGGGCAATGGCCATGCAGGCGGAGGCGGAACGCGAGAAGCGAGCCAAGATCATCCGGGCCGAGGGAGAATTCCAGGCAGCTCAGCAGTTGACCAACGCCGCGGCTGTGATCGGTCGGGAGCCAGCCACCCTGCAACTGCGTTATCTGCAGACGCTGGCCGAGATCGGGACGGAGCAGAACACGGTCGTGGTCTTCCCGTTGCCGCTCGACTTGATTCAGCCCTTCTTGGATATCAGCGCGAAGGCAGGTGAGACCAACGGAAAGAACGGGGCCGCCCTGAAGGCTCTCAAGGAGAAGGTCATCTCCGCGCCCAGCGCGAGGACCCCTAGGGTCAAAGTCGACTGATCGGTTCCGAGGGCGGCCAGCTAGGAGGGGAGGGCCCCGAGGGGCTTCAGCGAGCTCCCCGGTGCCTCCTGTTGGGCTCCGGGGAGTTTGAGGCGTGGGTTGGGCAGGTCGAACTCCAGGCCCTGTCCGGCGCCGGAGGAGACGGCACGGCGGTGGTGCTGGCTACCGCCAGCGCTCCCGAGGGCGAGGCAACCTTCGCGCGATGGAACGAGATGGGTCTGGGGCACTACGCCTCCCTCGACGTGTCGGCGCAGGCCCTACCGGTTCGGACTCGCGACGACGCCGAACTGGCAGCGCACGCCGCAGCGGTCAGCCAAGCCAGCCTGATCTTCTTCTCAGGCGGGAACCCCGAATACCTGGCCCGCACCCTGGAGGGCACCGCGCTCTGGAGGGCGGTGCTACAGGCGCTCGACGGAGGGGCGGTTTATGGGGGTTGCAGCGCCGGCGCCATGGTCGCCGGGGCGGCCCAGCAGTCCGGGCCCGCTCGCGGGCGCTTCCGGTTCAGCGGAGGCCTGGGGCTCTGTCCGAGCGACGTCTTTGGGGTCCACTGGGATTCCACCTTCATGCGACTCCTGCGGCCGGCGGTGATCCGGCGGGTGCCCGCCGGCTGCCGCCTCATCGGCATCGCTGAACGGACAGCCATCCTGACGGAGGAGAGCGGATGGCGCGTGTATGGCGACGGTGCGGTGGAGGTGCGCGACGGACTGATTCGGAGGTCATACCGGGCCGGGGAGGTCATCCCAGCTGGCCCCGTCAATGCCCGCTGATGAGTGGCCGGAAGTGTTTCACGTGAAACATACCGGCGCTCCTATACTGCCGAACATGTCTCGCCCTCGGGTGATAACTGTGTGCAACCAGAAGGGCGGGGTGGGCAAGACCACAACCGCCGTGAGCCTCGGCGCCGCCCTGGCGGAGCGGGGGCTGCGGGTGCTCCTGGTCGACTGTGACCCGCAGGGCAACGCCACTTCCGGAGTAGGCGTTCGGCCCGGCAGCCT
Organism: Candidatus Dormiibacterota bacterium; assembly: GCA_049799515.1. Taxonomy (GTDB): domain Bacteria; phylum Chloroflexota; class Dormibacteria; order Aeolococcales; family Bog-877; genus Bog-877. The sequence continues at coordinate 2,256 of JBARIA010000098.1, read as the reverse complement.
CACCAATTCGATCTATGACGTAATCGTCCTGGGACAGCCCCTACTGGAGGTCGCCATCAAGATCGAGGAGGTGCCCGGCCTGACCCTGGTTCCCTCCAACGTTTCGCTGGCTGGATCTGAGCTTGAGCTTGCCGAGCTGCCGCTCCGCGAGTCGCGGCTTCGGCTGGCGTTGGATGGCCTCGAGGACTATGACTACGTCTTGCTGGACACGCCCCCATCGCTGGGACTTCTGACCGTCAACTGCCTGGTGGCCGCCGATTCTCTGCTGATCCCCCTTCAGTGCGAGTACTACGCCCTGGAAGGCCTCTCTCTACTGACCCAAACCCAGGCGCTGGTCCGTCAGTCCCTCAACCCCGCCCTGACGCTCGCAGGCATCGTGCTGACCTTGTTCGACCCTCGGACGATCCTCAGCTCACAGGTGGTCAGTGAGGTCCGGCGCCAGTTCGGCGATCAGGCGTTCACCACCGTGATTCCCCGCTCCGTGCGTCTCAGCGAGGCACCGAGCCACGGTCTGCCAATCACCCTTTACGAGCCGGCCGGACGGGCTGCCGCCGCCTATCGAGCCCTGGCTGAGGAATTGCTCGCTCGAACCGCACCGGTGGCTGCATGACCAAGCGGCGCGGTCTCGGCCGGGGACTGGAGCAACTGATTCCTACCGGCGCCACGGACTTCAACCCCATCCTGGGCGGGCAGGGCGCTCGCGACGTCCCGATCGCCCTGATCGACCCCAACCCCGAGCAACCTCGCACCAACTTCGACGAGGGTTCACTGCGCGCTTTGTCAGAGTCAATCCAGACGTACGGAGTGCTACAACCGTTGGTGGTCGAGGCCAACGGGACGCGGTTTCGGCTGGTCGCAGGGGAGCGGCGCCTCCGGGCTGCCGAGCTGGCCGGACTGGGAAGGGTGCCCGCAGTGGTCAGACCGGTCGGCCCCGATCGGGAGAAGCTGGAAGTCGCACTGGTTGAGAACCTCCAGCGCAGCGACATCTCGGCCCTCGACGAGGCGCGCGCCTTCTCCAGGCTATGCGACGTATTCGGTCTCACCCAGGAGCAGGTCGCGCAGCGGGTGGGCCGAAGCCGATCCGGAGTCGCCAACACCATGCGCCTGCTTCAGACCGCCCCCGCTGTACAGCTGGCGATCCAGGGCGGTCAGATCGCGCCCGCTCATGGGCGGGCGCTGCTCTCGCTGCCGGACTCACAGGCCCAGGAGAAGCTGCTCAGCCGGATCGTGGCCCAGAATCTCTCGGTCCGGGAGACGGAGAGACTGGTCTCTCAGCAGACTGGTGACCGTCCAGGTCGTCCGGCCCGGGCGGTGGGCTCGACCGACTCGGCGATCGGGGCGATCGAGGAGGCGCTCACCCAACGACTGAGCACCCGGGTCAAGGTATTCGCCGGGCCCAGGGGTCGTGGCAGGATCGTGATCGAGTACTTTTCCGAAGAGGAGCTCAATGGGTTGCTCGACCGGCTAGCGATCTCGATCTAGCCCAGGAGGGCTTTTCCTCCCTCCCTATACTGCCGAGGTGCCAACCGACCCTTCGATCGTGCCCGATTCTCCGCGAGATCGGGTCGAGGTGGGAGGTCGGGCCCAGAAACGGTCACTGGTGCGGGATCTGATCGAGGTTGTCGCACTCGCCGCGCTGATCTATTTGCTGATCGCCTTCGCGATCACCCCGGTGCACGTCGAGGGCACCAGCATGTACCCCGGCTTGCAGAACAACAACCTGCTCATCGCAGAGAAGGTGTCCTTGTACTTTGGGGGACCCTCCCGGGGCGACATCGTGATCATCAAGCCCCCGATCCCGTCATCAGACGATTTCATCAAGCGGGTCATCGGCCTCCCCGGGGAGTGGTTGCGCATCGCTCCCAACAGCCACCACCTCGGCCACGTGTACATAAGCGACACCAAACCCACCTCTACAACGGGAGGGGTGCAGCTGAATGAGCCCTACATCAACGGTGTCTGGGAGGACGAGGTCGAGTGCTGCACGGCGAAGGGCACCTTCTCACCGCTACTCCCGACCTCAGGGAAGTGGGTGCACATCCCCGCTAACGACTACTTCGTGATGGGCGATAACCGCAACTTCTCCGAGGATTCCCGAACCTTCGGATTTGAGCCCCGCCACGGCATCGTAGCCGTTGCGGTGGCCCGCTTTTGGCCGCTCGACCACTTGGGCCTAGTGCCAGGGATGAGGCCGACCTTCAGTGTCGTCCTGGCGGCCGGCACGCTGCTACCGGTGCGTCGACGGCGCCGGCGACG
>JBARIA010000097.1:0-18329 GCA_049799515.1 Candidatus Dormiibacterota bacterium | reverse complement strand
CGTCCTCCTTCCCTGACTTCGCAACCGACTTCATCGCTGCTCGGAACGGCAAGACCCACCCCGACCCTTCCAAGCGTCAGTTTTCGGCGGGGGAGATGTTCAACCTGACAAGAGTCGCCACCTACGTATTCGAAGCCAATCTCATGCTCGACCTGGGTTTTGCGGCCGAGGCTTGTCGCGAACTGCTGTCGCGCAATAGGAGCATCGCCCAATTCATAACCAACTGCCAGCGGCGTCAGGCCGAGTAGACGGGGATGGTCACCCACAGGGGCGACTTCCAGGAACGCTATGCCGTGACGCTCGCCGGCCCTGACAAAGAGCTGGCTACGGAGTCTTGCGTCGCTGACCCTCGCGCGCGCGGGTGATATCGCGCGGACGTATACAAGGAAGGCGCAACCATAGAATCCCCATAAAAAGATGGTAATGGCTCAGACCTAGAGCCAGCGCAATGACTCCGATTCTGTGCTAGGATCTCGAGTCCAATGACGGCTCTCAAGCGTTGGTTCGGCGCCATCGACATCGATCGGTCACGTCTGCCGCGCTACCTCCACCGGGACCACAGGGCCCAAGATTCTCCTTGGATCTGCCCGCTTGGTCGGCATCACTTGACGCGCGCGTAAGGTGCCTACCTCAGACGGAGTCACGATGGCCGCGATCCTGGTGGACGAGGCCGTCTTGCCAGGTGAACAGCACTACTGGAGTCCACAGTGGGACGACGAAACTGCTCTCGCCGCAGAACTCCAGGGCGAGGGAGCCCAGGTGGTGATGCTGCCGCGAGAATTCCTTCATGGTGCAGCGTGGCCGGCAATCGGCTTGTTGGCCTGCATCGACAGCCTGAGGCGAGGTGAGGACGGAACTGTGGCCTCGGCGAGGTTGTTCGGACTGCGACGGATTGAGGTAACTAGGCTGTTCCGGCGTAAGCCCTTTCTCACGGTGGAGACCCGGCCAGTCGCCGAGAGGGGCACGCCCTCGAAATTCTCCAGCCAGCGCCTGGATCGGCTGATCGGTCGGGCAGTTCGCGGAGAATTCCGAAGCATCTCCGCCGCTCAGGCTATCGAACTCCGGATGCTCCCGCCGGACGTCGCCACCGATCGACTGGCCGCCGAACTGTCCCCGGACCAACATGCCCGAGCAGCTCTCCTGGCGGCCGCGGACTGGTCAGACCGGCTGGGGATGGTGGCGAAACTCATCGGGCGCCGCTACCGGGGTTCGCGGCGAGCGTCCCGGACCCTGGACCTCGACCAGCAGGTTAAGAAGGCGAAGCTTCCAGCGGCCGTCTGCCAAGCCGCCGAGCGGGCGCTGCACAACCAGCTCGGAAAGGAGGGTGCCGGCAACCGCGACTTGGTACGCCTGGTGCTGGAAATGCGCTGGGATATGCCGCCTCCTTGCCCCATCAACATGGCGCAAGCGCGGAGCGTGTTGGACGCGAGCCACAGTGACTTGGGAGCGGTCAAAGAAGCTGTCCTCGACTACTTGGGCTTGCTGGCCTGGCGCCAGCAGCGGGGAGAGGAGGGCGGCACCACTCTGGGCTACGGCCTGTGCCTGGTCGGACCACCGGGAGTGGGGAAGACTTCGATCGCTGAGGCAATTGCCCGTGCGGCCGGTCGCCGGTTGGAGCGCATCCCGGTGGGCGGCCTCGATGACGTCTATCTGCTGGGAGCCGACCGCTCCTACAGTCGGGCTCGCCCAGGCGAGATAGTTCGGCGTCTGCGGAACTCCCGCGCTCATCCGACCGAGGTGGTTTTCCTCCTGGATGAGATCGACAAGGTGCCACCCGGCTCGGGACATCCCGCCCTGCCGGTCTTGCTTGCCCTACTCGACCCCACCCAGAACCGGGAGTGGCGCGACCACTTCCTGGAGGAAGTTCCGATTGACCTCTCCGGTGCGCTCTTCATTGCTACCGCCAACGATGAGCGCCTGATGCCACCGCCACTCAAGGATCGGCTCCGCTTCATCCACCTGCCGGCCTACACCGCCGCCCAGCAGCTGGCCATTGGACGATCCCACCTCCTGCCCAAGCTTCTTCGTGACCTCGGGATCGAGAGCGAGGTCACGGTGGACGCCTCAGCCCTCAGCTCGCTGGTTCATGATCACCCACCTACCGACGGGTGCCGTCAGCTGGAGCAGCGACTTCAAGTCGTTCTCAGTCGCGCACTGCGCACGCACCTCGAGTTCGGGGTCTCAGTCACGGTGGACGAGGTACTCGCCCGCGCCTGGATACCACCCGAAAGACGACTAAGTCTCGGCTTCAGATCGGCCCAGCCCAGCGGCATCGCCTAAAATCCGCAGCCGCGATCTGGGACTAGGGAATCAGTTCAATCACTGCCCGAGCTGGCTCCGGCAGTGGGTCCGCCAAGCTGTGGAAGGTCCAGATGCCCTTCTTGAAGCTGCTGATGATCCCGGCGCTACGCAGTTTGCTCAGATGATGGCTCACCGTGGGCTGGCTCAGCTCGAAGGCCGCGGTGAAATCACAGACGCACACTGGTGCCCTGGCCGCCTTGAGCATATGGACCATCTGCACCCGAGTGGGATCAGCCAGCGCCTTGTAGACGTCGGACAGAGCGTCCGCCTTCTCTGAGCCGAGAGGCGCAGCCACTGGGCTGGAGCAGCCTCGAACCCGAACGGGAATGGGCACCGCAACTCGAACCGCCACGGTTTCAGTTTACGCCAACCATTGACATCCGTCCATGGTTGGGGGCAGGATACACATCGATGATCGTCCATGGTTGGATTGGCCGCCTTTGCCAAAGGTGATGGCAGGGGATCTACCGGCCGGCGGTGGCGGCCCCAAGGTCTTGGTCGTCGAGGACGATGAATCAGTCCGGATGACGCTCGGCTACAACCTGCTGGCCTCCGGATATGACGTCGTTCAGGCTGAGAATGGCGAGAGAGGGCTGAAGCTGGCCCGCTCTTGGACACCAGACCTCGTGGTCCTGGACCTGATGCTGCCTGGAGTGTCGGGAGAGGACGTCTGCCGCACCTTGAGGCAAGAGTCGAACGTGCCGATCCTCATCCTCACGGCGCGACGGTCGCAAGCCGAGAAAGTGCGAGGCTTGGAGTTGGGCGCCGATGACTACATGACCAAACCATTTGGCGTCCACGAGTTTCTCTCTCGCGTGGACGCCCTGATCCGACGTTCCAAGCGTCCACCCCACCTCACTGTCGACCCCGATCGCATTCGGCTCGGGGAGTTCACCCTAGATGCCCTCGCCCGGCGAGCCGCGGTCGGGAAGCAAGAGGTGAAGCTGAGCCCTCGCGAGTTCAAGTTGCTCTTCTTCCTGGTGCAGCACGCGGGGGTGGCACACAGCCTGGAAAGCCTGCTGCGGACGATCTGGGGACCTGACTTCCGGGGGACTGGCAAGACGGTTGTGGTCCACGTCCGCTGGCTGCGGAAGAAGCTCGAGGAATTCCCCGACGTGCCGTTCCGGATCACCACCATCTCGCGGGTGGGCTACCGCGTCGACCTAGCCCCCGGGGTCTTCGTGGAGCACTGGCCGACCCTTGGACCTGACTCAGTCGAAGGCGAGCCGGAGGACGGCGACTCCCACAACCACCTCCACTCCTAACCCCTCGAGTCCAGCTCGCTCCAACTGTCAATACCGAGCAGCGAGTCGTTAACCAGTCCTTAGCTTTCTGCTTCCCGCCCTTAACTTTCCCTTTAAGAGTTCCTAGCAACCCATCGAGAGCCTCTGATGTGTTTGGCGACCAAATTGTGAAACCAGAGCGGAACGACCTGGCGACTAGAGGGAAGGGGCCAAGCCCCGCGGTGCAGATCAGAAGGAGCCCGGTGTCCTCCAACGGGCCGGGCAGGGAGGAACGAATGCGACGAACGGCTACGGTTAGGTGCGTCCAGCGACTACTTCCGGTGGTTCTCGCCGCGGGCCTTGTGGCTGCTACAGCTCTCGGAACAGTCGCCGAGGCGAAGTCCAAGTCAAAGTCGAACTCACTTACCCCGCCGGCGGCTCAGCTCACCGGCGCCGGGTCCACCTTTGATCAGCCCTTCTTCACCCGCGCGTTCTACGAGTACAACCTCAAGTACCACAAGGTGACAGTCAACTACGCGTCGATTGGTAGCGGCGGTGGCATCGCCCAGTTCCAGGCCAATACCGTCAACTTCGGTGCCAGCGATGTTCCGATGGTCGCCAGTGAAATCGCTCTCGATACTGGTGGACCGATGGTTCAGGTGCCAGTTGATCTCGGCGGCGAAGCTATCTCCTACAACCTCACCGGAGTCCTTCCGGGCCTTCATCTGACTGGACCTGTCATCGCAGAGATCTACCTGGGCAAGATCACCAACTGGGATGATCCCGCCATCAAGGCGCTTAATCCAAAAGTGACTCTTCCCAACGAGGCGATCACTGTGGTTCATCGTGCTGACGGAAGTGGCACGACCTACATTTTCACGAACTACCTGAGCACTATCTCGAAAGCTTGGGCCAGCGGGCCGGGAACAGGCAAGCTGGTCGACTGGCCGGTCGGAGTCGGTGGTCAGGGCAATGAAGGTGTCGCCGGCGAGGTCTCGGAAGTACCCGGGGCCATCGGCTACGTCGAGCTCGCCTACGCGATCCAGAACAACTTCACCTACGCCGCCGTCAAGAACGCGGCTGGTAAGTGGATCGAGCCGACCCTCACTTCCGTTGCGGCAGCGGCGGCCCAGAAGCCGGACGTAACCTCTACCGACTTCGCGATCGTGGACGAGCCGGGCAAGGGCAGTTACCCTATCACCGGCTACAGTTGGGGGCTCCTATATACACACCAAAAGAACGCCACCGCTGGCAGGGCACTGGTGGATCTCTTTGAGTGGCTCACGCATGCTGGTCAAACCCAGGCGCTGGCGCTCGACTACGTTCCGCTGCCAGCGAACATCCAAGCCTTGGCCCAATCGACTCTGCTGAAGATTGACGGACCGAACGGTAAGGCGCTTCTCACGCTCTCCTCCGGGAAAAAGAAGAAGTAGATGCAGGCCGGCTCACCTCAGAAGTGGTCGCGTCCACCTCAGAGTGGCCTCCGACGGGCACTCCACCTCACGGACCGCCGCTATCGCGGCGGTCTCGTGCTGGTGGCGTTGCTCTTTGGGGTGCTGGTACTTGCGATCTTGGTTGTCTTGGTCATCCAGGCCAGTCAAGCCTTCGGCCACTTCGGGCTGGGGTTCCTCGTCGGCACGGAGTGGAATCCATTACGGCTCGAGTACGGTGCTCTGCCCTTTATCATCGGCACGCTCATCACGACCGCCGTGGCACTGGCGCTGGCGGTCCCGATCGGGCTCGGCGTGGCTTCCTTCCTGGCCTTCTTCGCGCCAACGTGGACGAGAGGCACACTCTCGGTCTTGGTAGAGTCGCTGGCTGCGATTCCGAGCGTGGTGTTCGGACTGTGGGGACTTTTGGCAGTAGCGCCGTGGGTTCGCACGGTGCTCGAACCTCAACTCCAACAAGTGACCCACGGTTTCTTCCTCTTCAGCGGGCCCGCACTAGGCATCGGCGCGCTCCTGGCCGGACTGATTCTCGCGGCGATGGTGCTACCCACCATCGCTGCCGTCTCCCGTGACGTTCTGATGGCGGTACCGAAAGAGCAACGCGAAGCAGCTCTGGCCCTCGGGGCAACTCGCTGGCAGGCGGCACGCCGGGTGGTCATACCCGGGGCGAGAGTGGGCATCCTCGGCGCTGTGACGCTGGGCATTGGCCGGGCCATGGGCGAGACGATCGCGGTCACGATGCTCATCGGAAATTCGCTGAACATCCCCAATTCGCTGTTCCAGCCGGGGAACACCATTGCCTCCGTCATTGCGAACCAGTTCACCGAAGCGACTGAGAAGTACCACTTGAGCGCTCTGATCGCTCTGGCCGTAGTTCTCCTCGTAGTCACGGCACTGGTCAACGGCGGTGCCCGCGTCTTGGTGGCTCGGATGGGTGCGGGCCAACCCACTCTGGTGATCAGATGACTGCGTCTAGCGTCACCCGCCGGGCCGAAATCCACGCCTCGGCCGCTCGCAGTCTGCGCCGCCGGCAAGTCACCGGCGCGGTGGCCACCACCCTCTGCGCCCTTTCGATGGTAGGTGCCCTGGCCACTCTGTCTGCGGTTATCGCCTACACCGTATTTCGCGGCATCGGGGCGTGGTCGGTTGGCTTCTTCACGCACCTACCGACTCCGGCCGGAATCGTGGGCGGCGGCATCTCCAACGCCTTGGTGGGGTCGCTCATCATCGATGGCCTGGCGATCCTGATGGCGGTGCCCTTCGGCATCGCGGCCGGCCTCTTCCTCGCCGAACAGGATGGGAAGTTCGCCCAAATCGTCCGGTTCACCGCCGACGTGATGGCTGGTGTGCCGTCGATCGTGCTGGGACTGTTCGCCTATGCCATCCTGGTTGTAACGCTTGGCCACTTCTCGGCCTTTGCCGGCAGCGTTGCACTCGCCATCCTGATGCTGCCCATCGTGATGCGAACTACTGAAGGGGCAATCCGCTCGGTGCCTCGGGACATCTGGGAATCGGGGCTCGCCCTGGGGCTGCTGCGCTCCCGGGTCAGTCTTCGCATCATTCTCCCCTCAGCACTTCCCGGGATGGCAACCGGAATCTTGCTGGCCATTTCGCGAGCGGCCGGGGAGACAGCGCCTCTGCTCTTCACCGCGATCGGGAGCCAGTACTTCGCAGTGTCACCGGCGCAACCAATGGCCGCGCTGCCCTTGGTGGTCTATCTGGATGGGATTCAAGCCTACCCTGACATCCAGCAGATAGCCTGGGGAACAGCACTCGCTCTGATTGTGATCGTGTTGGGAGTCAACTTAGGTGGCCGCCTCTTTGTGCGGCGGATGAGGAGGACGAGTGCGTGAGCGACTCAGTCATGGATAACGCGGGGATGGGCCGCGTGGTGGGGCGGACGGGGACGCAGGACCAGGCCGGAGCCGCCGCCGTGACTCTATCCGATGTCACCGTGCGGTTTGGTCGCTTTGAAGCGGTGCGCGGGGTCAACTTTTCCATTCCCAGCAAGCGGATAACCGCCCTAATTGGCCCTTCGGGCTGTGGCAAGACCACCCTCCTCCGTTCGATCAATCGCATGCACGATGAAGTGAGGGGAGCGAGCGTGACCGGTAGCATCCGGCTGGGTGACTTCGAAGTCTACGGCCCCAATACCGAGGTGACCTTGCTCCGGGCCCGAGTGGGCATGATCTTCCAGCGCCCTACCCCGTTTCCCACCTTGAGCATTTACGACAACGTCGTGGCTGGGTTGCGCTTCAATGGCGTCAAAAAGAAGGCACTGCTCGACGAGGCTGCCGAGTCAGCGCTGGTCTCGTCGGCACTTTGGGATAGCGTTAAGACTCGACTCAAGGGTTCGGCTACCTCTCTCTCCGGCGGGCAGCAGCAGCGCCTCTGCATCGCCCGGGCACTGGCCGTGGAACCTGACGTGCTCTTGATGGATGAGCCGACCGGGTCGCTGGACCCCGTCTCGACAAGGCACATCGAGGAGGTGGTCAAACAGTTGAGCAGTCGGGTCACAGTCGTGATCGTGACTCACAACCTCCAGCAGGCTGGTCGGATTTCCGACTACTGCGGGTTGATGCTCACCGAAGACTCTGGACCCGGAGAACTGATCGAGTCCGGATCCACCCAGGCACTTTTCGCTCAAGCCGCCGATGCTCGGACCCAGGGGTATATCGAAGGCAAGTTCGGCTGAGGCCCGCCGTCCGGGGAGGGGCCCAGTCGTGCTCGCGGCGGAACCGAGTCTGCTGCTCCCTCATCCGACAGGCAAGTGCGACTCGGTAGCCACTGTCCGACCCCGGTCATTGACAGGTGTCGATGGGTTCTCTATACTCATCGACAAACGTCAATCTACCGGAGGTGAGACCTGTGTCACGAGTGCAATTAGCTCTGAACGTCGGCGATCTCGAGGCGTCGGTCGCTTTCTACTCCAAACTCTTTAATTCCGAACCAGCGAAAATCCGTCCGGGATACGCCAACTTCGCGATCTCTGAGCCGCCGTTGAAGCTCGTGCTGATCGAGCTGGCCGCGGCCAGGGGAGCGGGGACCAATGGGGCGCTCAACCATTTGGGAGTAGAGGTGGGTACTTCGGAGGCCGTGATGGAGGCGACCACTCGCCTATCCGGTGAAGGCTTGCCCACCCGGGTCGAGGAGTCGACGACTTGCTGCTATGCCGTTCAAGACAAGGCCTGGGTGGACGATCCCGATGGCGCTCCTTGGGAGGTCTACACCGTTCTAGCGGACGCACCAGAGTCGACAGTGGCTGGAGACGGTGCCTGCTGCCCACCTGCCGTAGGTGGGGCCGAGGCCTTGGGTGACCCAGATGGAGGGGCCGCTGGAGCCTCTTGCTGCTGAGAAACACGCGCCGGGCCTGGGTGACCCCCACCCGTTGAGCGAGATGGCTCTCTGGCGACGTCTGCTGGCAGAGTTCTTTGGCAGCGCCTTCCTGACGGCCGTTGTAATCGGCTCGGGGATCGCGGCTCAGACGCTCTCCCCGGGGAACATCGGGCTGGAGCTGTTCGAGAATGCCGCTGCCACCGCCGCCGGCTTGTTCACGATCATCCTGATGTTCGGGGCCATCTCGGGTGCCCACTTCAACCCCGTCGTCTCATTCGTCGACGCCGCTCTCGGAGGCGTGTCCTGGCCAGATGCGGCGGCCTATCTCCCAGCCCAGGTACTCGGCTGCATGGCCGGCGCCGTGGTCGCCAACGTGATGTTCTCCCGGGCACTCGTCAGCATCTCGACCAAACACCGTGCTTCCGGAGGTCACTGGGTGGGCGAGGTCGTCGCAACTCTGGGTTTGATGCTCGTGATCTTCGCCTTGGCGCGAACAGGGCGGTCTCGTCTCGCGCCATCTGCCGTGGGCGCATACATCGGGGCCGCCTATTTCTTCACCAGCTCCACCAGCTTTGCCAACCCGGCGATTGCTGTGGGGCGGATGCTCTCCGACACTTTTGCCGGCATTGCGCCCTCCTCAGTTCCCGTATACATCAGCGCAGAGATCGTCGGAGGTTTGCTCGCGGTGGTGGTGATCAAGGTCCTCTACGTCGGCCTAACCCCGGCTGAGGCTGCCGACGTGATCGTGCCTCATCCCCGTGATCAGGACGAGCCCAGAGCCGAGTCCAAAGGGACCTCGCCGGAGCCGCATCGGAGCGGGGCGGCCGTGGAAGTGGCGGCCGGTGCCGCCAACTCCCCGCCATGAGCAACGCAGTCCGCGGCTCCTTCGCGCGATGCGACTAGTCGCGGTCGGGGGAAGTGACGCAGGAATCAGTGCCGCCCTGCGAGCCCTGGAGCTTGATCCGAGCGCCGAAGTCACGGTGGTGGTAGCCGACGGCTACCCCAACTTCTCCATCTGCGGCATCCCCTACTACGTCTCCGGTGAGGTGAGCGATTGGCACAACCTGGCCCACCGCACCGTGGACGAGCTGGAGGCGACGGGCATGAGGCTCCGCCTGGGTACCACTGCGCAGCGAATTGGCGTTGACGAGCACCAGTTGGTAGTCACCAATCCCCAGGGAGCCGACGAGCTTATTCCCTACGACGCCCTAGTTGTGGGCACCGGTGCAGCCTCTGTGCGGCCTCCCATCGAAGGGTTGATCGGACCCGATGCTCTAGGGCCTGACCAGGGAGTTCATCTGCTCCACTCGATGGGCGACACGTTCTCGGTAATGACCACTCTGGAGACAGCCTCCCCTGCCAGCGCAATCATCGTCGGCGCCGGCTACATCGGACTCGAAATGGCCGAGGCTCTGGTCGCTCGGGGCCTTGAGGTCACCCAGATCGAGCAGCTTCCCGAAGTGCTCCCGACCGTAGACTCCGCGCTCGGTCGGCTCGTCCACTCTCAGCTCGTTGAGCATGGGGTCAGAGTCTTGACCGACACCGCCGTCAGGCGAATCGGTCGCACCCCCAAAGGAGCCACGGCGAGGCTGGAGGTCACTGCTGAAGGCACCGCTGGTGGAGTCGTCAGTTGCTCTGCCGATCTGGTTCTGGTGGTGGTGGGCGTGCGCCCCGACACGGAGCTAGTTACTACGGCCGGGGCCAAGCTAGGCGCTCGCGATGCAATCTCCGTGGACCGGCAGATGCGAACCAACCTGAGGGACATCTTCGCGGCGGGTGACTGTGTAGTGACCCACCACCGGCTCCTAGGAGAGACCTACCTGCCCCTCGGAACCACCGCTCACAAACAGGGCAGAGTGGCGGGCGAGAACGCAGTGGGCGGCACCAGGGAGTTTCAGGGAAGCCTCGGAACCCAGGTGGTGAAGATCTTTGAGATGGTGGCCGCTCGGACCGGGATCCGCGACCACGAGGCACAGGCAGCCAGCTTCGATCCCGTCACAGTACCCTCGGAGGCCAACGACCACAAGGCGTACTACCCGGGGAGCCACCCGATCTCCATGCGGTACACCGGGGATCGCCAAACGGGCCGGCTTTTGGGTGTCCAGCTCTTCGGACACCGACACGCCGAGGTAGCCAAGAGAATCGACATCGCCGCCACAGCTATCTTCCACGACATGACCGTCGACGCGATCAGTGACCTGGATCTGTCCTATACACCGCCTCTCGGTAGCCCGTGGGACGCCATGCAGATCGGAGCCCAAGCGTGGCAGAGGATGCTCCCGGAGCGAAGTTAGCGGGCCTGGTCTCTCACGGGAGATTGATGTTCATCGTTCGCCAGTGTGAGTCGAAATCCTCAAACCGGTAAAGCTTCCTGATCTGCACGTTACGGTCAAGCATTGCAGTGATGATCAACTCACCACCAATGTAGACCCGATCCGCTGGGGGGCTAGCATCCTGTTCCTCTCGGACCCGGATGCCCAGGGCGACCATCTCGTCCAGCGAGGAAGGCGCCTCGAAGCTACCCTCGGGAACCGGCTTGATTCGAAAGCCGGGGTCCATGACTTCGGATGCAAAGTCATTCTCTGACCGGTATACGTAGCCGGTATAGCATGCCTGCGACTCCGAGTAGCCGAGATGGTAGACGGTGGAGGCGGTGCTGGCGTTGCCGAATTCTCGGTCCACCTGCGCTGCCATCGCCCGCAGTGCGTTTGGGACGTGTTGATCTAGAAGATCAATGTCGCGAGCCAGCATCTCCGTTTGGAGTTTATGGGACCAGAGTTGTCCAACTTGGGCCACTCGGGTAAACGCCACCAGCATCTCCAAGTGGGGGACGACGGAGCACTTGGAGACAAACAGATACGGTCCTCCCGCCGGCGTCATTGCCAACGTATCCGTGAGGACCACAACCTCGTTTGGAGCCAGCGCGAACATCAGCAGGCTCATGGCTCACGCTCGGGCCCAGTAGCCGCGCCTCGTCACATCCTTCCTGAAGCGCCTATCCCGAGCCAGTGTCTTGTAGAGGGTGGGATAGGCTGACGCGCTCAGGGGGAGTTTGCCCATGTCCTGCAGCCGCCGCGTCAGGTCGGCAACTCGCATCGGGCCGTTCCGGTTGAGGATCTCTGCGGCCGCTTCTCCGATGGTCATGGGGCCTCCCGGCCCCTCAGGCTGGTTGCCTCCCGTGCGCATCCATTCGAGGGTCGCCTGCAGAACCCGGCGCTCGCTTGCCAGCCGGCGGCGGTCATCATTCATCTGCGCCAGGTGGTCGGACAGTCGGGCTTCCTCCGCCTGGATCGCCTCTAGCCGAGCTGTGACCTCAGATGCCGACAGCTGCCGATTCTCGTTGCCCACCACAGCTTGGGAGTCTAACCAACGTCTCTTTGCAAGATGTGGTATATACTCATAGGGTATTACCCGCCTACGAGGAGGCATCTGTGAATACGCTGGACACGACGATCATCAAGCGCCGCGCCACCATTCCCTTCGGCCGCACTCCGATCACCGGAGTTGAGTTCGCCATGGCCCGGGAGACCGCTGCTCACACCAAGCCGGTCAATCTGCGACGAAAAATGAACGCCATGCTCCTGCTCGCCCGAGGCGCTGGGGCAACGGCTTCCGACATGAGCTACATCGCCGGGACGGACGTGGTCGCTGTCCCCAAGGCCGGCCTCTGGGTGGAGTTCACTCGTCCAGGTCACGAACGCCGAGTGCCGGTGCTGCACCGATTCGCCGCCGACCTGGGACAGCTAGCGCGCCAGGCCCGCGGAGGACCCCTGCTTGGCACCTCTGATCAGAGCCTGCCCCTGCCAGCGAGCACCGCTAATGGGTTGGTTCAGCAGCTTCTGGACAGACTCTGCGCTCATCGCCCGGGGGCTCTCATCACGGTGGAAAGGCTGCGTCGGGCTTGGCTGGTCGAGCAGCTCACCGCTCCCTTGCCTCTTCGTGAGTTCCTCCAAGTGACCGGGGAGAGGTCGCTACAGGCCATTCGCGATCTCTCCGACTTCTGTTCCGCCCCAGAGATCGACTCCCTGTATACGGCCCGCGTCATGGGCGGCGTTGGCGACCCCGAAATCTTCGACCTGGCGGCCTGGGGACTGGACTGAGGACCAGAAAGTACACCCCTCAGCGACAAATCTGAAATGAATTTTCGAACTCGAGCAGGTCTCCGCTCAAAGTCGATCCCCGACGAACCTCATCCGCGAGCATTTGCACTCCGAAAAGGCGTGTGCAATGTTTAACGGCAATGAAGGACCAGCAGCTCGGATTCGATCCGATGACAGAGGTGCCTGGACTGGCACTCTGACCCTGGCCCCAGGGGTACGCCGGAGCTGGTTCCGAGCGGAAAGGACCCCCGGAGAAATCCTCGACGGTGTCGCCGACGTTGCCCTGGCAGTCTGCTTAGGTAATCACGAGAACGCCCTATCTCTTTCTAAGGCCGAGTGGGACGCCGGGAGGCTCAAGAGCGGACGCTCGGACCTTCCAACAGCGCAGACGATTCGTCAGCGCCTTCGGCTGAGCTGGCAGCGAACATTAGAGCTGGCGTTAGCAGATCCCCATGCTCGCGCGACCGTTCTTGCACATTGGTCCGGGGCGAAGGCCGACGCGCTCGGTGCGAATGGTCCCGCCCTGGCTAAACGGACCTTGTGCGCTGTGGCACTGCGGCTGGGGCACCTTCCCGCCCGGTTTGAATACGACGAAGTCGTCAGACAGATGGGTGCGGCCAGTCGGCGCCTCAAAAACGCGCAGGGGCGTGAGTTCCGCCGCTCCACGCTGGAAAGGACGATTCCTTTGAGACTTCCCAGTAGCACGTTCCTGTCCGCGACTTTCGGAACCTGGTCGGCCGCGGTAGCTGCGAGCGGAGCTGCCGACCAACTTCCCGAGATTACTCCTACCAAACCTCCCTCGGCAGCCGATACCCTCGACCATTTCATCGACGTCTACGGTCTGGTTCCCGCTGCGACCTACTTCGAGAAATGGTGCCGCGAGCTGGACATACCGCTGCCGGATACCAAGCTCTGGTCAGAAGTGGTTTTAGAGGTGTGGCGTCGCCGCTATCAGCGTGGAGTGCCGACGCCGTCCCACCGAACCCTTTCGCGTGACTGTCCACCGTTGCCCGATCCTGTAACCAGGGAGCGTCGGCACCGGCATCAGATCACCTTGGAGGACACGCTGGCCTCGCTGCGCCTATACGCCTACCTCTATCTGGAGTCGACGTCTCTGCCACGAGCCAACCACTACCGAGCAGCGTGCCTCCGCGACCGCCGGCTCGTCTGGCCCGGCGACTTCCGCAGGTTCGGACTCACCTTCCAGGAAATGTGTCAGAGGGCGGGGATCGTATGAAGACGCTTACGCGGCGCTCCATACCCGAGACGATCGACCACGCGACCAGCTACTCCGACGACCCTGCGCTGGCCGATCCCCGGACCTTGATTTCCATGCTGCGCGGAATGCCGCAGCTACTGAACACGTTGATCGAGCCTACCGTCCGGTCATATGAGTGGGGCCCAGCCCGTATGTCGGGCGATTGGCCGCTGATTTACTTAGTGTTCGTCATCTCCCGGATTCCCGATATCGAGCCCTGGTACCAGCGAGTAGCAACCGACCGCGTCCTTTGGAGAGCGTGCGGGTTCGAGCAGATCCCCTCCTATCACAATGTTTACCTTCGTTTCCGGGAATTGGAGGCGCACGCCTCAGCCTTTGAGTCATGTGCTGCTCAGTTGATGCAGAAGGCTAAGACACGCGACCCTCGCGTGGGAGCGTGGCTGCACATCGACGCATCAGAGGCTGAGACTCACGCGTCGCCTCAGCACGACTGTCAACCAGGCGAGGGGTGCCCCACCGACCTCCGTGCGGCCCGACTTCACAAGGCGTCCGTGAAGACCGCTGCCGAAACGCGTCGGGAGATCGCGAAGCGTCCCACCGACGAGGAGCAAGAGCCCATCGCCGTGGACGGACTTCAGACCACGGAGGTCAGTGCCACCGAGTTTGACCACCGGCGCAATGTCTTCCGCTTTCGTTCCGGCGGTCACTGGTGGAGCAGTCGCGATCCCGAGGCCGGCACGCGAGCCTACACGAGGAAGAGCGTGTTGGTTAAGGCTTGGCACGGTTACCTCCATATCGAGATCATTGACCATCTCACCCATGCCCCCATCGTGAGCTGGCTGATACCGGCCAACCAGCAAGAGCACTCGGCGTACCAGGACGTATTCCAGCGAGCCGTGAGGAACCTCGGGACCTCCCTACCCCTTGCTGTGGCAGCTGATAAGGGTTACTCCTTCGAGGACGTGTTCAGGTTCAACACGGACCTCGGGGTGAGCTCCGTGATCCCATTTCGCCGCAGGAACGGGGCCGAATCCGAGCACCGACGGCCCACTGCGACCCATGATGAGTACGGAATACCCGTGTGTAGCGCATGTGGTGGCGACACCACCTTTGTTCGCTTCGCGGTACTCAAAGGGAAGGGGAGGATCTGGTTCAAGTGCGCGCTTACTACGCTGGCTGTATGCCAGAGAGTCCAGAGCATTCAATGCAGCAGGGACTACCGGGCCCTCCTGCCGCTCTGGCGGACCGAGCCGGCCTATGCCGCGCTGCGGGAGTCGCATTCGTCCTACGAGCACAAGCACCGTGACCTGAGGATCCAATACCTAGTGGCCCCCGACTGCCTGGCGCTGCGTCCCAAGCGCCCGGGAAGGGCTTGTCAGCAGCTCCGGGCCTCAGCCGCGCTGCTGATCGAGTGGCTCCGGGTCACGCTGCGCGCCGGCCTCTTGGGCGGTCCAACTCGGGTCGGTCCGTCCCGGCCGAACAGCGGCAACGGGATGGTAGAGCGCCTCCGTGAACTGAGGGTGGCCAAGGCGGCGCTCCGGTCTCCCGACCCCCCCTAGACCAAGCCTGGCCGCGTCGGATCCGCCGCCGCCCCTGCGGGCGACATCAGCGTGCCCGAAAGTCTGTCACGCCTCCTGCGTGCACCCATTGGGCCCAGATTTGGTGCCGTTCAGAGGGGTCCGCATGGACCGCAGCCCGAGAAAACTGATCTCAAGCACGCCTGAAGAGGCGCCCGGACCCAACCTTCAAACTCTAACTAAAACAACCGTGGTGCCCGCAGCAGGACTCGAACCTGCAACCTTGGGATTAAGAGTCCCCTGCTCTAACCAATTGAGCCATGCGGGCCAGTCCCCGCCGTGAGTTTACCGGGTGGACCTAGATCGGTGAACTGGCCGACGCGATCTCCGGCTCCCGCTCCGAGGAGGTCTGAGGGGATCCGCAGGGTTCACTGAGGGTACGTCTGAGGGGGTGTCGTTAGATCATTTGCATCTTCCGCGAGCGGGTCTGGTCCCAAGCCATGCCGACGTCTCCGGCTTAGGAAGCTCGCCCTGAAAATGCTTCCCACTCCGGGTTGGCTCTCAAGCGACAGCCGACCACCGTGGGCCTCGACGACCCGGCGGGCCACGGCTAGCCCCAGACCCGTCCCGGGCGTACTGGCCGAGCGCGCGGCGGGCAGTCGATGGAACTCGGCGAAGACGGCGGACTGATCCGCCGCGGCAATCCCCGGTCCACTGTCGGCAACCCCCACCACTACCAAGGCGCCACTCTGTCGTAGCGAGAGGCGAATGGGACCAGGTGCCGACCCGTACTTCAGCGCGTTGTCTACCAGATTGGCGATCGCGCGCCCCAGCAGGTCGGCGTGTCCGTCAATGGCGGGGACGTCCCGGTCGATGGTGACCACCAATTCGAAACCACGCGCGAAGGCCAGGTCCCTGTAGATCTCTGCCACGTCGACGACCTGTCGGGCTAAGTCCACAGTTGTCCATGACTTACGGGTGCCATCCAATCCGCGCGCCCGGCTCAGGTCGCTGAGGCCCTGGACCAGCCCGGTGAGTCGTGCCAGCGACCGGCCCTGGCGAGCAACAGCGTCCCGAAGCTCCGTCGGGCTGCCGTCGGCGAGCTGAGTCAAAACCTCCAGAGACTCCTGGGCCAGAAGGAGCGGGCCTCGAAGTTCATGTACCAGCATGGAGAGTGTCAGAGCGTCGGAAGCAGAGTCCCCTTCCGTCTCCCTTCCTCGGATCACCAGGGCTGCCCACTCGGGCGCCACCTGAAGCGGGAGTACCTCGACCTCCAGAGGGCGATCCGTCATCGTCGCGATACAGCGCGAGCCACTTCGGCCTCCGCGGTGGACCGCGTCTCGGCGAGCTCCCTCCAAGGCTGGGTTTGACAGGTACCCCCTGCCGTCGACCAGCGATGAGAGCTGCGAAGACTGTCGGAACGCCGGGTTCGAATAAGCCAGCCGACCGGCATGGTCGAAGATGGCGACACCCGCCAGCGAGCCCCACATGATCTCGCTAGCCACATCAGAGGCGGGAACTGCTGCCGGCACCTCGGCGGACCGCCAGCTGCGTGTCAATGCGGTACCTCGAACTTGTAGCCCACCCCTCGAACCGTATGGACAAATCGAGGCTGGCTGCTGTTGTCCCCCAGCAGTCTGCGCAACTCGACCACCGCGTTATCGACCGCTCTATTGTAGATGTCGGAATTGATCCCCCAGACCAAGTAGACGAGTTGCTCCTTGCGGAGGACCCTACCGGGCTGGCTCGCGAGGGCATGCAGCAGCGTGAACAAACGACGCGGGAGCGCAATCGGCTTTCCATCTACAGTGCAGCTCCAGGTCTCGGCGTCGATCATGAGCCCACCTGTCTCGATCCGGGTGTCGACCGCTCCCCGACGCTGCATCAGTCGACGCACCGCGGCTCGTAGCACGCCGGGATCCTCCTCCTTTCCCACGTAGACGTCCGCTCCGTTCGAGTACCCCGACACCTTGTCAAAGGAGTCGCTCTTCGCACTGAGCATCACCACTGGGACCTCGTTCCTGGATTCGCGCAAAGTGCGGAGGACTTCGAAGCCAGTTACCTCAGGCATCGCGTAGTCGAGGACGACACAGTCCGGAGTGCCGCTGGCGACCATTCGGAGCGCCTCGCGCCCTCCCGATGCGCAGTCCACGTGGTACCCATCTGCAGACAACAGGTCAGACAGGGCCCGACGGCTGTCTGGATCGTCGTCGACCACGAGTATCTCGCCCCGGTCACCACGTGCCACACCCGACCCTCCACTCGTCCCCCGATAGATTAGCCGCTATCTCTCCCGCTTGGGCAATCTGTGCAATTTACGTGCGCAATCGGTGCGGACCGGCCGCCTGGATGGGGCGAAGTTGGGACGGGTGTCGCCCGAGACTCGGCCACCTGTGGGTCCGGGGGCGGACCCGGGAGGAGGGCCATGAGGTGGACGAGACCGAGTTCGCGATGTGGGTCGACCCACTCAGGAAGGGTGATCCAGCGGCCGTCGCCTGGATGTTCGACCGATTCAAGGGAGATGTGGAGCGGTGCTTCGGACGTCGCCCGCCGGAGGATCGAGCCGATTTGGTCCAGGACGTGTTCGCCGTGGCGATCACGCGGCTGCAGACATTCCAAGGGGATCGGGAGGCCAGCCTGCGCGCCTGGCTCCGCAGCATCGCCTTCCACCGCTGGCACCACCGCTGGGAGGCAGATCAAGTTCGGGCCCGGCACGCGGGACCGTCCCTGGAAGTGCTGCTTGAGACGCATCCTAGCCACGGTGCCTTCCGTGACCGAGGGACTGATCCCGCCGACACCGTGGGTCAGACCGAGACAGTGCGGTGGGTACTGTCCCGGCTCACGCCAGGGCAGGCGCGCGTGGTCCACGCCCACCTGATCGAGGGACGCACTACCCGCGAGATCGCCGCCACCTGGGGTGTACCTCGAGAGCGCGTCCGGGGTCTGTACAAGCGTGCGATCTCCAAGCTGCGGACAGCCGAATGCGCTGAGTGGCTGCGCGAGGCGGCCTGACGCCGGTGAGAGACGGGGTATCCCAACGTCCGCGCAGAAGCCGGAGGTTCAGAAGTTACTCAGGAGTCACTAAGCAAAGTCCACCACTTTCGGGATCAATCGGCGCAAAATCGCCGACATCGGCGTGGGGACGCCGATGCCGCGCCGACGGGGTTGGGGGCGCCAAAGAAGGG
>JBARIA010000096.1:0-6512 GCA_049799515.1 Candidatus Dormiibacterota bacterium | reverse complement strand
TCCTGCCACTCGTCGTGCTGCTCTTGGAGAACCGCGGTGGAGAGCCGCAGCAGGGAAGCGCTGTTGGGGAAGATACCCACCACCTTGGCTCTGCGGTCAATCTCGGCGTTCACCCGTTCCAGGGCATTGGTGGAGCGGATGGAACGCCAGTGCTCAGTGGGAAACGCCAGGTAGGAGAGGATGTCCTGCTCGGCATCGCGCAGCAGCTTGGCCACCTTGGGGTACCTCGGCTCCAGCAGCTCCAGGGCTTGGGAGATCGCCTGGCTGGCCGCCGGCTGGCTGGGCTGGGCGAACACCGTCTTCACCAGCGCCAGCACCGCCGGAGCATCCTGGCGGGAGCAGGCGGCCACCACGTTGCGCAGGAAGTGCACCGTGCAGCGCTGCCAGCTGGCGCCCTGGAAGCACTGGGCCAGCGCGCTCCGCAGCCCCTCATGGGCGTCGGAGATCACCAGCTGCACCCCTCGCAGCCCTCGCGCCACCAGAGAGCGGCAGAACTCCAGCCAGAAGGCCTCGGTCTCGCTGGCTCCCACCGCCACCCCCAGAACGCACTTCTCGCCACTCTCCCGGATCGCCATTGCCACCACCACCGCCTGGCTCACAATCCGCCCACCCTGTCGCACTTTCTCGTAGGTGGCGTCGAACCAGACGTAGGGGTAGGCGGCATCGTCCAGCGGCCGCTCCCGAAACAGCCCCAGCTCCTGGTCCAGCTCACTGCAGATCCGGCTCACTTCGCTCTTGGACACATGGCAGCCGCCCATCGCCTGCACCAGGTCGTCCACCTTGCGGGTAGACACCCCGTGGACGTATGCCTCCTGGATCACCGCCCAGAGCGCCCGCTCAATCCGCCGGCGAGGTTCCAGCAAACTCGGCAGGAAGCTCCCCTGGCGCGGCTTGGGGATCTCCAGCTCCAGCCGCCCAACCCTCGTGTCCACCGTCCTGGGCCGGTGCCCGTTGCGGTGCCCCACCCGGCTCTCGGTCCGCGCGTGTGGCTGGGCCCCCACCACCTGGGCCGCCTCCACCTCGATCAGGGCCTGCAGCGTGTGCTCCAGAATCTCCCGCAAGCTCTCCTGATCCGAGTTCGAGACGTAGTCAAGCAGGGCGTCGAGTGGCATGCTGGTGGGGGTCATCGTGTCTCCTGGTCTTTTCAAGGGGTCGGTTGCACGGTGGCCTTTTTCGTGCCCAACTCGAGCACCAATCCAGCCTCGCTTTTTACACCACTCTATAGGGCACGACCGCAGCCGCAGCCAACCCGAAAAGCAGACTGACCCGAGCCGCGCCGCGCCAGCGGATGCGGCCTTTGAGCAACCCGATCATGTCCGAGTTTTTGAAGATGTTGAAGCCGCGCTCGCTGGCTGAGCGGCCTGGATACAGCTCTTGCCACGCCTTGGAAGGCTGTGGCACCCGGACAGTCCCTGCTGCTAGGGCGGCCGACGCCTCCGCGTACCGACCGAAGCTACACCCTCATGGGCGCGACTGCGCAGCCGACTGTGACACAGCCGTCATTGGCCGCAGGAACGGTGGGAAGCTAGGGTCACTCGTATGAGCGCCCAGAACGGGAGGGGCTCAACGCACCAGTTGGCGGGATCGGCGATCACATTCGGGACGTGGTCCGACCGACCGGCCCGTGTAGCGACACCGGGCCAGAATGGCTCGGCGGACTGCGCGACCTGATGGACCTTGTCATGTTTCTCGGCCTGGTCTGCGTCGCACTCGCGGTTGCCCTGATTTTGGTTTCGGTCATGCTGATCAGGATCCGGAAAGAACTGAAGACAACGGTGAGCCAATCGGAGCTGGACGCTCGCCTGGCTCGATACATCCGGTAGCCTCCCAGGCGAATGGAGCAAGCCACCTAGCCACTTCCGTGAACAGATACACAGTAAGCCCGCGGGAGATGGGCGAGCTGTGTGGCCAGGTGCTTAGCTCAATGGAGAGGGACCAATACCGTCGAATTCTACCCGGATGACCCGATAGCATTCGCAGGAAGTCAGCTCCAAGCCACGCCTATTGACGATCTCTATATCGCCTTGGCAGTAACGAATGAGTCCAGCATCGTGGAACACGCCTACGCATCGTGTCAGGACGACCGGATCCGATCCGAGCATTGGGCCGAGGAGCTCCTCAGCGATCGAGAAGCGGTCGGAGCCGGCCCGATCGTGGGTCAGCAACAGCCACCTACTCAAGCGCTCTTCGCTCGAATGGAGCTCGTTGCAGGCAATAGCCTGGAAAATCTGGCCAAACAGAGCCTGCACGTAGTGCTGAACGACTGAAGACAGCACAGGGTTGTCCTCTAACGCCTCCAAGAAGGCTGAGGCTGGCCAGGATCCGATTCCTGTCGGCGGAGGGACGCGCGCCAATCCTTGTTGTAATCGCTACAGAGCCTCCTAAGCCCACCTAATATTGCCTGCGCGGATGGTACGGCACCGTACCGACATGCTCGGCTTCATATAGCAGTCTAGGGTTGCCTGGCACATGGGACGGTGCACCACGGTGCGGTGGAACGTCTACCGCTCATAGATGGCGCGCGTTCGCACAGGAATCACTGAGATGGCCGACGCTCAATCAGGCTGGACCCCGGACGACCGAGTCGTGGGGGCGAGAGAGGCCGATCCCCGCCAGGTTCGAAAAGTCCGTCAAAAGCGGTCACATCGTCCTTCGAGTGCCGAATCCGAGGGCGTCTCAATCAGGATTTCGGCGCAAACGCATTCAGCCTTGCCAGCGAACGCCCTCACTCTATAGGCGCCATGCATCAGCGACCTGGTCTTGGCCGCATAGGTGTTGGCCTCGGTGGCCGGTCCGCTTGCCTTGCACTCAGTTGCGGCACAGTGCCTGGGGCCGCCCATGCCATCGACGCACGAAAAGGTGGTGCCCGGGTCACACGCAACTAGACCGGCGAGCTCCCCCTTCTCGGTGAGATCGAAGGGCCACCAGAGCAACCGGGCGAACTACCTTCGGTCGCATCTGACCGCCTCGATCGTAATCGGACCGTTTCTCAATACGCATGAGCAACTACGACTCAAGGGGGGATTCTGAAAGTGAGATGGAGATCGAGGCTTCTAGAACTGCACGGGCGTCCCGTTGACTTCAAGTAGCGCTGCGTGAGGCAGATCCATCAGGCAGTCGATCGAGTCCGACTCGCCCAACTGAGGCATCTGGGGCGCGCGTACCCACAGGTGCTCGTGGCAGCTCTCCTTCTCGCGGTTGCAGTGGCGCTCGTACCCTTCGGCGGGCAGGTGGCGGTTCGTATCCCGGCCCTGGTGCCCGCGATGTTGGCCATCGGACTGGTCGCCGAGGCAGCGACCGTCGTCCTCCTCACGAGGTTGTACCGGGGGGACCACTCCTCTCTTCGCCTGATGGGACTCGCGGGCTGTTTCGTGTTCTCCGCCCTCGTGGAGATGGCCTTCGTCGGCGTCTACCCCGGACTGATGGCCCCCCATCGGCAGTTGGGAGGCCCACCTGATACGTGGGTCTGGATCTGGACCGTGTGGCAGGGAGG
Source organism: Candidatus Dormiibacterota bacterium (assembly GCA_049799515.1). GTDB lineage: Bacteria > Chloroflexota > Dormibacteria > Aeolococcales > Bog-877 > Bog-877. The sequence goes on along the minus strand of JBARIA010000096.1, from coordinate 3,019 downwards.
AACGCTTCTCTTCCTGTTCGTCATCCTGGGCCTGTCCAATCACACCTGGGCGTCGCTGGCGACCATGCTGCGAGTAGGCCCCAAGTGGCTCCCGGCCAGCCTCTGGAGCGTTGTACGCCCCGTCGCCCTGGCGGTCATCGGGGTGGTAGCGGCAGCTTCTGGAGCCAGCCTAGGCCCGACGTTGGTTCACGGCTTGAGCTACGCCGGGTGGGGGCAGGTCGTGCCCGGAGCAATCCTGGTAATCGCCCTAATCGCCGCTGTGCGGGTGGCCCGGCGCCTGCAGACGAGTTCCTGCGTAGAGCGGTGGGTCATGGTGGCCGCTGTGGTGGGGGCGGCCGCGATGGCACTCGCAATCATCGCTGGACACCGCCACAGCCTCGGCTGGGATGGATCATGGGTACTCTGGACCATCAGCGAGGTGGCACTGACCTCGGCGCTCCTGTATGAGGTGGCCACGAAGGCAGAGACCCGCCAGGCAAGAGAAGAATTACAGCGGCGGTCGATCACGGAGCGGCTGGGCCGCTTGGACTCGGGAGCACCACTGGCTCAGATCGCCAAGACGATCTGCTCGGAGCTGATTTGCCTCCCCGGTATTGACTTCTCCCAGATGGTCCGTCTTGACGTATCCCAAGAGGTGCTTCCTACGATGGCCTGCGAACCTGACAACTTGGCCTGCCAGACAGCAGCGGCAGCTCCCCTGCCACGCCTGAGAGGAAGAGACCTCAAGGCGCGCGCCATGGCGGGGGCGTTCATCGAGAAATTGGACCCCACTGATGAGGGCGACGGCGCGGTCCATCGGTACCTCGAGAGCCTCCGCGAGGCTGGGATCGCAACGATGGCCCACGCCCCGATCGGCGTGGACGAGCGGGTCTCGTGGGTGATCAGCGTTGGTCGTATCGGGACGCGCGACCAACCCGAGTTCGACCTGAGTCCCATCCTGCCTGTCCTCTCGGATGTCGCTGCGGTCGCCACGATCATGCTGGCGCCAAGACTCCGCAATGCCCAGGCCACGGCCCGGGCGCGACGCGACACAGAGACAATTCTGGCGCGACGCAGCTTCCGGCCGGTGTTCCAGCCCATCATGTCGGTGGATGGCAGCCGGGTGATCGGGCACGAGGCTCTCACGCGGTTCGAAAGTGGGATCTCTCCAGATGTGGTCTTCGCGACCGCAGCTGCGGCGGGACTCAACGTAGAGCTCGAACTGGCCTGCATCCGTGCCGCCGTGACCGAGGCTCGGGGACTGGAATCCAGTCGAACCTGGCTCAGTCTTAACGTCTCCCCAGCCGTTCTAGTGGCGTCCACCCGAGCTTTGGCTCGCATCGCAGCCTCGGCGGATCGGCTGCTTGTGCTGGAACTGACAGAGCACGTGATTATCGACGACTACGGAGTGGTTCGAGAAGCGCTGCAACAGCTCAGGCCAGGTTTCAGGTTGGCGGTCGATGACGTTGGCTCCGGATTCGCCAGCCTCCGCCACATACTCGAACTGGCACCGGACTTCGTGAAGCTCGACATCTCACTAGTACGCGATATTGACCAGGATCCCGGTCGGCAAGCGATGGTGGCAGGTCTGGCGGCGTTCGCTCAGAGAGCCGGATGCGAGTTGATCGCTGAAGGAGTTGAGTCTGAGGCGGAGCTCGCCGAACTCCGAACCCTCGGCGTGACCCGCGCTCAAGGCTACCTGCTCGGTAGGCCCGCTCCCTCAACCTTCAGAGATCCAGACCAATGGATCGTCCAGCGGTCTCGTCGCGCCCTCCACCGACAGCCAAGTGAGGTGGCCCCGGCAGTCGGACACCCGTCTCTGCGCCACCGCGGGTCGGTTCCCCACACACTTTGAGTCTGATCTCGTCCGGAACCACTCCCTGCTGATCCCACCGAAGTGGGTGCGCCGGCAGCAGAGCGTCGCCTAACCGATCTCCAACTCCTTGGCCGTCCCAACGAGCGCGGTCCCGGACGCCACAGGGGCGGCCGACCGCATCAGGAAGATCCGTGCTCCCGGATCAACGTCAGACTTGGGGCACCTACGAAGCTCATGATGTTGGCGCAGCCTCACCGATCCAGCCGGCGATGTCGGCCACAACCTCCGGGTCAACATGCTGCACCGCCTCGTACTCCGCTGGCGTAGAGGGGCCGCTGCCAGAAAAAGAATATGTGGTTGTCCGCTCGGTAAATATGGACCGTCACCGCTGGGCTGTGAGCGAGTCCGGCCTTCCATAGAGATAGGTCATCGGCCACGGTTAGTTGGAAGTCGCGGCAGCCCTGCAGTATGAGCAGCGGCCTCCCCGAAATGACCGCACCTGGTACCTCTCGGTCGGAGAGGTTGCGGCTTCCGGCGAAGTGAACCGCGCCTAAACGAATGTGACCTCGGCACCCACCGGAGAGTACCCTGGTTGAGGAGTATGTGCCTTCTCGGAATCTCACTCGTCGCCCAGATCAGTCCAGCTGCTCGGCTGGGCAACGGTGAGAGCTGGCTTCAGGCAAGCGAGCTAGGGCTCGCCCTACTACTCTCAGCAGCCATCGGCCTAGAGCGAGAACTTCGACAGAAGAGTGCCGGGCTTCGCACGCATACGTTGGTGGGAGTCGGAGCAGCGCTCTTCATGCTTATCAGCAAGTACGGATTCACCGATGTTCTTGTGCCGGGCAGCGTTGTCCTGGACCCCTCCCGAGTGGCAGCCCAGATCGTCACCGGCATCGGGTTCATCGGCGCAGGACTCATCTTCGTCAGGCACGACGCGGTACGAGGACTGACGACGGCGGCGGCGATCTGGCTAACAGCCGCCATCGGGGCCGCGGCTGGCGCTGGACTTCCGTTGCTGGCGGCGCTAACCACCGGCATCTACTTCATCGTGGCGATCCTGTTCCATTCGCTGGCTCAGCGCCTACCTACGTCCGCAACCGCGGGGTCGGAGATCAGAGTGCGCTACCCGGACGGTCAAGGAATACTGCGGCGCGTGCTCCAGCAAGTCACGGCAGCGGGGTTTTTGGTTGGCCAACTGTCTACTCGAACTGCTCAGGAGTCCTC
>JBARIA010000095.1:0-6095 GCA_049799515.1 Candidatus Dormiibacterota bacterium | reverse complement strand
GCCCAGAGCACCTGGTGGGCCACCGCCCGGTCGCCATCCGCCATCTCCCTCAGCCCGGTCTGGCCCGACCACAGCCCGATCAGTCCAAGTGGCGAGAAGAGGGTGACCAGCAGCACGTCGTCTTTATCCAACTGGCGCCGGGTCAGCTCGACTGTGCGGATGTACTCGGCTGCCCGGCCCACGTCTGCGACCGCTCCGAAGCGGCGCAGCTGGGCCAGCTGGGCGAAGGAGGAGAGGGCGAAGTCCTCAAATAGGAGCGGGATGTCCGGCATGATCTTGGCCGCCGCCAGCCGGTACCTCCTGTAGAACTCGACGGTCTGGCGCGCCAGCTGGTGTGGCTGGTCGGTCCGAAAGTGTTTCCAGAGCAGGATCGGCGGGCTATCGAGAGGGGCGCCTTCAATCAGAGATCGGATGGAAGCGCTGCTCTCAGGAGTTGCCAAGAGGCTCCTCGGGCCCGGGCCCGCTTTCGCTGACCGTCCTGACGATCGTAGCGTTGGCAGAGCCGACCAGAGGACTGAGAGCGCTGGCCCAAAGTGGTCCGGCTGCACTTTTCCGATCAGGTGCATGACCCGCATCACCGGACGCTGGCCGCCCAAAGGACCCCCGCGTTCCCCAGTCGCAGGATGCTGTATACCGCATCATGCAAATGCTGGTGCGGACCCAGATTTACCTGACCACAGACCAGCGAGCCCGGCTGGCCGAGCGTTGTCGCCAGCAAGGTGTCCCAATGGCGGAGCTGGTGAGGGAGGCGATCGATCTACTCCTCGGTCAGGAAGACGACCGAGAAGCGACCTTCGGAGCCGCCAAGGGGATTCGAGCCACGATCCCAGATCGATCCGAGTGGTAGGGGCATGGCTGAGCTGCTGGCCGGGTGCCCGGACTGCTTTTAGCCGCTAGGGGAGAGGCTAGGCGCCAAACTGGCGGCTCCGGAGCCGGAGCTGGGCTGGTTGTGCCCTGCTCCAGTGCACCTGGGTGGATGGACCATGGTGTACGGTATGTGTATGGCACGCACCAACATTGACTTGGACGAGCCGGCCTGCGCCACGGTCATGCGGCGCTACCAGCTGCCCAGCAAACGAGCCGCGGTCAACTTCGCCCTCCGCCAGCTGGCGGCCGAGCTCTCGGTCGAGGAGGCGCGAGCGCTGAAGGGGTCAGGCTGGGAGGGAGACCTGTCCGAACTCCGAGATAGCCGATTCAGCCCGGCTTGATTCTCATCGACAGCTCGGCCTGGGTGGAGTTCCTCCGGGGCACCAACTCCAGGGCCTGTGCCGAGGTGGACCGGCTGCTCGAATCCGAGATTGCCACCTGCGACCCGGTGCTGATGGAGGTGCTGGCCGGGGCTCGTGATCCAGAGCAGCTGCTGAAGCTTCGCTCCCTCCTGGGCCGGGCCAACATGCGCCACTGTCGCCTGGAGGACTATGAGGCGGCGGCGCTGATCTACCGGCGCTGCCGGCAGAAAGGTGAGACCGTGCGCCGCCTGATCGACTGCCTGATCGGAGCCGTCGCGATCCGGGAGCAACTGCCAGTTCTGGAGCAGGACAGGGACTTTCAGATCATCGCCCGCCACACCGCCTTGTCACTTCATGGGTACTAGCTCCTAGTGCTGGGAGGGTGATTGCGGCCTCATTGCCGACCGGCTGGGCCCGCGGGCGGAAGGCGCCTTAATCGATCACTACAACACACGGTTTCATAGTGTAGAATAGAGGAGTGGAAGTGGAAGCAGAGGTGGTCACGGTGAGGCAGGCGGCGCGCCTGATCGGCCGCACCGAGGAGACGGTGCGGCGCTGGGTGTGGGGCGGCGAGCTGAGCTCGGAACGCCGGGGCCGGCAGCACCTGATCTCCAGATCGGAGCTGGAGGCGGTCGCCGCCGGAAGAGGCCGCCCTTTGCCCTTGTCTCTGGCCCGTTGGGCGGACGAGGCACGGGCCGCACTCGAGTCGACCGGCGCTAAGGCCCTGCCCTCGGCGGCGGACCTGGTCCTCGAGGACCGGGTAAGGGAGGCCTGAGCTCTTGCCGGTGGTGGACGCCAGCCTGGTGGTTGACTGGGTGGCACCCCGGGGGGACCTGGCGTCGCCGGCGCTGGACGAGCTGTCGCGCTTGGTGGGGGCCGGTGATGCCCTGCTCGCCCCCAGCCTGCTTTGGCAGGAGGTCGGCAACGCTCTGCTCACCGGGGTGCGCCGCCAGCGCTGGAGTGGGGCCGAGGCAGACCAATCAGCCCGGCGGCTGCTCCGGCTTCCGGTTCGTCGGGTGGACGCGCCAGTCGATCTGGAGCGGGCCTATGAGCTCTCCCGCCGCCACGACAACCACCCCATCTACGACATGGTGTACGTGGCCCTAGCCCTGCGCTTAGCCACCGAGATGATCACCCAGGATCGGCGACTGGCTCAGCTGCTGGGCGACCCAGAGTGGCTGCTCCTGCCGCTCGGCGGCAGAGCTCAGGGCTGAGATCGTGCGCTGAGCTGGCGGCGGCCATCCACATCCCCTCCCCCGGAATACCTGGGCTCGCCGGCCCGCTCCTGCACTTGGATCTGAGCCGGGGTACTGCTAAGCTCGCCGCGCCGTGATGGCTCCCCGGTCTCAGCCGCCCCCTGAGAGCGCCGCGGTCGTGGTCCGACCGCTGGGGCTGGGCTGGGAGCGGCTGGATCAAAAGGCCCGGATGCCCCGGGTGGTGGCCCTCTTCTGGCCGCTCTTACCAGCCGGGCTCTTCCTGGTCGGCATGCTCTTTTTGGGCCAGCCCTGGCTGGGGCTCTTCCTGACGGCCATCTGGCTGCTACTCAGCCTGCCCTTCAGCGCCCATCCCCGGTTCCGGCGCCAGATCGAGATCAAGAACGGCGTCCTCACCTACCGAAGCTGGCTGGGGCGGCCGACTCGGGTCAGGCTCGGGGAGCTGGAGCGGGCCGTGATCTGCCAGCTCTCCCCGGTCATGGCCTACGGCCTCTACCAGGCGCCGGCCGGTGCTTTGGGCGGGGGAGCCCCTCACCTGTACCTGCTGGATCACGGCGGCCGGCTCCGCCTCCGACTACGCCTGGTCCGCTACCCACCGCAGCAGATGGAGCTGCTGCTCTCCCAGCTGCCGGTCACGGTGATCCGGGAGGGAACTCTGATCTCCTCCCAGTTCGACCAGCGCTATAAGGGGGTGCTGCGCCGCTACCGGCTCCAGAACCAGAGCCCGGGGCGCCTGGTCCTCAGCTGCTGCGTGGGGGTGCCGGCGCTGCTGGCGGTCCTGGTCCTGCTGGGGATCCTGATCTCGATCCTGATCGCGGCTGTGATCTCAGCCCTTCTGGTACACCACCCCTGAGTTGGACCCGGCCTCTCCACCTCCCCTCCCTTCCCGGGAGGGCCCTCTCGGAGTCGGGGCTCTTCACCTCCTGTCCCATCTCGGGAAGAGTCCTTCCGCGGCTGGCCCTCCCACCTCCCCACCCATCTCGGGAGAGCTTGCGGCGAGTCGGGCCCGAACGGGCCAGACCCGCCGCAAGCGGTAGGTTGGGGCGGGTGAGTGGGCGGCTGGTACGGAGGGGGACCTCGAAGTGGGTTTGGACGGTCTGAGGCGAGAAGGGCCCAGTTCGAGGCGGGGCGGCGAGTGGTGGGGAGATCAGACTTGCGCCCCCGGCCCGCTACGTGGGGGGACGTGATCGGTGCACAGGGTTCATACCAAGGAGATGGCTTGACTACAACCTGTAGGGACAAACGTTTGTTCCCCTACACTCACCGGTATGCTGCACAGAACTTGTACGAGCGAGGTTCCTGATCGATGAGAACCCTGGGTCCCACCAGAAGGGGGCGACTCGATGCACCGACCTTCCTCGATCTCTTCGCTGGCTGCGGAGGACTGGCCCTAGGGTTCAAGGAGGCCGGGTTCAAGCCGGTCGGGGCGGTCGAATGGGATCCCGACTCCGCTGCCACCTACCGACGGAACGTCGATGAGAACATTTATGTTGGCGACATCGCCGACGTCCGGGAATGGCCGACGGCCGACATCGTGATTGGTGGGCCGCCGTGCCAGGGCTTCAGCCAACTCGGGACCCGCGACCCCGAGGACCCTAGAAACCGGCTGTGGCGCCACTACCTGCGCGCGCTCGACAAATCCGGGGCGAAGGCGTTCGTGATGGAGAACGTCCCGCAACTGCTGCGATCCCCTCAGTTCTCCCTCTTCCTTGACCAGGTTGGGCGGCGAGGCTTTGCGGTCGTGGCCGAGGTTCTATGCGCGGCCGACTTCGGCGTTCCCCAGATGCGATCGCGAGCTATCGTTGTGGGCTCGTTGGCGGGGAAACCATTCCTCCCGCCGAGGACTCATGGTCCAAAGGCAGGGACCGGGATCCCCTACGTCACCGTGCGCGATGCTATCGAGGCTGAGCCAGCTCTCCCGAGACGTCCGGATGGCAACAACTGGCACGTTGACCGGCCCGGGATCCGGGCGACCTCCCGGGTCCGGTATGGTGCCGTCCCGCAGAACGGCGGCAATCGGTTTCAGATGCAGGCAAACCTGGACAGCGCGGACCTGGGCCATCTAGTACCGCCATGCTGGAGGAGGAAGACAAGCGGCACCACCGACGTGTTCGGACGTCTGTGGTGGGACCGTCCAGCCCTGACGGTGCGAACCGAATTCTTCAAGCCTGAAAAGGGAAGGTATCTCCACCCAAGCGCCAACCGCCCGATCACCGTACGCGAGGCGGCTCGTCTGCAGTCCTTTCCGGACTCCTTCGGGTTTCCAGACGGCCAGTCTATGCTCAGCGTCGCAAGGCAGGTGGGAAACGCCGTCCCACCTGTCCTGGCGCGAGCCATCGCCCGAGAGATGTTGACCAACCTCCGCGCGCGCGTGGTGACGCGACCCCGGATCGAGCAGAAGGAGCTGTCGCGGCAGCTCGAACTGGCGGTCTGACTTCGATCGGACGCATCAGATCCGGAGATGCCATCACAATCAGGTCATGGCATACCGGCTCCCCAAAAGAGCCCGCGAGACCCGCCCCCCGAACCCCTCAACAGCGCAGAAATGCGACACCGTCTCGGTCGCCGCGGGGCCGCATTCGTGGGCGTCCAGCCTCGGCGTACGTCGCTCCATGCAGTCCAACCGTCCCCGCGACACTCAGCCCGAGGTACTCCTCCGCTGTTCGCTCCACCACGCCGGAATTCGCTTCTTCAAGCACACCAGGCCGGTGATCGGTGTGCGCTGTGAAGCGGATCTAGTCTTCCCCCGCAAGCGCCTCGCGGTCTTCGTCGACGGGTGTTTTTGGCATGGGTGCCCGCTCCACGCCACATGGCCAGCCACCAACCGAGAGTTCTGGCAGCAGAAGTTGACTCGCAACCGGGCGAGGGACCGGACATATGATCGGGCGCTCGTCGACGCAGGCTGGCACGTCCTGCGCCTATGGGAGCACATGTCTCTCGCGGACATGCATCGCTCGGTGGTCGAGGAGCTTCACGCGATTGAATGTACTTCGGAGTCACGGTAGTGGCAGAGTCCCTGGCGAACGTCGTAGGCGCCACCGGATTGAGCAAACAAGCGCTAAGCGAAGCCGTAGACATCACTAAGACGGCTCGAGCTCTGGATTGAGGAGTTCGTCAGACGTCTCAGCGATCCCGACAGCGTGCACGCCAGCGTGGCACGCATCGCAAAGAGTCTCCAGATTGTCCGGGAGGTTCAGCCCGCCGTGAGCGACAGGCACAACATGGTGTACTTGTAGGCGCCGCCCGGAACCTGCCTTGCCCTTGCACCGCCGGCATGCCTGTCCGTCCCGCTCCATGATCTCGTAGCGCAACCTGATGTGGGCTCTGGCTTTCGCGGGAAGTCGCTCGTCGCTGACGAGCACATACTCGCCAGGCCGCAACTCCGGCCTGTCGAGGTTCGACTCGATCTGCCAGCCAGCCTCGGCGTACGTCGCTCCATGCAGTCCAACCGGGCCCGCGACACTCAGCCCGAGGTACTCCTGCGCTCTTCGCTCCACCACGCCGGGATTCGCTTCTTCAAGCACACCAGGCCGGTGATCGGCGTGCGCTGTGAAGCGGATCTAGTCTTCCCCCGAAAGCGCCTCGCGGTCTTCGTCGACGGGTGTTTTTGGCATGGGTGCCCGCTCCACGCCACATGGCCAGCTACCATCCG
>JBARIA010000094.1:0-1645 GCA_049799515.1 Candidatus Dormiibacterota bacterium | reverse complement strand
CGCCGGGGGCGGCGGGTCCGTCGGATTCGGAAGGATCCCGACGGAAAGGGGGAGAGCAGGTTCCGCCCCCGTGCGGGGAAAGTGAAGGGTTCGCCCCGCCTGGAACCTCAAGCCGAATCTATTCCCGGGCACGGCAGGTGGGACCCCTGTAACCATTCCGTGACAGCTCCCATCGAGCCCTGGGGTTCCTGAGCCCAATGTCCTGTGGCGGGGTGCCGAGGTTTTGAGATCCTATATACGTTGTTGTTTAGTTTTGCCATGAAGTCAAAAAGCCCCCATCAAACCTTGACGTTGACCGAGGCGACCCGGCGTGGCATCGCGGGCCTGCTGGCCGACGCGGCCACCGGTGAAGGGCTGGTGGTTACCAGCCGGGGCGTGCCGATCGCGGCCGTCATGAGCGTGGACCGACTCGCGGACCTGGACGCGGCGCGGGACGATCTAATCGATCTCGCCCTGGTGCTGGGCCGAGCGGCAACTGACATCGGAAACCGAACCGGACTGGATCAGGTCTTGGCCGCGTTCGGGCAGTCTCGGGAGTCGCTGGCCGGTCTCGTTGAGGACCAGTTCTGACCGCAGTTGTCTTCACTGACGACGCGATCGATGACTTACCGCGGATAGGGGCTAATGCGGTGCCCAGAATTCTGCGCAAGCGACTCGTGCTGGAAGCCAATCCCCAGGCTGGAGAGCCGTTGGTTGACCAGCTAAGCGGCTATCGCAGGCTCGTCGTCGGCGATCGGACCTGGAGAATCGTGTACCGCATCGTGGACGTCGAGCGCGTGGAAATCTGCGAAGCTTGGGCGATTGGACTGCGCAAGCGCGACGAAGTTTACCGCGCTGCCTACTCGCGAATACAGCGAGCTGCGGAGCAGCGCCCAGAGCTCCTTTCGTTCGCGAAAATGGTCGAAAATCTGGGACGCATTACCGGCAACGTCACAACCACTGATGAGGCACCTTCGGCGGAGCCGGTGCCGAGATGGCTGTACGAACGACTGGTTGCAACCGGCAGGTACCGTCGTGAGCAAGTCGCCGCGATGAGCGCCCAAGAGGCGTTCGAAACCTGGAATCAGTACATTGCCGGGGGAGCCGACAAGGGTGACGACTGAGTCACGAACCTAGGCGGTTCCGGCGGCTGTGGGCGGAGCCTGAGGCGCAAACTCGCGCAGATCACGACGGTGGTAACCCGCAGCCGGATCAGCATCCCGCCCCGGAGGGTCGGACGCGAGGGGATCTCCTCTCGGCTTCAGACAGCAATGCGGTCCCCAGCAGCGGCTGGATGAACAGCAAGGGCGTCATGGCTCTGGGCACCACCTATTTCAGCAGCGACCATACTCCAGAGCCTCTGATACTGGATATGGTATCATCGGCAGGTGGAGTCCTTAGCTACGCTTCGGAGCGCGAGACTAGCCGCGGGTCTGTCACAACGGGAGCTCGCCCAGTTGGCCGCCACCTCCCAGTCCGCCGTTAGTTGCTATGAGCGGGGCTGGGTTTCGCCGTCGATTAGAACGCTCGATCGGCTGTTGGAGATTTGCGGTGACCCGGCTGCTCGAGCCCGCTCTTATGCGGCCGAAGCACCGGCGAGGAGGGTTCTCAAGCGCTTTCCGGTGACACTTGAGGACTGGGATTGCCGCCCCTATTTCATGTGGTC
>JBARIA010000093.1:0-41413 GCA_049799515.1 Candidatus Dormiibacterota bacterium | reverse complement strand
AATCCGTCGACCAGACCGCAGACGCCCAGCCACGTCCGCCGGACGCGGTTCTGGGTCGGACCCCTTTTTTCAGGAGAAGCACCTTGCGTCGACATTGGCGTCCCCACGACCTGACCCTGATCGTCGCCGCCAGCCTGGCTAGCCAGGCGACCAGTGGCGTCGCGCTCCTGGCCCTGGTCCTGCGCCTCAGCCAGACCGGTTCCGGGTGGGCGGTGGCTGGCCTCTGGCTGGCGGGAACAGTGCCCATGGTGGTGTTGGCGCCCGTTACCGGGCTGGTGTTGGATCGCGTGGAGACGGTCCGGCTGCTGCGCTATCTGGCGCTCGTCTCGGCGCTGCTCGACATCGGTCTGGCCGCCGTTCCCGGGGTGGCGCCGGTGCTGGTGCTGGCCGCGCTGCTGGGTGTGGCCGGAGCGGCTACCGCCCCGGGGATGCTCGCCATCGCGGGCCCCCTGGGCGGTGCGTCAGGACCGGGCGAGGTCAGGTCACTGACCAGGTTGCAGGCGGCTCAGTGGACCGGGTCGACCCTGGGGCCAGTGATTGGGGCCGGATTGGTAGTGGCCTGGGGGACGCGGCTTCCCCTCCTGGTTGACGCCGGAACCTTGGCGTTGCTGGCGGCGGGGCTGGGAGCGGTGAGGGCCAGACGAGTCCCGGTCTCCAAGCCGGCGGGGGAATCGTGGATCAATTCGCTGGGAGCGGGGCTGACCTTGCTCGCCAGGGACACCCTGCTCCGGCGGATGTTGCCTCCGGTTTTGCTGGTGGTGACCTTCGTCAACGTCGCCGTGGTCATCGAGGTCTTCCTGGCCACCCATGTCTTTCGGGCGGGCCCCTGGGGATACGGGGGGCTGGTGGCAGCTTGGGGGGCGGGGCTGGTACTGGGCACGCTGACGGTGCCGCGGCTGGCTCGATTCAATCCGCTTCAGGTGATCGGTTTCGGGGCCGCCTTGGCGGCGCTCGGCCTGGCCGGCGCGGGGCTCAGCCCGGGGTTGGCTGTCGCCTTGGTTGCCTACCTGCTGGGAGGATTCGGCAACGGGCTGGAGATGAACTCGGCTCGGGTCTTGGTGCAGGGGCGGGCCACGGCAGCCACCCACGGCCGGGCGTTTGCGGCGTACTTCGCCACGGTCAGCGGTGCCGCCGCGGGCGGGGCTTTGCTGGGCGGGGTGCTGTTGGGAATGGCGGGCCCGCGGGGAGCGATGGAGGTCGCGGCCGTACCGGTTGGCGGGGCCGCCATCTGGCTTTGGCGGGCCGCCCGACCGCCCCGGCTACCCGAGCGCCCACCTAACTGGATTCAGCCGCGATCGGGAGAGGATCAGTGAGGGGGGCCGGCCCCCGTGCTTTGGAGAGTCGGCAGGCCCCAAGCACCACCGCCGGACTCAACCAGAGGATCGGCAGGTAGTACTCCAGGAGCCCCCTCCAGCCGAGGAGAAACGATCCGTAAACCACCACCGCCATGGCCCAGCGCCAGGCCGGCCAACGCCAGGCGACGAAGGCGCAGCAGAGAAGTCCAAGCCCGAGCCCGACGGTGTACAGCAGATGGGATTGGGCCGGCAGTCGGGCCAGCTCACCGAGGCTCGCTCCGAAGGGGAACTCTCTGAGATTGACGAAGTGCCAGAGTTGAGCCAGCAGATCGTGGTCCCAGATCAGCCAGGGAAGGACCCCGAGAGCGATGCCCCCGCCTAACCAAGACCATCTCCGTCGGCGCTCCGGGAGCCGAGCCGTGATCACCCCGAACACCAGGGCTGCGGGCCAGCTCAGCGGATTGCTGCAGACGGCGGCGGCGATCGCGATCGAGCTCAGTCGAGCTCTGTCGATCCGGGCGAAGCCCAGGGCCAACAGCAGATAGCTGATGTCCTCGGGGTTCCATCGGTACAGGGCCAAAAGCAGCGCCAGCGCGCAGATTTGCCAGGCGAAGGCGGGCGCCGTATCGCCGAGCTTTCGGCCCCAAATGGCGAGCAGGAGCAACGCCGAAACGACTGCTACCCAGATGGAGATCCCGAGCCATCCGGTGAAGGCGACCGGCAGGATTAGCAAGGGCGCCAGGGGAGGATAGCCGTAGGCGGGGAAACCCGCATGTTTTCCCTGCAGTTGGTCGGTCCGGAGCGCGGACTCGATCTGGAGGTTCGGTGGGTAACGGGTGTCCTGACGGAAGGGACCGGACTCGAGTGGGGTTGCCCCGGCGCTGTTCAGGTGCAGCCGGGCGAGGCACTGGGGTTCGTAGGTGTTGTACGGATCGAGACCGTGCCAAAGGTCCTGGGCCGCACAGGTGATGACGGGCGTCTGGTCGTGCACCGGGGTGGGGCTCACTAGGGCGAGGCAGGCCACCGCGGCGGCGACCGCAGCTAGCACGGTGACGATCCGACGGTTGGTCGCTGGGCTGAACTTCACCTGCCAGCGAACGAAGAGCGGGGCAGGCCCCAGAGCGTCGAGCATGATCACGAGCGCGGGGATCGGGAAGACCAGGTCGGCCCAGACCGGGAAGCTGACCCAGCCGGCGGCCGCCGTCAGGGTCACCCACAGCAGGAGGGCGCAGAGACCTTCCCAAGCTCTCGGCTGCAGGCTGGTGGGATTCATGGAGGGGCGGCTGTGGAGACGGGCCTGGGGGTGGTTCCCAGCTGGGGATCGCCCCGCATGATACGGATCGTCCCCCGATCAGCGCCCGGTCGGGGAGGGCAGATTCAGGCGGCGGAGGATCGCCTGGGTCGACGGCGGGACGGGGCGGCGGACAAGAGGTCGGGGATCGGCGATGCCGCGGCCAGGGACTTCGGTGGGTGGGTTCCGCGGGTACGGCGGGCGCGGGTTCCGAGCTTGGCAGCTGGCTTGGGCCGCGGCAGCGGTTGCGGCTGGGCGCCGCGGTCGCTCTCGGAGACGATCATGGCCTCCAGTGCTCGCGGCTCCAGAGGCTCGGCAAAGAAGAAGCCCTGCAGCATCGGGTCACTGCTCATCGCCTCCAGCACGGCCACCTGCTGAGCTGTCTCCACCCCCTCGATCACCACGGTCAGAGAGAGCGCATGGGCCAGCTTGACCACGCTCTCCGCCACCGCTGCTCCGGCCTTGCCTTCGGTGAGTTTGACCATGAAGGAACGGTCGATCTTGAGCTCGTCCACCGGGAGATGCTGCAGCTGGGCCAGCGAGGACTGGCCGGTGCCGAAGTCGTCGATGGCAATCCTGACTCCCAGCTCGCGCAGCGCACGCAGCTGCGCCGAGGCCTGCTTGACGTCCTGGACGATGGTGCTCTCGGTGACCTCGAGGAGCAGCTGGTGGGGATCGATCCCCGAGCTGCTGATGGCGCCCCTGACGTCTTCCAGCAGGCTGGCCTGCTGGAGCTGGCGCGCCGACACATTGACCGACAGGCGCAGCTCCCTGGCGCTGGGGTGGTGACGGCACCACTCGCCGACCTGGCGGCAGGACTCGTTGAGCACCCACCTCCCGATCGGGACGATCAATCCGGTCGCCTCGGCTACCTCGATGAAATCGTCCGGCGAGACCATCTCCGGCCGGTCGGGGTCCCTCCAGCGCAGCAGGGCCTCGACGCCGACCAGGCGGTGATGGACGGCGCTGAGGATCGGCTGGTAGAGCATCTGCATCTCGCCCCGTTCCAAAGCTCGCCGCAGCCCGGTCTCAACGTGCATCCGCTGCACCGCCTGCTGGTGGAGACGGGGGTGGAACTCGACGAAGCGGCCCTTGCCTTCGGACTTGGCCTGGTAGAGGGCGATGTCAGCGTCGCGCAGGATGGCCTCGGCGTCGGCGGTGGCGTACTTGGTGGTGATCAAGCCGATGCTGGCGCTGATGGTCACCTCCAGACCCAGGGCGGCCTGGATCGGCTGGGCCAGCACCTCTTCGATCCGATCAGCGACAGCTGTGACGATGGTGGTTCCGGAGAGCTTCTCGATGAGGACCGCGAACTCGTCGCCACCTAGGCGGGCGAAGGTGTCGGCGGGACGCAGGCACTCACCGATCCGGCGGGTTACCTCCAGGAGCACCGTGTCGCCGACAGCGTGGCCGTAGCTGTCGTTGACGGTCTTGAAGTTGTCCAGGTCCACCGAGAGAAGCCCCAGGGTGGAGCGGCCGTCGCGCCGGGCCCCGAGGGCATGCTCCAGCCGGTCACGGAGCAGAGCTCTGTTAGCCAGACCGGTGAGCGGATCATGGAGGGCCTGGTGACGCAGCTGATCCTCCAGCTCCCGGCGCTCGGTGATGTCGCGGCCGGTCACCACCACCGCCCGGACGTAGGTGTCGTGGAGCAGGTTGGTGAGATTGACCTCGAGATGCCGCCAGCCGCCGTCGTGGTGGAGCACGCGGCACTCCAGCCGGCGGCCGGGGCCCTTCGCCGAGTGGGCCTCCTCGATCGCCCCCAGCACCCGCGCGCAGTCGGTGGGGTGAAGGATCTCGCTCAGGCTGAAGTCCTGCTCGGAGTCGAGATGACGGCCGAGCAGAACCTCGACCGAGGGACTCAGGTAGCTGAAGGCATTGTCCGACCCGATCGCCATGATCAGGTCGGATGAATTCTGGACCAGAGAGCGAAAGCGGCCCTCGCTCCGGCGAAGGTCATCTGAGATCGCGGCCCGGCTGAGCGCCAGGGCACACTCGTCGGCGAGGATCTCCAGCACCTCCCCCTGCTCGTGGGACAGCGGCTTGGTGGTGGCGACAGCGAACCCGCCGTGGGGCTGGCCATCAGTGAGCAGGGGGATGACCCGCAGCTGGTGCAGGCTCTCGGAGATCCGGAGCGCCTGCAGCAGCGGGGCCCGGCCAGCGGTCTCGCCATCGACCGGCTGCACGCCCAGCAACTGCTCGATCACCTCTTTGGGGAGCGAGTTCGCCTCGATCCGGGACTCCTGGGGGGGCCGGTCCAAGGCCCGGTCCGCGGAGATCACCCGGAACTCGAGGCGATCCAGCATCACCAGGGAAACCTGTACCTGCGTGGGCCCACCCACCACCTCGGCCGTGACCCGCCTGACCGCCCGGTAGACCGCAGTCGGGCTGCCCGCTCCCAGGAGCTCGGTTCCGGCCCGGCGCAGGGTGCGCTCCCGGCGGGCTGCCACCTGACGGCGCGAGATGACCGAGCGCAGGAGCTGCATGATCACCGCCGCCATCGCCAGAGCCAGCGAGCCGGCAAAGCCGTGCTCCAGGGAGTCGGCAGCTCCGGCGCTCCCGGCGACCCAGGCCATGGAGGCAAGGTTGGCGGTCACGAATCCGGCGGCCACTCCGATCGAGCCATCGGGGCTGGCGTAAAAGGCCCGGAAGTAGAGGGCCGCGTAGAGCACCGCCACCGCACCGTACGAGTGGGAGGCGCCCACCCCCACTACGAACAGGGCGCAGACAGCCAGGACGTCCTTCCAGAGGGGGAACCGCCCAGTCCGGTAGCCGGAGATCAGCCACCAGGCGAGCCAACCGATGCCCACGAAGGCGCAGATCCGCAGCTGGAGCTGGGCATGGGAGAAGGTCCAGATGATCGCCACCGCCAGCGCCAGAGCCACCATGGCGATGGCGAGCAGGATCCACTGGACGCTGGCGAGCAGGCCAGTCGGTGGTCGGAATCCCGCGCGCCAGCGGTCGGGCAGCAGATCTGTCGCGGGCATCGATCTCCTTCCGAAGTGGAAAAGACGGAGGGGCCGTCTGCCCCTGCAAACGACTTTGACCGACCACCAAGTCGGGGCCTACCACGGCCCGGTGAAGGAAGTGCGCGCAACTCTTGACGCCCTGCAACGGCCTAGGGCGCAGTTGGGGCGAGAAGGGCGCCCCTCCCTGGAAGGGGTACCAGCTCGGGCTCAGTCCTCGACGGCCGAGGTGACGGCCGGCCGGGCCCTAGCGGGGGCTGCGGCGCCGAAGCGGCCTAGGCTCAGAAAGCCGGCGAACATGATTGCCGCCCCCACCGACTCGAATACCCCCAACTCGGTCAGGCTCCCGCCCACCGTCTTGGCCAGCGAGAAGCCCAAGGCGACCAGCAGGGCACCGACTGTGAGCAGCACATTGCAGAGCACCCGGTCGATGCCGGCGCGGGACTGGATGAAGCGGAAGGCGGAGTAGGCGGAGCCCCCGGCCAGGACCAGAGTGCCCAGGATGTTGAAGGCGACCGCCGCCACGAACAGGGGGGTCCCATGGCCGGCCAGTGCCCCACCCAGAACCCCGGCACTGGTGTTCAGCTTGGCGGCGTTCACCGGCACCACGGCAGCGTCCGCCGCCAGCACCAGGGTGAGGACCACTAGCACCGCAGTGCAGGCCTTGGCGACTCGGGCGGGGGCCATCAGGAAGGTCGTCCCCAGCGCCAGGTAGATGACCCCCAAGACGCCGCCCAGTAGATAGAAGGCTCGGAAGAGCGGAACTGAGAAGCCGAAGTTCTGGCCCAGGGCCTGGGTGAGCGCGGCGGCCGCGAAGATCGCCAGCCCGGTCCCCCAGGCGGCGAAGGCTGGTCGCCGGCTGCGCCACCAGCGCGTCCAGACCACCGCTGAGAAGGCCGCCCCCAAGAGGCAGGCCACCACCCCTGCGCCCATCTTCTCCCCACATGCAACTGCAGCGCGCCCGCTGCCGCGAGGGTAGCACTCGTAGGCGGGCCGAGATCCGATCCCAGGCCATAATCGGGGCGTGCGCTACCTCGACCTGGATGGCCGCCGTCTCTCGGTCGTCGGGCTCGGCTGCTGGCAGTTCGGGGACAAGCTGTGGGGGTACGGCACCGAGTACTCGCAGGCGGAATCGCTGGCGGTGATCCAGCGAGCTCTTGAGCTAGGCGTGACCGTGTTCGATACTGCTGAGCTCTACGGATCGGGGCGGAGCGAGATGTTGGTGGGGACTGCCCTCAGCTCCTGGGAAGGGGACCGATTCCTGGCGACCAAGTTCCTGCCGATCCTGCCGGTGCCCCGGGTGATGGTCTCCCACTGCGCCAAGAGCCTGGACCGGCTTCAGGTCCCCCTGGTGGACCTCTACCAAATTCACTGGTCGAATCCCGCGGTGCCGCTGGCTCGCCAGATGGCGGGAATGCGCAAGATCCTCTCGCTGGGGATGAGTCGATACGCCGGAGTCAGCAACTTCTCCTTGCGCCACTGGGTTGCCGCCGAGCGACGCCTGGGACAGCCGGTGATCTCCAACCAGGTGAGATACAACCTACTGCAGCGGCGCCCGGAGCAGCGAGGCCTGCTGGAGTACGCCCAGCGGAACTCCCGGGTGATCCTGGCCTACAGCCCCCTGGCCCAGGGGGCTTTGAGTGGGCGCTACCGGGCTGGCCACGCGCCTCGCGACCTACGCCGAGGCAACCCGCTCTTCACCGACGCAGCCCTGCTGGCAGCCGCCCCCCTGCTGGAGACGCTGCGGGAGATCGCCGACGCCCACCAATGCAGCTCCTCGCAGGTGGCGCTCGCCTATCTCATCGCTCAACCGCAGGTGATCGTGATTCCCGGCGCCAAGTCGCTCGCCCAACTGGAGTCGAACGTGGCGGCGGCCGATCTCGAGTTGGGGGAGGACGAGCTGCTGGCCATGCGCCGGGCGGCCGATCTTTTTCAGTTCTCCCGGCTTCGCGCCACCACCCAGCTCGCCGGTCGGTTACTGCCGCTGAGACATCCTCACCGAGAGAACTAGGCTTCCGAATCGGGCACGCCATCCGGATCACCGAGCGCCCACCGCTCCAACCGCCCCCGAGCCACCGCGATGGCTCCCACCGCAAGCGCCAGAACTGCAAGCCCGGCCCCGATGCTGACCCAGGTCAAGGTGCCGCCGAAGCGATGGTAGGCCCGGCCCAGCTCAAATCCCAAAAGCCCGTAGGCGGTGGCCCAGGCGGCGCCGCCCAGGGCGTTGAAGATGAGAAAAGTTCGATAGCGCATCTCGGCGGCTCCCGCCACGATGGCCCCGAAGGTGCGAATCACGGCTACGAATCGGGCCACGAACACCGCCAGCGGTCCGCGGTGCTCGAAGAACCGGTGCAGCAGGGCCAGTCGCCCAGGGTTCAGCCCGACCCAGCCGCCGAACCGGACCAGCAGTCGGTGCCCGAAGACACGCCCGATTCCGTACCCCAGGTTGTCGCCCAGGATCGCCCCCGCCGTCGCTGCCACCACCACCCCGACCACGCTGAGCCGTCCGGTGGTGGCCGCGTAGACAGCGGCGACCACCAGCACCGTCTCGCCGGGGAAGGGAATCCCGGTGCTCTCGACCAGGGGGGCCGCGAAGACCGCAGCGTAACCGTAGGCGTGGAGCAGATGGCTCGGGTCGAGGTCAAGTGCCACCTTAGGGGTCCGTTCCAAACGGCAGCGATGGCTGAGTCATCGGCGGAGGGGGCCCGGCTGGGAGAGCCGAGCCCGGGGGCGGCAGATCAAGATCCAGGATCTCTGCCATCTGCAGGCCGTTCACCACCTCGTAGTTGGACCGGTTGTTGTTGAACAGGAGGTGCACCTCCTGGGCCTCGGTCGCCAACCGGCGGATGTCCGCCACCCACTCCCGGAGCTCCTCCGGCTGATAGAGGTAGTTGAAGCGATCTCCCGAAGTCTTGCCCCGGGCATACCAGGTCGAGGCGTTCCGGCCATGGAAGCGCACCGCCGCCAGCCTCCTGTCGGTGACCTCGACCAGACGGGGGAAGGAGCCTGATCCCAGCTGGGGCTCGTCCACCATGCAGAGCGAGACCCGGGACGCACTGAGCAGATCGAGGAGCTGTCCAAAGCGTTCCGGCTCGGCCCAGCTCTGGTTGCGCATCTCCACGATCACCAGATCGTCGGGATGGCGCTCTCGCAGCCGGGCCAGTCGATCCAGGTTTAGCGGGGAGGCCCCGAACCAGGGCGGGAACTGGTAATGGAGCGCCCGCAGCTTGCCGCTATCTCGAAGTGGGATCAGGCAGGCCTCGAACTGGCTCTCCTCAGTTGGGGTCGGCTCGCGCGGCTGGCCCCCCTCCCGCTCGTGGTAGGTCAGCGATCGGTACGCCTTGACGTTGAAGAGAAAGCCCTCCGGGGTGCTGTCAGCCCAGCCGGCAGTCCGGCGGGGCGGTGGGATCCCGTAATAGGTGCTGTCCACCTCCACCAATGGGAAGTAGCGGGCGTAATAGGCCAGCCGTCCAGCGGGGGGTAGGCCCGGGGGATAGAAATCCTGATGGTCGCTCCAGTTGCAGGTGCCGACCACGATCCGACCCGCCATCGGCCCATGCTCTCAGGTCAGGCTCAAAGGAAACCGTCAGGGCCGGGTCAGGTCCGATCCATTGGCCCGGCGGAAGTGGCAGCTACTGGAACGGACTACGATGGTCAATGGGCAGGTCGGGGTAATTCGGCAAGTGGGAGGAGACCTTGACGGAGCAGGGTTCCGTCGACCTGAATCTGGTGGCTTCGACCGTCAACGGGTCGGGCAGTCAGTCGGCCAACCTGGTGCTGACCCGGGCTGTGTTCGCGATGGGGATCCCGGTTGCCCCCAAGAACCTCTTCCCCTCCAACATCGAGGGACTTCCGACCTGGTTCTACCTGCGCGCCAACTCGCAGGGCTACCGGTCGGGGCGTCGCCGAGCCGACCTCCTGGTGGCGCTGGACCGCGCGACCTTCCAAGAGGATGTCGCCCGGCTGGAGCCGGGCGGAGTGTTGGTCTACGAAGAGGCATTCGGCGCTCCCCAGCTGGAGGAGGGAGTGCCGCCCCATCTCTATCCGATCCCATTCGGCAAGTTGGCCAAGGTCTCGGTCCCGGACCCTGATCTGCGCAAGTACCTGACCAACATCATCTATGTGGGAGTGGTGGCTGAGATCCTGGGGATCCCCGACGCAGCCCTGGAGAAGGCGCTCACCCACCAGTTCAAATCTAAACCCAAGGCGCTGGCCGCCAATCGGGATGCGATCGCGCTGGGCCGCGACTACTTCAAGACCAACCTGACCAAGACCGACCACCTGCAGCTGCTTCCCCTGGATCGCACATCGGGTCAGCTCCTCCTGGAGGGCAACCAGGCGGCGGCGCTGGGGGCGATCATGGGCGGCTGCACGGTCCTTGCCTGGTACCCGATCACCCCGAGCTCCTCCTTGGCCGAGCACCTGATCGGTCTGGCCGATCGCTACCGCATCGACCCCGAGACCGGGGCGCGGCGGATCGCGACCATCCAGGCCGAGGACGAGCTGGCGGCGGCGGGGATGGTGCTGGGGGCTGGCTGGGCGGGGGCCCGAGCGATGACCACCACCTCGGGTCCGGGGGTCTCACTGATGGCCGAGTTCGTGGGGCTCGGGTACTACGCCGAGATTCCCGGGGTCTTCGTCGACGTCCAACGGGTGGGCCCGTCCACCGGACTGCCCACCCGGACCATGCAGGGAGACGTCAGCTTCGCCTACACCCTCTCCCACGGCGACACTCGCCACCCGGTTCTGCTCCCCGGCACCGTCCTCGAGTGTTACGAGTTCATGGAACGGGCCTTCGATCTGGCGGAGCAGCTCCAGACACCTGTCTTCGTTCTCTCCGACCTGGACCTGGGGATGAACCTCTGGATGACCGAACCGCTCACCTATCCCGAGCAGGGGTTCGATCGGGGCAAGGTTCTTCACAAAGAGCAGCTGGACCAGATGGCGCGCTTTGAGCGCTACCGCGATGTGGACGGGGACGGGGTGCCTTGGCGGACTGTACCCGGCACCGAGCACCCCCTGGCCGCCTACTTCACCCGCGGTTCGGGCCACGATGAGGCGGCCCGCTATACCGAGAGCGACGAGACCTACACCCGTGTGATGGACCGCCTGGCCCGCAAGCTGGAGACCGGTCGGGCCAGGCTGCCGGCGCCGGTCGTCGACGGCGGGTCGGCCGAGGTGGGCATCCTCGCCTACGGCAGCTCCCACCATGCGGTGGTGGAGGCGCGGGACATCCTGGCGGCGTCTGGAATCGCCACCGACTACCTGCGAGTGTGTGCCCTGCCGGCGTCTCCGGAAGTTGCGGAATTCGCGGCCCGGCACGCCCGGATCTACGTGGTGGACCAGAACCGCGACGGCCAGATGCACCAGATCCTGCAGGTCGAACTGGGAGCTCGTCTGGCGGAGCGACTCATCTCCCTGCGTCATTACGACGGCCTACCCCTGTTCGCGGCGGACCTGGTCGAGGCGCTCCGGCGGGAGGAGACGGCCGCTCTGGTGGGGATGGCCGGCTGATGGCTGCCGTCACCGTCAAAACCAATCTCCTGGGGCTGAGCCGGGACGACTACAAGGGCCTAGCCACCACCCTCTGCGCCGGCTGCGGCCACAACTCGATCACCAATCACATCGTCAAGGCGCTCTACGACCACGGAGTGGACCCATACCGACTGGCAAAGATGAGTGGGATCGGCTGCTCCTCCAAGGCGACCGCCTACTTCGTGGAGCGGGCTCACGCTTTCAATGCGGTCCACGGCCGGATGCCAGCCGTCACCACCGGGGCGGCGGTCGCCGACCGCGAGCTGCTATTCCTGGGAATCAGCGGCGACGGGGACACGGCCAGCATCGGACTGGGCCAGTTCTGTCATCTGCTCCGGCGCAATGTCGATTGCACCTACGTTGTCGAGAACAACGGGGTCTACGGACTCACCAAAGGACAGTTCTCGGCCACCGCTGACCTCGGATCGGTGCTGCGTAAGGGCTCGGTGAACCAGCTCGAGACCATCGATATTGCAGGCTTGGCCGTGCAGTTGGGGGCTTCCTTTGTGGCCCGCAGCTTCTCCGGAGACGGAGCCCAGTTGGTGCCCCTGCTTCGCGCTGCCCTCTCACACCGTGGCACCGCCGTGCTCGACGTGATCAGCCCCTGTGTCACCTTCAACGACCATGAGGGGTCAACCAAGAGCTACCAGTACGTCAAGGACCACGAGCTGATCCTCCAGGAACTCGACTTCATCCCCCAGCAGAGCGAGGTAGTGGTGAACTACGAGGAAGGGACCTCGACCGATGTCGAGCTACACGACGGATCCCATCTGCGCCTGCGAAAACTGGGCCGCGAGCACAATCCCCAGGATCGTCTGGCGGCCCTCAGCGTCATCGACCAAGGGCGGCAGCGTGGTGAAGTGGTGACCGGTCTCCTCTACGTCAATCCCCAAGCCCCCGACCTCTGCACCGCCGAGAACCTGCCGCAATCCCCCCTCCGGGACCTTGGCGAGCAAGAGCTGCGACTCACCAGGGCCCAGTTCGCGGCGCTGCTTGCGGAGTGGGCCTAGTCACTGCGGGCCGAGTTTGGCCGCCCTTCTAAGTGATGTCTCAGGTTCCGGGTAGGGTTCGCGATTAGCCTCGTGGTAGCGACGACATGCCGCCCTGAGCGGCAATCGCAGTCGTCTAATCCAGGAGTCAAATCATGGCTACTCTCATGAATCGAAGCGTGGCCATCGCGGCGGGGGCGCTGTTCGCGACCGTCGGCGGAGTGGTCGCGGCGTCCGCCGCGGGAACTGCCACTCCCAGTCCGTCGTCCTCCACCAGTGCCGGGACCGCACTCCGGCCTTTGCACGCACCCCGGGTCGCGGGAGAGGTGGTCTCGGACAGCTCCAGCGGCGGCCAGCTGGGAGCGGGCCAGCTGGTGTTGCTAGAGCCGGACGGGATTCAGCTGACCCTGAATCTCGCCAGCCGGACCAAAGCCGGAAAGTACCAGGGGTTCCGGGTCAAGCTGACCTCGGAGAGCCCCTCTGCGATCCCCGCCGGTGAAATCGTGGTCGTGGCCCTCCGGAAGTACAAGGGCAACCCGGTCGCGGTACGAATTCTGGACCTGGGGTTCCAGGCGGCAAGCTGACCCTCCCTTCACGGTTCGCTCTAAGCGATCGCCTCCCCGGGGCGGGTGGGTCGGGAAACCGGCTCATCTGCCCTTGGGCCGAAGATTCGATCAAACGTATTGATAGCCGTCAGGCAGCGGCCGCGGCGGTTGGGGTCCGACATAGATGGCGGATGGCCGAATCAGCCGGTTGTGGGAAGCCTGTTCGCAGATGGCGGCGGTCCAGCCTACCGTGCGGCTGCTGGCGAAGGTCGGAGTGAACATATCCCGGGGAATGCCGGCGGTGTTCATCACCACTCCCGCGTAAAACTCCACGTTGGTGTACAGCCTTCGTCCCGGCTTCAGCTCGTTGAGCACCTGGAGTGCAGTCTGCTCGACGTGCTCGGCAAACGCCGCCTGCGCGCCCCCGAGTTCGAGCGCAACCTCCCGCAGCAGAGTGGAGCGCGGATCATCGGTCTTGTAGACCCGATGACCGAAACCCATGAGGCGTTCGCCGGACATCACCTTCTCTCGCAGGTAGTCATAGGCGCGGTCCTCGGTGCCGATTTCGTCAAGGGTGTGCAGGGCTCGAGACGGCGCACCTCCGTGCAGAGGGCCGGAGAGTGCTCCGATTGCGCCCACCAGCGCCGAACCGAGGTCAGCACCGGTCGAGGCGATCACCCGGGCTGTGAATGTCGAGGCGTTGAACCCATGATCCATGGTCAGGATCAGGTACTTTTCGACAGCGCGAGCCTGCTCTTCGACGGGGCGCTCACCAGTCAGCATCTGCAGGTAAGACGCCGCATAGTCAAGGTCCGGATCGGCTGCTACCGGCTCTAGTCCTTGGTGCGCCCGATACAGCCCGGTCAGCAGCACCGGCACCAGCGCGGTCATCCGAACCGCCTGCTGACGGACTTCTTCGGCGGAGATATCCATTGTCGGTTGCAGTCCGATGGCGCTGGCCACCAACGAGACTGCGGTGCGCAGCGCGTCCAGGGGGACGAATGGATCGATTTGCGCAATTTCTGGGAGTAGCTTGAGGACCTGCTCGGGAAGAGCGCGGAGTCGGGCCGTATCTTCCCGGAACTTTCTGGTTTGGTCGGGGTCAGGTAGCTCACCCTCAATTAGCAGATGCCAAACCTGTTCGAAGGAGCACTCTCGGGCGAGGATGGCCGCGTTGTAACCCCGGTAGTGGAAGAAGCCCTCTTCGCCTCGGACGTCCCCAATGCTCGTCTCAGCGACCGCCACCCCCTCCAGTCCGGCCGGCGCCAAAACGGGTTGCTCCGCCTTGGCCTCCACATCCGCGTTGCTCATACGTATCTCCAATAGGTCATTCAGACGTGGTCACCCAGGTGGCCCTCCAGGCCCGGGATGGGTGGCGGGGCCTGCTCCGCCCGGGCGGCCCTGTGGAAGATGAATATCCAGACAATCAACGATCCGCCCGCCACGAGCGTCAGCATGCTGAGAACGACCGCGATCAGACCAGGTGTCGTCATTAATGTCCCCTCCGTGTGCAACTCGTATTCTAGTGGCCCGGCGCATTTCGCACCGCGCCACTCGGAACGCTCCGCTGCAGTTGCGGCCACGCTCGGGCTAACGCTGGTCCCGCTCCGCTCGAGCCTTCGGCAATGGACCCCCTTCTGGTGTCGCCTTGAGCTCTTCGACCGTCGATCCGCGCCGCGCCCGGGTGGCCCTCTGGGGCCTGGTCGCAGCCACTGCCGTGGACTCCCTCGGGGCCACCATGATCCTGCCCATCCTGCCCCTGTTCGTGCGCCACGCCGGGGCCTCGTATGCCGAGGTCGGGGTGGTCACGGCCGTCTTCTGGGCGGCTGGCCTGGCGGTCAGGTATCCGGTGGGCAAGCTCTCGGACCGGATCGGCCGGAAGGGGCTGATTCTGGTCTCGCAGCTGATCTACGCTGCGGCCACCGCAGCCTTCGCCGTCTCCCCGTCCCCGGTCTGGTTCATAGTTCTGCGGGCCATCCAGGGCGCCGCCTCGGGGGCAGCCACAGTCCTCGCCCTAGCGGCAGTGGCCGACTTCGTACCAGATGAGCGTCGAGGCCGTGCCTACGGATCGCTGACCGGGGCGAACATGGCGGGGACTATCGTGGGGCCGCTCATCGGCGCGGCCCTCTTCCAGGTTTCGCTGGCGGCCACCTTCTTGGCCTCGGCCTTCGCCGCCCTGATGGTCGCCGTGGTGATCCTGGTGTCCCTACCCACGATAAGACCCATCCACCACGCGGCGGAGAAGGAGCGCTCTCCGATCGCCCTCTGGCGCGATCCGATCATCGTGGGCGTGACCATCGCCTCCACCGCGGTGGGCCTCCTGATCGGGATGTACGACACGGTTTGGAGCCTGCTGATGCATGTTCGCCACGCCACCGATCTGGAGATCGGCCTATCCTTCACCCTGTTCGCGCTTCCCTTCACCATCGGCTCGTGGCCCGCTGGCTGGCTCGCGGATCATGTCGACAACCGCTGGCTGATCGGCACCAGCTGCTTCGCGTCCGGGTGCTTCGCAGTCGTCTATCCCTTCCTTCCCAGCCCGGCCTGGCTGATCGGCCTGTGCATCTTTGAGGGGATCTTCACGGTCACCGGGGCCCCAGCCCGGCTGGCCATGCTCTCCCGTCAGGTGAGCGCCGACCAGATGGGTCGAGTGCAAGGTCTGTATGGATCCGCCCAGGTCGCTGCAGCCGCCCTGGCGTCGCTGGTAGCCGGCTACCTGTTCGGCGCCGGCATCGCCCTCCCATTCGTCGCCACAGCGGTCGCCATGTGGGTAGCGGCGGCGGTGTTGGTACCGCTCTGGAAAGGCGTGGACGGCCACCCTGGATCGGCTCGCCCTGGCTCTCCCCGGCCTGGTCTTCCTGGAGATCTCGAAGCAGACAAAGAAAAGGGCCCGGATCCCAAGGGACCCGGGCCCTTCAGCGATTCGCCTGCGGTCTAGTTGGTCGGCAGGATCACCCGCCGCGCGGTCGCGTTGAGCACGTCCGCGAATGACGTGTACAGCGCTGCGATGGCGGTCAGGATTCCCAGGTAGCCACCAATGTGGCCGAGTGTGGTAGCCGAACTCGCACCGAACCAGCCCCAGTCACTCGCGGCCAGGAACAGGAAGGTGAGGGTCAGCAAAAAGAACACGACCTGCACGGCCCGAGTTCCATGCATTGAGGCGATGAACATGTAACCGGTGAAGATGAACCAGCTGAAGAGATAGAGACCGAGGATCGGGCCGGCCGCGGTGCCGAGGCCCTTTCCGAACACCACCTCGATCAGGTAGAAACTCCACCAGAACGCGCCGTATGACGAGAACGCGGTGGCCGCAAAGGTGTTGCCGCGCTTGAAGGCCCACATGCCGGCCAGGAACTGCGCAGTACCACCGTACGCAGCCGCCATACCCAGCACCGCGCCAACGCCGGTGCCGCCGATGATTCCGGCGTTGATGAACGACAACATCAGAGTCGTCAGACCGAATCCGGCTAGCCCCAGAGGCGCTGGATCCGCGATTGCAGGGGGAGCCTCGGCGGTGTGCATTACCGGCTGAGGTGCCCCGGGATTGTTATTGGCCATAGGTTTTTGTCACCCCTCCATGAGATTTACTCGAACATTCGTGAGTCGGTCAGAGAGCTGCCTCTCAGTTGCTAGTTCTCCTTTCCCTCCTCTGTAACTGCCCGGCTGCGCAGCTCCTCCACCACCGCTGGGTCGGCCAGGGTGGTGACGTCGCCGAGGGGTCGGTTCTCCGCCACGTCGCGCAGCAAGCGACGCATGATCTTCCCGGACCGAGTCATCGGGAGCTCGGGGGTGAAGAGGATGTTGGCCGGCATGGCGATCTTGCCGATCTTCTTGGCGACGTGGTTGCGCAGTTCGGCCAGCAGCTCGACCGAGCCCTCCTGGCCCGCCTTCAAGGTGACGAAGGCCACGATCGCCTGACCGGTCTGGGCGTCGTTGCGGGCACAGACCGCCGCCTGGGCAACCGCAGGATGGTCCACCAGGGCACTCTCCACCTCGGTGGTGGAGATGCGGTGGGCGGAGATGTTCATCACATCATCGATGCGGCCCATCAGCCAGTAGTCGCCGGCGGCGTCCTTGCGGGCGCCGTCACCGACAAAGTAAGTGTCCTTGAAGCGGTTCCAGTAAGTGTCCTCGTACCGCTGCGGATCCTTGTAGACACCGCGCAGCATGGCCGGCCACGGCTTGCGGATGACCAGGTAGCCCCCCTGCCCGGGTGGTACCTCCTGTCCCTGCTCGTCGTACACGGCGGCGTCGATGGTGGGGAAGGGCTTGGTCGCCGAGCCCGGCTTCAAGGTGGTGATTCCAGGGAGTGCTGAGATCAGGATCATGCCCGTTTCGGTCTGCCACCAGGTGTCGACCACCGGGGTCTGGCCCAGGCCGACATGCTCCCGGTACCAGAGCCAGGCCTCCGGGTTGATCGGTTCGCCGACTGTTCCCAGCAACCGCAGACTGCTCAGATCGTGCTTCTGAGCGTACTGGGGCCCCCACTTCATGTGGGTGCGAATGGTGGTCGGTGCGGTGTACAGGACGTTGACCTTGTAGCGCTCGACGATCTCCCACCAGCGCTCCTCGTTGGGGTGGTTGGGGATCCCTTCGTAGATGACGCTGGTGGTGGCGTTGGCCAGTGGCCCGAAGAGGATGTAGCTGTGGCCGGTCACCCAACCGATGTCGGCCGCGCACCAGTAGACCGTCTCCGGCTTGATGTCAAATATGTAGTAGTGGGTGGTGGCAACCCCCACCAGGTAGCCGGCGGTGGTATGGACGATGCCCTTGGGCCTGGCCGTGGTGCCGCTGGTGTAGAGCAGGTAGAGCAGGTCCTCAGAGTCCATCGGCTCGCAGGGACAGGTAGCCGGATCGTCGCTCTGGTCCTTGATCATTTCGTCAACGTAGATGTCGCGACCAGCCTGCATGTTGACGTCGCCGCCGGTACGTCGGGCGACCACCAACCGCTTGATCGATGTGGTCAGGGCAGCCGCGGCATCGGAGTTGGCCTTGAGCGGCACCTTGCCGCCCTTGCGCCAGCCTTCGTCCTGGGTGATCAGGATTTCACACTCCATGTCGTTCAGCCGTCCCGATAGGGCCTCCGCACTGAAGCCGCCGAAGACGACTGTGAACGGCGCCCCGATCCTGGTGCAGGCCAGCATCGCCACCGGCAGGTCCATGCACATGCCCATGTAGATCCCGATGGGCGTGCCCTTCTTGACCCCCAACTTCTTCAGCCCGCTGGCGAAGCGGACCACGTCGTGCTGCAGGTCGGCATAGGTGACCGTCCGCTTTTCGCCGGGCTCACCTTCCCAGTAGTAGGCCACCTTGGAGCCCAGTCCGGACTCGACGTGGCGGTCCACGCAGTTGTAGCAGACGTTGAGCTGGCCCCCCAGGTACCACTTGGCGTAGGGGGGGTTCCACTCATAGAGCTTGTCGAAGGGCTTGAACCAGGTGACCCGCTGGCGCCCCTCCTCGGTCCAGAAGTCCTCTAGGCTGCGGTCGTAGATCCCAGGTTGTGCGTTGGCCTGCGCCGCGAACTCTGGAGAAGGCGGGAAAGATCTGCCCTCTTCCTGGAGAGCATCGATCCTCTTGGCGTCTACGGTCATATCTCCCTCCTAACTGCCGAACAGCCCAAGACCGGGGCGGGCACGGGCGAACTCCATTCGGAGCGCCCTCCCATGGCTCCCTCCTTGAAGCAGGGTAGTGGCCCATCCGGTCGCTGGCGAGTCAGTGACGGCGAACGGTATGAATTGGCCGGTTGAGTGGCACAGTTCGAGGCCTGAACGGTCGGGGCGTTGCACCTGGGGAGCGGTCGGCGGATGATTCCGCCCATGTCTTGGCTGGCGGTGATCCTAGTGGAGGTAGGCTTGACCGGATTGGCCGCCGCCAGCGTGTTCGTACTCCTGCGACGCCGCCACCTGGTCTTCAACACGGTCGAGGAGAGGGCCAC
Source organism: Candidatus Dormiibacterota bacterium (assembly GCA_049799515.1). Classification (GTDB taxonomy): domain Bacteria; phylum Chloroflexota; class Dormibacteria; order Aeolococcales; family Bog-877; genus Bog-877. Next base: position 22,860 of record JBARIA010000093.1, on the reverse strand, counting down.
CCTGAGGACGCTGGCCTTCGCCACCTCGGCGGTCTCGACTCTGCGCCAGGGCCTGACCGCCAAGACCGCGGTCAAGGTGCTCCGCTCGCTGGTCCCCCAGTCCGGCGGCCCAGCGGCCTCCATCTACGACACCCGCAACCTTCTCGGCTTTCAGGCTCGCCCCGGCAGCCGCGCCGACCATCACGCCCGGCACGTCGAGGAGGAGGCGGAGGAGGTGCTCCAGGCGCTCAAGTCGGGCCGCACTCAGCTAGTGCGGCTCCACACCAATGAGCTCACCTCCTCCTGCCCGCTGCGGGTGGCGGTGGTGGCGCCCCTGACCGTGGGTGACCAAACCCAGGCGGCTCTGGTCACCTACCACTCCGCCGAACCCACTCCGGCCCAGCTGAGCGTGGCCACCGACCTCGCCGACCTGCTGGCGACCCAGCTCCGACTGCAGCGGGCGGACCAGCAGCAGGCGGCTCTGGTGCGGTCGGAGCTGAGGGCGCTGCGTGCTCAGATCTCGCCCCACTTCATCTACAACACCCTCACCACCATCACCAGCTTTGTCAGAACCGACCCCGATCGGGCCCGCGACCTGCTTACCGAATTCGCCGACTTCAGCCGGCGGGCCTTCCGGGGACCCGGTCACGAGTTCATCACCCTGGCCGACGAGCTGGTCTATGTGAACCAGTACCTGAAGTTCGAGCAGGCTCGCTTCGGAGACCGGCTCACCGTTCGCTATCAAATCGACCCCGAGGTGCTGAGCACGGTGGTCCCGGCCCTCTTGGTCCAGCCCCTGGTAGAGAACGCGGTCAAGCACGGGATCGAGCCCCGGCTGGGCAAGGGCCAGATCACCATCGAGGCGGACGACCAGGACGACGAGTGCCTGATCGTGGTCCACGATGATGGCGAGGGGATGGAAACGGAGCTGGACCTTGCCGAGCACCAGGGGGCCCTCGGCAACATCGATCGCCGTCTCAACCAGGTGTTCGGGCCGGCCCACGGGCTGGAGATCACCTCCGGGTCCGGCAAGGGCACCTCGGTGAGGGTCAGGATTCCCAAGTACCGCCCCGGCGTGAAGGCCTCCTGAACCGATGGAGCCTCCATTTCGGGCGCTGGTGGTGGACGACGAGGCTCCGGCCCGCGGCGAGTTGAAGTACCTGCTCAAGCAGTCGCCGCGGATCAAGGAGGTGCTGGAGGCGGAGGGCGCCAGCCAGTGCATGGACCTGATCGCCGACCAGGAGATCGACGTGCTCTTCCTGGACATCCGCATGCCAGGAATGGACGGTCTGCAGCTGAGCCAGGTGATCTCGAAGCTTCCGAATCCGGTGCCAGTGGTGTTCGTGACCGCCTTTGAGGGGCACGCCATCGAGGCCTTCAAGCTGGCCGCCTTCGACTACCTGCTCAAGCCGGTGCGAGCGGACCGGCTCAACTTGTCCCTGGAGCGGCTGGCACTCGCCTCCCGTGGCACCGCGGCGCAACTGAGAAGGGATTCGATTCCCGATCCCACTGCCCTGGAGGACCGGCTTGCGGTCACCCACCGCGGCCAGATCCTGCTCCTCCCAGTCGAGGACATCCGGCTGGCCGAGGTGGACGGGGACCGGGTGGCGGTGGTGACCCACGAGGGTCGGTACATCGCCCGGCTGCGGTTGCACGACCTAGAGGAACGGCTCTCCCGCCAGGGTTTTATGCGGGTGCACCGCCACTACATCGTCAACCTGCGCCATGTCACCAACGTGGAGTGCTTCTTCAACAGCACCTACCTGCTGCGGATCGAGGGCGTCAACGAGCTCCCGGTCCCGGTCTCTCGCCGCCACGGCGCACAGCTCCGGTTGGCCCTCGGTCTCTGACCCGCTGTGCCCCAGCAGGTGCCGGGAGCTATTGAGGGTGAGCCAGAGAAACCTGCTTCCACGGGCCTGCTCGAATTCGAAGAGCAGACCGAGGTCGGTGAGCTCTACCTAAAGGCCCTGATGCGGCGCCAGGGTCGGCTCAGCCTGGGGGTGGCCCTGATCTTCGTCAGCTTCCTCTTGGTCCAGCCCCTGCTGGCATTTTGGTGGCCAGAGTGGGGCGACCTCAGGCTCTTCGGGATCCCGGTCTCCTGGCTGGTGCTGGGAGTCGCCTCCTACCCGCTGCTGATCTGGCTGGGCTCGATCTACGTACATCGGGCCGAGGAGGTGGACGAGGAGTTCACCGACCTCCTCCGCTAGGGGTAGCGGGTGACTGGCTCCACGGCGGCGGTCCTGGGCCTGGTGGCGATGGCGGCGGTCAGCCTGGGGGCCGGGCTGTTCGCCAGGCGTTGGTCCAGGACCACCTCCGACTTCATGGTCGCAGCCAGAGCGATGCCGCCTCGGGTCAACGCCGCCGCCATCAGCGGCGAGTACCTGAGCGCCGCCTCCTTCCTGGGGATCGCGGGACTGGTCATGCAGTTCGGCTACGACGTGCTCTGGTACCCGGTCTGCTACGCCGGGGGCTATCTGCTGCTGCTGCTATTCATCGCCGGCCCGCTGCGCCGCTTCGGTGCCTACACCATCCCGGACTTCGCCGAGGGTCGCTTCGACAGTCCGCGCTTTCGCCGCCTAGCGGTGATCCTGGTCCTGATCATCGGCTTCTTCTACGCCCTCCCCCAGATGAAGGCAGCCGGGCTGACCGTGCAGACAGCATCCGGGCTGCCCTACGGGGTCGGCATCGGGATCGTGGCCGTGGTGGTGGTAGCCGGGGTAGTCGGCGGAGGAATGCGGGGGATCACCTTCGTCCAGAGCCTGCAATATGCGGTCAAGCTCTTCGCGATCTCGGTCCCGGCCTTCCTCCTGCTCATCCACTTCTCCGGCACCGGGGTGCCATTCGCCAAGGGTGCCGGGGGTCTGGAGCGGCTGACCACGACCACCCAGTTCCAGGTGACCCCTGGCGAGCTCTGGCAGATTCCCGGCGACACTGAGGTCAAGGTCGCCCACCCCGCCTCATTCGGTTGGCAGCACCTAGCCCCCACCTCGATCACCAGCGCTCCCTCTGCCGGGTTCGAGGGTGGGACGGCGCCGACGGTCACTGTGAACCACAGCCATGACCACCTGATGCATCTGCAGGGCACCGGCCAGGTGCCACAGGGAACGATCACCTGGAGATCGACGGACACGGTGACCATAGCGGGGGGTCAGCCCGCCCCCTTCGGCAGTGCGACCCCGGCCAGCACCACCTCCTCATGGATTGCCCCGTTCGGACCTCTGGCCGGCGGGACCGGCCATCCCCTGCTCTTCACCTACTCCCTGATCATGGCCATCTTGCTGGGCACGATTGGGCTGCCCCACATCCTGGTCCGCTTCTACACCAACCCCGACGCCAAGGCGTCGCGCCGGACTGCGCTGCTGGTCCTGGTGCTGCTGGGCGCCTTCTACATCTGGCCGCCGATCCTGGGCGCGCTGGGTCGTTCCTATGACCCCAGCCTGTACGGGACCAATCTCACTGACGCGGTAGTGCTGATCCTGCCCTCCCAGCTGGGCGTGGGATGGCTGGGCCAACTTCTCTCGGCGGTCGTCTGCGCCGGCGCCTTCGCGGCCTTCAGCTCGACGCTGAGCGGGCTGCTGGTCTCCTTGGGGGGCGCCCTCGGCCACGATGTCTACGGGCGCTGGCTGAGGCCCTCAGCAGGGCCTGTGGCCCGGCGGCGGGCCTTCCAGCTAAGCGCCCTGGGAGCCGGACTGGCGGCCGCGGCGCTGGGACTGCTGGTCGAGCAGTTCGACATCAGCGTCCTGGTGGGCTGGGCCTTCGCCATCGCGGCCAGCTCCTTCTTCCCTTTGCTGGTGCTGGGAATCTGGTGGCGCCGGCTGACCACCCTCGGCGCCTCGGTGGGAGTCGCCCTCGGGGGAGGCATCGCCACCTGCTCGATCATCACCACCATGGTGGCCACCGTCTCCTCCCCCCTGGCTGGGTTCCTGGCACACCATTCGAACTTGGCGGTGGTGCTGGCCCAGCCGGCGATCGTCACCGTGCCGCTCGCCTTCTGCTGCATGGTGGGGATCTCACTGCTCCGACCCAGGCCACCGGCCGGGGTGGCCGCCAAGATGGTCCAGCTCCACGCCCCCGAACTCTTGGGTCTGCGGCGGGAGTACATCCCGGACTGACCGGGCGGTCCCCAGTGGTCAGTAGCCCGCCCGGGGATCGGCTCGGTTTAGCAGCGGTTCCCCAGCCAGCCACCGGCGGAGCTGCTCGCCGAAGAGCTCGGAGGTCCGCCGGGCCAGATGAGCCGAGCTCCAGCTCAGATGCGGGCTGACGTGCACCCCGGGTGCCGCCCACCAGGGAGAGTTCTCCGGGAGCGGCTCGTCGATGAAGGTGTCCAGATAGGCGGCGGCCAGCCGGCCGGCCGCGACCCCGACCAACAGCGCTGCCTCGTCCACCAGTCCTCCCCGAGCGACGTTCACCAGCACGCTTCCCGGGGCCAGCTGGGAGAGCACCTTGGTGTTCACAGCCCCCTCGGTGTCGGGGGTGAGTGGCGCCACCAAAATGAGGGCGTCAGCATCCTGGCAGGCTTGGGCGAAATCCTGGGAACCGAAGACCTGGGACACGCCGGAAGGGCCGGGCCGCGAAGGATCCCGCCGGACCCTGACCAACTGGCAGCCGAAGGGAGAGAGCCGAAGGGCCAGCTCACTTCCGATGGCGCCCAGGCCGAACAGCACCACCCGCAAATCGCCGAGCTCCCGAAGCGGCAGCTGAACGAATCGACGCTGGCGCTGCAGCTCTGCCAGCTCGGCTGCTCTTTTGCAGTGCTGCAGCAGGCAGCCCACCACGAACTCGGCGATGGGAATGGCGGTGACTCCCGCCGAATGGGTGAGGAGGGTGTTGGGGCGGTCGAAGAAGAGCGACGCCAGGTGGTCGATCCCGGCGCTGGAAGTGTGAACCCAGCGCACCTCGGGGTGACTCTCGAGAGCTTCTGCAAACTGATCGTGGGCCACTCCCTCGACCTCCGCCGGGAAGAGCCGCCAGATCACTTCGAATTGACCTAGCCGAGCCAGATCGGAACCCACTTCGGCCAGCACCAGCTCGGCCCGTTCCAGGGGAATCACCCGTCGGACCAGCTCCAGGTCCGGAACGGGGAGCTGGCCCACCACCAGGCAGCGCACCAGCTGCTGGTCGGCTTCGGTCAACCGGGGAGCTCCATCTGGGCCCGGTTGCGCTCGACCACGAAGGGATCGATCAGCTCCTCCACCACCTGCCGGTGGGCGGGATGGTTGGCGTAGACGAGGTACTCCTCCGAGCTGGCGAAATCGGCGACGATCGCCAGGTCGCAGCCGTTGGGGACCACCCCCAGGTCCTGGCCGGCGGTCATGGATCGGATCGCGGGAATCTGAGCCGGCAGCGACCGCAGCCCCTGCACCACCGCCGCCACTGTCCCGGGCGGACTGTCCTCGCGAAATCGCATCAGAACCACGTGCCTGACCATGCGTCCCTCCAACTCCGCCAGCTCTCCGACGCCATCATGTTGCCATGGAGCAGCCAGCTCTCCCGCTGGTCAGTCCGAGCTGGTTGCGGGAGCACCTCGACGATCCCGACATGACCATCCTCGATGTGCGCTGGGCGCTGCCTGACGGCGCCGATCGGGAGGGCTACCTGGAGGCGCACCTCCCCCGGGCTCGCTACGTCGACCTGGACCAGGAGCTGGCGGGACCACCGGGGATAGCGGGCCGGCACCCTCTGCCCTCAGCCGAGCGCTTCACCCGAGCCATGCAGCAGGCCGGGGTTTCCCAGGTCGGGCGGGTGGTGGCATACGACGGCGGAAGCGGGTCGGCGGCCCGAGCCTGGTGGCTGCTACGGGCCGCCGGGCACCCTCGGACAACGGTCCTGGACGGCGGACTGACAGGCTGGATCGCCTCGGGGGGAGCCACCGAGGGCGGGCAGGTGGCCGGGCAGCCTGGGGATTTTGTGGCCAGCTCCTTTGAGGACTGGGTCTCCGCCGACGAGACACAGCGACTCCTGGACTCCGGGGCGAAGGTGCTGGACGCCAGGAGCAGGGATCGCTTTGGAGGGGCACCCTCTCCGTTTGATCCCCGCCCCGGGCACATCCCTGGCGCTCGCAGCCTTCCCTGGACCGAGGCCTACCGGGAGGGATTGGTGATCGCCCCTCCGGGGCTGGCCGCTCGCACCGCGGAGGCCACCGGGGGACCTGAGCCGGCGGTCGCCTACTGCGGCTCCGGGGTCACCGCCTGCAGCCTGATCCTGGCCCTGGAGTCCGCTGGGATCCGCGGCGTGCTGCTGTACCCGGGTTCCTGGAGCGAGTGGGCTCAGGACCCCGGACGCCCGGTAGAGGTCTAACCCAGACCCTGAGGGAGCTGGTCAGTCTCGACAGGTGGTCTTGTAGGCCGAGGCCTGCTGCACCGGCCGCATCACGATCTGGTCCAGGTTGACGTGGTCCGGCCTGGTCACGGCGAAGGCCACCACGTCGGCGACGTCGGCGGCGGTCAAGGCGGTCACCCCTCGGTAAACCGCAGCCGCCCGGTCCGGGTCGCCGCCCAAGCGATTGAGGGCGAAGTCGGTCTGGACCATTCCCGGGGATACCTCGGTGATCCGGATCGGCCGGCCCGACAACTCCAGACGGAGGGTCTGGCTGATCGCATGCACAGCATGCTTGGCCCCGGTGTAGCCGGCGCCGCCCTCGTAGACCTCCAGCCCGGCGGTGGAAGAGATGTTCACGATATGACCCCTGCCTGATCTCTCCAGGGCAGGGAGCAGAGCCCGGGTCACCTGCATAAGCCCCAGCACGTTGACCTCCCACATCCAGTGCCACTGAGCACTGTCCGCCTCGGCGACCGAGTCAGCGCCTCGGGCGCCGCCGGCATTGTTGATCAGCACCTGAGCGCCGTCGGCCTGGGCGCAAAAGGCGGCCACACTACCCTCGTCGCTGACGTCGAGGACGCTCCCCTTGGCGCCCAGCTCGGCCGCGATCCGGTGGATCGGCTCCTCCCGCCGTGCCCCCAGAAGCAGGCGAAACCCCTCGGCTGCCAGGCGACGGGCGATGGCCTCGCCGATGCCCGCGCTGGCCCCGGTGACCACCGCCAGAGGTCGCGCCTCGGCGGCGACCTCTGCCCGACGCGGGTCACCATCCATCTTTCACCTCCGCTGCAATTCCGTACTCGACTTCCTTACCAGCCTAGTGCTCTGTCGCTTGACTAACTTGGGGTTAGTGATGGCATCACGTTGACGATGCGTGCTGCGCCCCCGTTGTTGATCACTGAGCAGGAGGGCCGGGCGTCGGAGGCGATCGCCGGTTCTCCGTCGATGTCTCGTGCAGCGGTCCGTCAGGACGAGGGTCTGTTGTCGGCGGCGGCGGGGATCTCGAAAAGGTACGCCCAGGCCGTCGAACCCGCTCACAAGTCAAGCCCGCGACCCGGCACTAGCGTGCGCAGCAGGCGAAACGCAAGCGACCTTTGCCGGTAGCGGATCCCTGCCGCAACGACTGACGTAACTCGCGCTCAGCTGCGCCTGGAAGAGCGCTCGCTTACGACCAAGCCGCCTCGCAGCTCAGGGCAGCGCGCGTGTAAGCCAAACCACCTCGTCCCCGTCGTCTTTCGTCGTGACATGGTCGCGTTTGAAACCAAGCTTCTCCAGGACACGGAGCGACGGTGTGTTCCAACCGCCTACCGTCGACCAGAGTCGCGCCCACCCAGTTGCGATCGCGGCGTCGAGGACCGCACCGGCCGCCTCAGTCGCATAGCCGCGCCCGTGTGCAGGCTGAAACAGCTCGTAGGCGATCTCGGGCTCATTGATAGACGAGCGGCCGACGATCAGTCCGCAATATCCGATGAAGTCGCCCTCAAGGCGGCGGCAGATGGGAAGCAACGCGAGCCCGGTCTGTGCTGTCGCAGCGAGCTGGGTCGCGATGCGTTCCCGGATGTCCGCCACGCTTGGTACGCCGTTGCCCCGTTCCGTGATGAGTGCTCGGTACTCGTCAACATCGGACTCGGCCCAGGGCCGCAGCCTCAGCCGCTCGGTGCTGAGGTGGACCGTCATCGGCTGATAGTCCGCCACGGCGCAACTCTAGGCGTCGTCCCTCGTCCGCCGCCCGCCCGTAGTTCCTCCTGGTGGTACCGGGATCGTTGATGCGGGCGGGAAAAGCACGCAGCGTCAACCTGATGCCAGCACTAACCCCAAGTCAATCAAGCGACAGAGCACTAGGCAGTCAGGGTCATCTCCAGCTCTCGGTCGAGTCCCTGGCCCTCGACGACCGGAAGCCGGCAGGCGAATTGCCGGCACACGTAGGCGGTCGGAAGGCCGTCTAGCAGCGGTCTCCCGTGGACCAGGGGAGGTCCCAGCCCTGTCTCGGCGCGACCCGCACCTACCCGGCCCACTCCCACCACCAGCTGGGGCCGCAGCTTGGAGCGGGCCTGGCGAAGCAAGGGCCAGTGGGCGAGCTCTCCCTCGGGTACCAGCAGGGCAAGCTCGATCTGCCCCGACTCCAGGAGGGCCATGGCCGAGAGGAGGGCGCCGAAGGCCGAGGGGAAACGCTCGACGGCGCTGGCCATGGCGGTCAGGACCTCGACCGCCCGATCAATCCAGGATCCGACCCCGGTCAGGGCGTGCAGCCGCAGGCAGAGCTCGGTCATCAGGGAAGTGCCGGAGGGCTGGGCCCCATCCTCGAGGCTGCGGGGACGCGCCTTTAGATTGGGGTCGTGGTCCAAGGGGGTGTCGAACCAGCCGGGGCCGGCAGGGTCCCGATACTCCCTCTCCACCCGCTCCGCCAGCGCCAGCGCCAAATCGAACCAGCGGGGCTCTCCGGTCGCCTCGTGGAGCGCCAGGGCGGCCAGCCCCATCCCGGCGAGGTCGTCCAGGTTGGCGACGAAGCGGGCCCGAGATCCGTCGAAGAGGTGGTGGAGCAGGCCGTCGGCCATGGCCTGGCTCAGGATCGCCTCGGCGCACCGCAGGGCCGCGTCCAGATAGCGGGTTTCCCCCGAGCCCAGAGCCAATTCAGTGAGAGCTGAGATGGCCAGCGCGTTCCAGCCCACGATCAGCTTGTCGTCCCGACCGGGCGCCGTTCGGCTGGCCCGGGACCGGGCCAGCTGCTGCACCATCGACTCCCGGCTGGCCCGGACCTCGGCTTCCGAGAGGTTCAGCCGGGTGGCGATCAACCCCGGGTCAAGACCCCCGCGCAGTACTGAACCACCCTGCTCGGTCTTGGCGACCCCCTCGCCCCCGAAGAGAACTTGCGCCAGCTGGAGTTGATCCGGCCCCAGCACCGAGGCCATCTGCTCTTCAGTCCAGGCGTAGAAGGCCCCCTCGCCCTCGGGGGTGTCGGCGTCGAGGCTGGCCGCGAAGCCGCCCTGGGGCAACCCCATCTGGTCGATCAAGAAGTCAGCTGTCCGGCGGGCCAGATCGAGATGTTGAGGATCTCGGTGGGCCTGCCAGCTGCGCAGGTAGAGGCGGACCAGCTGGGCGTTGTCATAGAGCATCTTCTCGAAGTGGGGGACCGCCCAGCGGCGGTCAACACTGTAGCGGTGGAAACCCTCTCCCAGCTGGTCTCTGATCCCACCCTCAGCCATCGCCTGGAGGGTGCGCCGGACCACCGTCCCGGCCTCGGAGCTACGGTTCAGCACCTCCCTGGTCAGCAAGAAGTCCAGCGCGGCGCACTGGGGAAACTTCGGTGCCCCACTGAAGCCGCCGTACTGGGGATCGGCGCTCTGCACCAGCCGGGCCTCGGCTGCGGCCAGGACCTGGGCCAGACCCTGGTCACTCGGAGCGGGGGCAATTAGCGGGGCAGGCAGGAGGGCCTGGCTCAGCCGTTCGGCGTTCTCGACCACCTCCTGGCGCCGGTCCCGGTAGGCGGAGGACAGCGATTCCAGCACCCGACGGAACCCGGGAAGCCCTGAGCGATCCTCGGGCGGGAAGTAGGTCCCGGCGAAGAAGGGCCTGCCGTCCGGCAGCAGGAAGACGGTCATCGGCCATCCCCCGCCCCCGGTGAGCGCCTGGAGGGCGTCCATGTAGACCCGGTCCACATCCGGGCGCTCCTCGCGGTCGACCTTGATGTTGACGAAGAGCCGGTTCTGGAGCTCGGCCAGGATGGGATCCTCGAAGCTCTCGTGGGCCATGACATGGCACCAGTGGCAGGCGGAGTAGCCGACGCTGAGGAGGATCGGCCGGTCCTCCTCCCGGGCCCGCCCGAACGCCTCCTCCCCCCAGGGGTACCAGTCAACCGGGTTGTCCCGGTGCTGGCGCAGATAGGGACTGGTCTCCTCCCCCAAACGGTTCACCAGCGGAACGTACTACCAGAGCCCGGTGGGGAGCGCCCATAGCCGGCTGCGACAATCGCCTGATGGCCCAAACGAGACCTGATCTGAAGGTCGATCTCCCGCCGCTGGGGCTGAGGCTGGGCCTGAAGACCGTCGCCGCAGCCGTCCAGGCTCTTGGACCCCATCGGTACCGCATCTCCGACCGGATCGCCAACGCCATCTTCGCCTTGAAGCCCGCCCAGCGTCGGTCGACCATCAGGAACTACCGGGCAGCCTTCCCCAAGCTGAGCGCGCGCCAGGCCCGCCGCCTGGCCGCCCGCAGCTTTCGCGAGTACGCCCGCACCGCCATCGACTTCCTCTACGTCCAGAACCTGCCCCGGACCAGGGTGCTGTCGGAGATGCGGGTGTTCGGCTACGAGACCCACATGCAGGGTCGCCAGCTGGAGGGAAAGCCCGGGATCCTGGTGGTGATCCATCACGGCAGCTGGGACGCGCCGGGAGCGCTGGCGATCGCCAACGGGGTCCACCTCACCTCGGTCATGGACGACGAAGGCAATGCCGCGTTGTCGAAGCTCGTGATCTGGGCTAGAGCGGAGATCGGGGTCGAGGTGGTGCTCGCTTCCAGATCGCCGAGGACCATGCTGCAGCGGCTGCGAGCTGGCCACTGGGTGGCCCTGGTCGCCGACATTCCCGGGGAGACGCCCTCGGTCGAGGTCGAATTCCTGGGCCACAGGACCCGCTTCTCCGTGGCCCCGGCGATTCTGGCCGCCCACACCGGCGCTCCCCTGGTGCCGGCCACCAGCGTGCGGACTCCCAACGGCGGTTACCTGGTCGAGCTGTTTGAGCCGGTGACGGTGGCGCCGGACACCGAGCCGGCGGAGGCTCTGCGCCAACTGATCCCGGTGTTCGAGGCGGCCGTGCGACGCTGGCCAGAACAGTGGTTTCCCTTCCGCCAGGATCTCTTCCTTGACCTCCCCGACGGCTGAATCCCCCCCCCAGCAGTTGCGGGTGGCCTGGTTTGGCCACGCCGTGGGCAGCCGCGCCGACGGGCTCACCACCTACTCGGCAGAGGTTATAGCCGGGCTATTGGCCCGAGGCGCCGAGGTCTGGTTTCACCACGCCAGCCGGGACGGCCCGATCACACCGGTCGATCCAGCGCATCGGATCGACTGGCCAACCTGGCGCTTCAAGACCGTCACCGTGCCCAGACTGGGCTTCCGGCCCCGGCTATCCCGCTGGCTGAGCCAGGTTCGGCCGGAGGTCGTCCACGTCTCGCTCAGCTTCACTCTGGAGGACGGTTGGCTAGGCCGTCAGGCCAGGGAGTCGGGGGCGGCGACGGTGGCCACCTTCCACCTGCCGTTCGGCCGACCTGGGAGCGGTCGGGCCACCGTCATGCGCGAGCTCCATCGCTTCTGGGCGCCACGGCTGCGCGCCTACCAGCGGGTCATCGTCTTCTCCGCTGACCATCGCGACCGGCTGGCCGAGGTAGGGGTCGATCGATCTCGGATCGAGGTTCTCCCCAACGCGGTCAACACCGACCTGTTCAGCCCCGGGCAATCCCCGCTTCGCCAGGGGCGCCTCCGGGGGGCGGGCCTGGTGGTCGGATTCGCGGGACGGCTGGACCCTGAGAAGGGTGTTCGCGAGCTTCTGGCAGGCTTCCTGGGGGCGGACCTGGGACCGGACGCCCGGCTCCTGATCGCCGGTCGGGGGGTGCTGGAGGGCCGAGTGCGCGACGCTCAGCGCGACCCCCGGGTGGTCTACCTGGGCCAGCTGACCACGGTTCAGGAGCGACTCGACTTCTGGCGAGCGGTTGACGTCTTCTGCCTGCCCTCCAGCGCCGAGGGACTGTCGATCGCGCTGCTGGAGGCGATGGCTAGCGGCTGCGCGGTCGCGGCCACCCCGGCCGGCGGCGCCAGCTCGGTCGGAGGGGTCGCCACCCGCCTGGACCCGGCTGCCCTGAGCGAGTCGATCGCAGCTCTACTCGGGGGACTGCAGGAGCGGCCTGAGGATCGGGATAGCCAAGGCCGGATGGCACGCGAGGAAGCGGTGCGTCATCATGGGATGTCGGCCATGTTGGATCGGTTGCTGGTGATTTACGGCGACTGCCAGAGCCGAGCTCTGAGTGATCGCCGGGTGGCGGAGTAAGACGAAGAGAGCGGATCGCTCGGGGTTTCGCGGAACCCAGGGGCCAGTGATCCGCGGCCCCGTGGTGGAGGAGTGGTTGGTGGGCGAGCCGGTGGACGCGCGTTCTTGGCTGGGCTCTGACTGGCGCGACCCCGCCCAGACGGCTCGCCCGGTTTCCCAAAAGGCGGCGCTCGCGTAGTGGTCGGCAGGCCGCCGACCGCTCTGGTGGTGGACAGTGGCGCCTGCCTGCCTCCGGCCCTCGGTGAGTCGCCTTGGGTCAATGTGGTGCCGATGTCCATCGAGCTTGATGGCCAGATGCTTCGGGACGGGATCGACATCTCCAGCCAGGAGCTCTACCGCCGGCTGGCCGCACCCGGGCAGCTTCCCACCAGCAGCTCTCCATCGCCGGGTGACTACCTCAAGGTGTTTCGGGCGATCCCCGGCTCCGACGTCGTCTGTCTGACCATTCCCGAGCGCTACTCGATGATGGGCCGCTCGGCCCGGGTGGCAGCCGAGATGCTCCGCAGCGAGGACCCTGAGAAGCACATCGAGATCCTCGACACCGGCACCGCCGCGGGTGGCTACACCCTGGTGGCCGAGGCGGCGGCGGCGGCCTGTGCGATGGGGCTGGACCGGGAGCGAGTGGCGGCCCACGTCCGGGAGGTGGCGGCCAGCGCCCGGGTGATCGCAGCCCTCGAGACCATGCGCTTCCTGGTCCGGAGTGGCCGGGTGCCGGCTCTGGCCGGCCTGAGTGGCGACCTCCTCCACGTGCGACCGGTGTTCGCCTTCGCCGGCGGAGATGTACGCCGCCTGAGTCTGGTCCGGGGCACCAGGCGCGCCCTGCGGGCGGTTGCCGAGCACTTGAGGGAGCAGACCCCGCCGGAGACGGAAGTTCGGCTGGCGGTGTTCTGCGGCGACTCCCCCGACGCGGTCCCCGAGCTCTCCCGACACCTGAGGGAATTGTTCGGCGAACGCCCGGTGGAGCGGCTCAACCTGACGCCGGTGATTGCACTCCACACCGGACCAGGTCTGATCGGCGCCGCCGCCGTCGCCGACATCCCCCTGGAGGGGTGATGCCGGTCGCCACAGTGGCGACGGGAGCCCAACCTCCGGTGATATTTCTGATCTGGGCGGGCGCCTATCTGGTGGGTGGAATTCCGATCGGCTGGCTGGTGGGGAAGCTGGTTGGGGTCGATCTCCGGGAGGTGGGCACCGGCAAGATCGGCACCAGCAACCTTTTTCACAGCGTCGGCCTGCTGCCGGCCGCCGTGGTGGGACCGCTCCAGTTCTGCCAGGGTCTGCTGCCGGTGTTGGTGTCGGTGCTGCTGGGAGCTCCCGCCTGGGTGGCGGCCGGAGCCGGGCTGGCGGCGGTCATCGGCAACGGCTGGCCCATCTACATGCAGTACAACGGCGGACGGGGGGTCGCCAGCGCGACCGGCGCGGTCTCCCTCTGGTCCTGGTGGGGGATTGGCTTCGTGCTGGCCCTGGTGATCATCGGCGGGGCGGGACGACGGAGCGCCATCGGGGTCCTGCTGGCCTACGCCGGGCTGCCGCTGGTGCTCTGGCTGACCAGGGCCTCGCCGGCGTTTGCGATCACCGCGGTGGGGATCGTGATCTGCCTGCTCCTCCGCCGCTTCGAGGGCTACCGGGTGGGCCGCACCCGAGCCGGCCAGGACCGCGACAGCTGGGTCACCCGACTTCTCTTCGACCGGGTTTCGAACGAGCCGACCGCCTCAACCCAGCCGATAGACTCGGAGTGATGAGCGAAGGCCCGGTCCGCCTCGAGCGAGACTCCATGGGCGAGATGGAGGTCCCGGCCGACGCCTACTACGGGGCGAGCACCCAGCGGGCGGTCAGCAACTTCCCGATCAGCCGGCTCCGACTGCCCCGCCGCATGATCGCCGCCCTGGGAGACATCAAGCGGGAGGCAGCCCGAGTCAACCTGGAGCTGGGGCTGCTTTCCCCGGAGCTCAGCCAGGCGATCGCAGCAGCGGCAGACGAGGTGAGCCAGGGGCGCTTCGACGAGCAGTTCGTGGTCGACATCTTCCAGACCGGCAGCGGCACCTCCTCTAACATGAACGCCAACGAGGTGATCGGCAACCGAGCGCTGGAGCTGCTGGGCGGGGACCGCGGAGAGCGTCGCCGGGTCCACCCCAATGACCACGTCAATCTGGGCCAGTCCAGCAACGACGTCTTCCCCTCGGCGATTCACCTGGCGGGATTAGCGACTCTGCGAGACGAGCTGGTGCCCAGCCTGCGCCAGCTGGAGCTCAGCCTGGCCCGTCAGCGAGACCTGCTCTGGGGAGTGATCAAAACTGGCCGCACCCACCTCCAGGACGCCACCCCCATCCGGCTGGGTCAGGAATTCGAGGGCTATCGGGGCCAGGTGGAACGGGCCCTGGCCAGGCTCGACCTGGCCCGCCTGCAGCTGGTCGAGCTGGCCCTGGGGGGGACGGCGGTGGGCACCGGTATCGGGACCCACCGGGAGTTTGCCCAGCGGGTGATCGCCCGCCTCGCCCCGCAGTACGACCCCGGGCTGCGGGAGACGAACGACCACTTTCAGGCCCAGAGCACCCTGGATGCCGTGGTCTTCGCCTCGGGGGCGGTCAGAGGGGCGGCGATCGCTCTCCACAAGATCGCCAGCGATCTGCGCCTGCTCAGCTTCGGGCCCCGGGCCGGGGTGGCGGAGCTGAGCCTGCCCGAGGTTCAGCCTGGCTCCTCGATCATGCCCGGGAAGGTCAATCCGGTGATCTGCGAGTCAGCGCTGATGGCGGTGGCCCAGGTGCTGGGGGACGACGCCACGGTCGCCTTCTGCGGGTCGACCGGCTCCCTGCTGGAGCTGAATGTGATGCTCCCGGTGGCCGCCCACAACTTCCTGGAGGAGATCGAACTTTTGGCCCGGGCTTCTGCCAACCTGGCTCGGCAGGCGGTGGACGGGCTCTTCGCCACCGAACGCGGACCGGAGCTGCTGGAACAGGGGCTGGCGATCTGCACGGCGCTGGTGCCGGCCATCGGCTACGACGCGGCCGCCGCCATCGCCCACGAGGCCCACCAGAGCGGTCGGACGGTTCGGGAGGTGGCTCTTGAGCGCTCTAAGATCCCGCCGTCGGAGCTGGACCGGTTGCTGGACCCCGAGCGACTGGTCCAACCCGGGCTGGAAGCGCCCGGGAGCGGCTGACCTCCTCAGCGCGGTTTGAGCAGGGTGGTCACGTACCAGTCACCGTCGACCTTGGCGCAGGTGAGCTGGTCGGGCAGGCCGAAGGGTGCCCGAGCCACCGGGACGCAGCTGTAGTCCTTGAGCCCCTGCAGAGGAGAGCAGACCTGGAGGGAGAAGGTGACGGTTGCCTTGCTGGAACCCTGGGAGTAGGTTTCCAGGGCTGGCGCCGCGATGTAGGCGTGCCGGGAGGTGAAGGCCTTGACCACCGCGCTGGCCTGCGACTTCTGGGCCGGCGCCAGGTAGTGACGAACCTGGCCGACGTCTTTGTGCTCCAGCCCGGTCAGGTATCCGGCCACCGCGGCGGCCGGACTCTGATGCGACGCCGTGGGGAAGGGATGGGTCGTCACGGACCGGATCACTACCAGCACCACCAGCAGCCCGGCCAAGAGCAGTGTGAAGCTGCGATTACTTCCCCGGCGGGCGGGCCGAACCCTCGGGAATCCGGCTCGGCGGGGGGGCGGCTCCGCCGGATCCGTGGGGGGATCGCTGTTCAAGAGCTCGCCGGCAGATGGAGCCGTCGGGCGGCTCCCGCTCCAGGTCCCGGTTTCCAGGGCCTGGAAAGCAGTCTTCTAGGGGTCATCGGAAACCAAATCTCGCGCTCGGGCGTTTTACTAGATGGGCACGGCGCGCGCACGGTGCCTCCCCACCTGGCCGGGTCGCGACCCTCATCGGTTGACCCTGGGCCCCGCGCCGTGCCCAAACGTCGACTATGGCTGATTTCAAATCGCGGCGGGATTCTGCTCGTGACCAGTTGACCCGCCCCCGAACCCGGAGGCAGAGCCTGGGGGCCGGTGCCGATTGGCGCCGGATAGGCGCGGCAGTGGCCCTGGCGGCGGTGGCTGCCGTGGTGATCCTGGCGGTGCCCTTCACCGCCCTGGCCCGCGCCTACGGAGCCCTGCCGAAGGCGGCTGACCTGGGCGGCGACACCCTGATCTACGGTCAGGGCGGCATCGAGATCGCCGACCTGCACCCGTCTGGCAGCAGCCGCATCCAGGTCTCGCTTGAGCAGATAGCGCCGGTGATGCGGAAGGCGGTGGTCGCGATCGAGGATCGCACCTTCTGGACCTCGCCCAGCTTTGATCTGGCCCGCATCGCCCAAGCTGCCTTCTACGACGTGGTTCACCACAGCGAGTCCCAGGGGGCCAGCACCATTCCCGAGCAGCTGGGCAAGATCCTCTACCTCCACGACGATAAGTCGCTCACCTACAAGGTCAAAGAGATTCTCTACGGCGAGGAGCTGACCGCCAAGCTTTCCCGCTCCACCATCCTTGACGAGTACCTCAACGACGTCTACTTCGGCCAGGGGGCGACCGGGATCGAGGCCGCCTCTCTGACCTACTTCGGGGTCAACGCCTCCCAACTCAACGCCAACCAGGCCTCCCTGCTGGCCGGCCTCCTGCCCGAGCCCAGCTACCTCGACCCGTTCCTCAACCTGGGCGCGGCCAGGCAACGCCAGCAGCTGGTGGTGGCGGCCATGCGGCGCCAGGGGGATCTGACCGCCCCGGAGGCCAAGGCGATCCTGGCCCAGGCACCTCCGCTGACCGCGCCCGGGGGCAGCTCGCTCAACCTGGCCCCGTACTTCGTGGACGAGGTGGAGAGCTGGTTGCAGAGCCGGTACGGAAGCGGCTACCAGACCATGGGTCTGCGAGTTCAGACCAGCCTCGATGTGACCCTTAATCAAGAGGCCCAGCAACTGGTGACCCAAACCGTCGCCGACGGAGCCGCCCAGCACATGACCGACGGAGCCCTGGTGGCCGAGGATCCCAAGACCGGAGACGTTCTGGCCTGGGTCGGAGGACCGGGTTCCAGCTCCCCAGGAGGTGAGATCGACATGGCCGCCACCCCTCGGCAGCCTGGCTCCGAGTTCAAGATCTTCAACTACCCGACCGCCCTGGCCAATCACGACATCACCATGACCACCCCCATCCTGGACGCGCCGCTGACCGTGCCTCTGGCGGGGGGTGGCTCCTACACGGTGGTCGACTATGAGGGCGTCTACGCGGGAGTAGTCCCGGCCCAGGTGGCGTTGGGCAACTCTCTCAACGTACCGGCGGTCCGGGTGGAGTTGAAGACGGGGATCCCCAACATCCTGGCCACCGCCCGCAACATGGGCGTGACCACCCTGACCCAGCCCGACCCCGACTACGGCCCCAGCCTCACTCTGGGCGCCTACCCGGTGCCGCTGTGGGAGATGACCCAGGCCGGAGCCGCCTACGCGACCGAGGGCGTGCTCCACCCGACTACCTTCGTGCTTCAGGTGACCAACGACCAGGGAAAGGTCATCTTCCGAGCGGATCCCTCACCCCGTCGGGTGCTTTCGACCCAGGTGACCTACATCATGAACACGATTCTTTCCCGAAACAGCAACCGGCTGCTGGCCTTCGGCTCCGACACCCCACTGGTCGTCTCCGGGCACACTGTGGCGATCAAGACCGGAACCTCAACCGACTTCCGGGACAACACGGCGGTGGGCTGGACACCAAACCTGGTGGTGGGCGACTGGGTGGGCAACGCCGACGACTCGCCGATGTACGGGGGCGGGGTGAACGGGATCACCGGTTGCGCGACCCTCTGGCACGACTTCATCGTCGACGCCTTGGCCAACTCCCCCAACA
Source organism: Candidatus Dormiibacterota bacterium (assembly GCA_049799515.1). Classification (GTDB taxonomy): domain Bacteria; phylum Chloroflexota; class Dormibacteria; order Aeolococcales; family Bog-877; genus Bog-877. The sequence goes on along the minus strand of JBARIA010000093.1, from coordinate 4,720 downwards.
CCTGGTACAGCCAGCCCAGTGGACTGACCACCAAGGTGATCGACGGTGAGACCGACTACTACCTCTCCGGAACCACCACCAGCACCAGCGTCCTGGGCGGAGGGACGGTCACCCCCTCTCCGGGTCCCAGCGCCACTCCTTCGGCGACCTCCTCGCCGAGCCCCTCAGCGAGCCCATCGCCGACCATCCCGCTTCCCACCCCGACCCCATCAGCAACCTCCCCACCCTGATCTCAGGCTGAGCCGGCGGCCGCCTCAGCTCTAGCCAGGACCAGTTCGCGGTTGGGCTTGACCTGACGCATCGGACCCTGACTGGCCAGGGCGTCGCCGACCACGGCCATCAGGTGGTCGGCCCGGAAGGGCTTGGGTAGATAGGCGAAACCCCCGGCCTGCATGCTCACCCGCAGATCCAGGCGGGGCTGGCGGCTGCTGGTGAAGATCATCGGGGTCCAGATCCACTGGCTTCTGGCCAGCAGCCGACGGCAGACCTCGAAGGCACTCATCTCAACCAGATTGAGATCGAGTATGGCGCAGACGTAGCTTCCCTGGCGAGCTTGGACCAGGGCGGAGCGGGACGAGTCGGCCTCGACCACCTCAAACCCCAGGCGGCGCAGGATCGAAGCGGTGGCGGTGCGGCTGACCTCATCACGATCCGCGACGAGGATCGCGCGCTCGGAAAGCTGCTTGGAAGGAGCCCCTTTGGAGGGTGCCGGGCTTGACATCTCGGCCAGTCTAGGCGGGCTTCTGCTGAACTTGGCTGACCTTCCTGCACCGGTCCGGCAATGACCTGTAACGCTTGGGGAACCGCAGGCGACGGGGCTGTCGCGACCAGAGCGGACCCTGTGAGCTGGCACCAGCGGACTGCAGCCTCGTATGTCCCGCACAGGCGACCCGGCGCTGGGTTCGATCGCTGGTCCGGCGGCACTGCTTGGGATGGCGCTGCTAGCCATGGCGCTCCACCTCCACCAGGGTCGAACCCTGACCAGCACGGCCCGGACGGTGCTGTCCGGAAGTCACCGAGGGGCCTCGGTACTTGGGGGCGGCTGGTTGCCGCTCCCAGCCGAGCTGGCGGCCGCCGTGGCGGCCGCGCTCCTGCTCGGCGCAAGTGCGGCGATCAAGTTGCGGGGAAGGAGGCTGCTGGGCTCTGGAGTCCTAGGGAGGGCCCGACCGGCCAGAGGTCGAGATCTCCGGGCACTGCGGCGCGGCCGAGGATCTGGACGGCCGCTTGAGGCGCGGGTCCGGCTCGGCGACCACCGCCGACGGGCCGTCTGGCTGCCGGGGGACGAGCACCTGATGGCGCTGGGCCCGACCGGATCCGGCAAGTCGTCCGCTCTGGCCATCCCGGCCCTGCTCCAGTGGCCGGGACCGGTGGTGGTCACCGACCCCAAGGGCGAGCTGGTCCGGGCCACCTTCTCCCACCGGCGCACTTTGGGCGAAGTCGCGGTGTTCGCTCCCCTGATGGAGCCGAGCGGCCGCTGGAACCCGATTGCCTCAATCGCGAGCTCGGAGGACGCGCTTCGGGTGGCAACCTTCCTGATGGGACGCAGCCCGGAGCGGGAGCCGTTCTGGCATGACCTGGCCCGCCAGCTGCTGCACGGACTCCTGGTCGAGGCCTCCGACTTGGGGCTGGCTCCTGGGGGAGTCCTCGAACTGCTGCAGACCATCCCCGCCGAGGAAATCCCGGAGGCGATTCGGCACCCGGTGGCGCGCCGGCTGGTCCAGGGAGCCTTGAGCGGCGGGGATCGCACCTCGATGGGAGTGGTCGCCACTTTGGTCTCCCAGCTGGGTGCCTACGGTTCAGATCAGGTCGCCAGGGCGACCTCCAGCTGTGACTTCGATCCGGGCCAGATCGCCGGTGGTGACCTCAAGACGCTGTACTGCGTGGTGGCGCCCCACGACGCGCCGGTGCTGCGCGGGCTGATCTCGGCGCTGATCTCCTGCTGTTGGAGGACTCTCTTCGCCAACCCCCCCAGCACCCCGGCGCTCTTTGTTCTAGACGAGTTCACCCAGCTAACCAACCTCCCCGAACTGCCAGCCCTGGTCCAGCTGGGTCGCTCCCAGGGGGTGCGCATGATGCTGCTGGCTCAGGATCTGGGCTCCATAAGCGCGGCTTACGGAGTCGAGGCGGCGGGGGCACTGTGGTCAAACTGCCGCACCAAGCTGCTGCTGCCCGGCATCTCCGAGTTGGAACTCCTGGAGAGGGTCAGCAAACTGGCCGGGACCACGACGCTCCATCGGCAGTCCGACAGCTGGGCCGCCGAGCCGGTGTCGTCTCAGCCACTGCTCCATCCCGACGACGTTCGCCGGCTGAAGTCGCAACAGGCGCTGCTGCTGCACGGGGGCGACCAGCCGGCGGTGATCGAGCAGCACCGCTGGTTCGATGATCGCGCCCTGAGGGCTCGCTCCAACTCGGGAGCGCCGGTCCAGGCCCCCTCCCCGGCGCCGGGGCGCCCGCTGCGCGACTGGACCGATCCCGATCCCGATTGGACGGCCAGCGCCGACCCCCTTCGCTGGGACCCGGCGGACGTAGATCCCTGAGAGCCAAGGGGGAGCTCGGAGCTGAGCCGGGGGGAGTGGTGGAACTGCTGGCAACCTTCAGCAGCGGTCTGGACAACGTTATTCACACGGTGACCGGCTTGGCTCTGGGCGCGGTGGCCGTCCTCTGCCTCAGCTTCGCAGCCATTCGCTACATGACCGCCCTGGACAACAGCCAGCGCCGGGCCGCGGCGGTCCAGGGACTGGTCACCGTCCTGCTCGGCGTGCTGCTTCTGGTCAACGAGGGAGCGGTTCTGAGCTTCGTCGAGGGGCTCTCCGGGAGCGACACGGCGTGCGCCACCAGCAGCTGCTCCGGCACCACTCACTGAGATCTGTCCACTGCCATCCGGCTAGCCCTGCTGGTCGGCGCCATCTGGGGGCTTGCGACCGCTCTGTCGCTGGTAATTCCGAGCGCGGCGGGCACTCCGGCTCTGGCCACGGCCCGGGCGGTAACCGTCGCCGCGACCCCCAGCCCGACTCCGACGCCCAGCCCCAGCCCGGCATCGAGCTCGGCCGACGCCTCGGGGACCGCCGGCAGCACCGACCAGCAGTGCGGCGGGATCACCGACCCGCTCTGTTACATCGTCGACGCCTTCATCAGCGGGCCGGTAGCGATCATGGGCAGCCTCGACGGCAGCCCGGACCCCGCCCACATCAGCGCCAGCACCGGGGCGATCACCTCCGGTCCATGGCAGCTGGTGACCACCCTGGTCGGCAGCAACCCGGCGGTCGACAGCTACAACGGCGCCTGGGGAGAGGCCGCCCATCAGTGCGGAGCGAAGGGCTGCATTCCCTGGGTGCAGGAGCTGAATTCAATCCTGGTGCCGCTCTCGCTAAGCCTCTTGGTGCTGGCGTTCGCGATTCAGGCCTCTCTGTTCATGATCGGCCAGCAGCTGAACCTGCGGGCCGGGCTGGTCCCCTGCCTGATCGCCGCCGGAGTCATCGGAGCCGGGTTGCCACTGCATCTGGCCGGCAGGGTGATTGACGCGGGCACCTGGGCCTCCCAGGCACTGCTGGACTCCACCTTCCAGCACCTCGGCGACCACAGCGAACAGCCCCTCGACCTGATGACGGTGCTGGCGATGACCGCCTACTGTCCTGAGGACAGCCCGATCGTCCACCCCGGGATCCATGTCTCCGAACCCGGTCCGTCACCGGCCCAGCAGGTGCTGGTCCAGCCCTGGATGGACCCTCACTTCACCCAGTCCCACTGCATCGGCTCGGATGACCCCGACTTCACCAAGGAGGTCCTGGACCGGAGCGAAAACTTCTTCGGTCCGCCGCTGCACGACGCCAATTGCGATCGCGGGGACGCCGCGCCCGACCAGCCGCTGTGCACCGACACCGACAACCAGGTCAACGACAACGCCGGCCAGGAGTGCCTTGAGGGAAGTGGGGGCTCCGATCTCGGCAGCGCCCAGCTCAACCTGCTCCCCCTTCCAGGTGAACCTCGGGCTGGCAACGGGCAGAGCCCCGCCGACTGTCGCTACGCCGACATCTACTGGGGGACCGTGCCCTCGTTCACCGACGTCTGGAAGGGCGTCGGCCCCCACGGACGAAACGGCTACGACGTCCCCGACGGGATCCAGGGGATGCTGGCATTCACAGTCCTGACCGGGCTGGCCCTCTGGCTGGCGCTCACCTACTTGGCGCGCTACCTCGCCCTGGCCGTGCTGGCCGGCTGCTCCAGTTTGGCGTTCCTGCTCCTGGCACTTCCCGGTGGTCGGCCGGCCTTCTCGCGCTACTGGCGGACGGTGGCCGCACTCTCCGCCGTGGTGGTGGTGCAGACCCTGATCTTCATCGTCTTCGTGGCGATCGTGTCGACGGTGTCCGGGCTCTCCCCCAATCCGGCCGCAGCCCATCTAGGAGGCTGCCCGCTGATCTCGTCTTCGGCGTCAGCCAACTGTGGCGCCGGCTCCTCGGGGCTGCTGGCAGAGGTGGGCAGCGGCGACCCCGGTGACCAGTTCGCCAAGTGTCTGCTCGCGATCGTCACGGTCTGGTTGATGCTGGAGGTCCCCAAGCGGATCAGCCGCGGCGAGATGGCCACGGCGCGTGGTCTGGGGACGCTGGCGGCCGCCTCGGGGGGTGCCATCTTGGGCGGGGCAGCGGCGGCCCGGGGCCAGCTTCAACCCCGGGTCGCCCGCTTCGGTTCGCAGATGGTGCAGGCGGGCCGCACGCGGTTGGGG